>USHA01000001.1 GCA_900554325.1 uncultured Collinsella sp.
TGGACAGGACGTCAGCGACGATCTGCTTAGGGAGGTTAAGGTCGATCTCGTACATCTGACACATTCCTTTCGATTTTTGCGGCGCCACATTGCCGGGCGCTCGCAGGGTTACCGTGGTTTGGACCGAGTCGCCGGTCCGTTGAGGATGCGACAAGGGGACTGTCCCATTGTCGCATTTTGGGGATGGAAGCCTGCCTGGGGTATGGGATGCCAGGCAGGCCCCCGGGGGAAAGCGGTTAGGCGCTTGGTCGCGACTAGGCCAGAATGCCGGCCGCGGAGAGGGCGATGCCGCCCACGATGGCGATCACGAGAAGCCAACCGGTGTTGACGTTCTTCTTGATGAGCCAGTACATAAGGCCGGTGAGGCCAAGGGAGATCATCTGGGGCATCATGCCGTCCAGGATGTCCTGGATAACGACGGTGCCCTCAGCGAACTGCAGCGGGGTGGTGGCGCCGATCAGCGTGGCGATCATGCCGCCCACGGACATAAGACCCACGATGCCGCAGACATACGTGAGCTTCTCCATGAGGTCGCCGCCCTGAAGCTTGCTCAGGTACTCGTGGCCGCCCTGATAGCCCATCTTGGCGGCGAACCAGGTGATCAGCACAGAGGGGACGATGGAGATGAGCATGGCCAGGATCGGGCCCATGATGGAACCCTGCTGAGCCAGCTGAACGCCCAGGCCAAAGGCGATAACGCGGATGGTGCCCTGGAAGAAGGAGTCACCGATGCCGGAAAGCGGACCCATGAGGGAGGTCTTGACCGCGTTGATCGAATCGGGATCGAAGTTCTCGGGATCCTTGGCGTACTCCTCCTCCATGGAGGCGGTGAGGCCCAGGATAAAGGCGCTCGTCTGCGGGGTGCAGTTGTAGAACGCCATGTGACGGTGGTAAGCCTCTTTCTTAGCAGCGAGCTGCTTGGGGTCGGACTCGTCCGGATAGAGGCGATCGAGCGTGGGAACCATGCCGTAGAGGAAGCCCATGTTCATCTGACGCTCGTAGTTCCAAGAGGCCTGGATGGCCCAGGAGCGCCAGAAGAACTGGCTGACCTTCTTGTTCAGGGACACGTCCTTGGTTGCGGTTGCCATAGTGTGTTCCTCCTTAGTCTTCGTCGTCTTCGAGCGGATCGTAGTCGGAATCGACACCGGCGGCTGCATGGGAACCGTTGAACTTGAAGCCCATGAAGACGACAGCCAGGCACACACCGATCAGAGCGACCGCGATGACGGACAGGTTGAGGTAAGCGGCGAGCAGGAAACCGATGAACAGGAACGGAGTCATACCCTTCTTGATCATCATGGTGAGCAGCAGGGCCAAGCCGTAGGCGGTCATGATCTTGGTCGAAACGTTAAGACCAGTGGACAGCCACTCGGGAACCATGTTGACGATGGCCTGAACCAGGTCGGTGCCAACAAAAACGGCGAGGAAGATCGGCAGGAAGTACATGACGGCGTACAGACCGGAGCCGGCGCAGATGTGCATACGGTAGGCGGTCTTGAACTTTCCGTTATCGATCGCGCTATCTGCCACATGGGTGAGGGCGGCGATGATGGAACGGAACACGATGCCGAGAAGCTGACCCAGGACGGCGACCGGGATGGCGATCGTCATGGCGGTCTCGGCGGAAGCATCGGTCAGGCACGCAAAGGCAGCGGCCACGATGCCGCCCAGGACCATATCGGGCGGAACGGCGGCGCCGACCTGCACCAGGCCCATGGACACGAGCTCGACGGCGGCACCGACGGCAAGGCCGGTGGGCACATCGCCCAGCAGCAGACCGACGAGCGTAGCGCCAACGAGGGGCTGCTCGAAGTTAAGACGACCGAGCAGGCGGGAGTCCCACATGCAGAACACGCCGACGAGGCCGACGAGCACCGCACTGATGAACGTATTCATACCCTTCTCCTTTCAGTCAGGCAAAAGCCTGGTTGATTACAGCTTGGCGTCGATGTCGACGCTCTGATACGTAGGGGTCTGCTGAACATAGAGCTTGATGCCCATGTCGAGCAGCTGATTGACGTCGGCCTTCTGGGTGGCGTCGAGAAAGACGGAGCTGTCCTTGCCGCCGACCTGATCGGCACCGTCGTGGTTGGCGGTGGCGCCCAGGTTGATGGCGTCGAGCTTGTAGCCCTGGCAGAACTGCAGCATCTCGGCAGTGTTGCCAAAGACGAACATGACGCGCTCGCCGAGGGTGTTGAGCTTGTCCATCTTGGCGAGGGCACGCTCGACGGTGAAGACGTTCAGGCGCACGCCCTGGGGCTTGGCCAGCTTAAGAGCGCCCTTCTTGATGTCATCGTTGGCGGCGGCGTTGTCGACGACGATGATGCGCTCGGCCTGAACCTTGGTGGTCCAGGTAAAGACGACCTGGCCGTGCAGCAGACGGTAATCAAGACGTGCGAGGACGATCTTGGCGGGACCGGAGCTGTGACGGGACGCCTTGGCCTTCTTGGCGGGAGCCGCGGCAGCCTCGACCGGTGCGTTGGGGTTGGTCAGACCGGTGCGGGCCTCGTTGATGAGGGCTGCGAGCTCGGCACCCTTGACGGGGACGGGGCTCATAGCGAGCGTGAGCGCCAGCGGGATGTTGAAACCGCTGACAACCGTGAACTTCGTGCCGTTCTTGGAAAGCTCGACCATGCTGTTGTTGACCGAGCTGCCGAGCATATCGGTCAGCACATAGACGGTGTCGTCCGCGTTGAACGTGGCGATCATGGCGTCCACCTTATCGGTGATGGGCTCCTTGTCGTCACGAGCAAGCGACACGACGTGGACGTTCGACACGTCGCCGAGAACCATCTCGAGCGTGTCTTTGGCGCCTGCGGCCAGGCCGCCATGAGATGCGAGAATGATCTGATTCATCTTGCCTCCTCCTTTTCGTTATGGTCATTATAACGTCTTATACGTTGCTTATATTGCTAATTAGTATAAAGACCGTTCGCGGGTGAAAATCGACCGTTGACGGGTTTAACGTATTTGAAACGTTGGGGCTGGGTAGGCCGCGCTGGCTGGATAACCCGAGGTCAGACCCTGCGCGCAATCCTCTATCGCACAAAGTACCAGGGGCTTTCCTGCACGGTGGGCTCCAGCGCGATGCCGGTGCGCTCCTTAAACAGATCCATGTCCTGCGATTTCTCCGTCCACCACGCGTTGGGCTTAAAGGTCATGCTCTCAACAACATGACCGACAAACACACTGTTGCGCAGCTTGGAGAAGTCGGTGTTCATGATCAGGATGGACGCGAGCACCAGCACGATGCCCAGGACCTTGATCGCGCCGGCGGGCTCAGCGTAGATGCCAATGCCCACCAGTACGGTGACGACCGTCTCGAAAGACATTACGACGGGAACTTTCGATGTCTCGAGCCCCATGGACAGACCCTGCATATATAAGATGTAAGCCACGGCTGTGGGGATGAGTCCAAAGCCAAGGAACAGCAGCAGCAGCTGTGGCGACATTGCCGCGGCGACATCCGGCCACGGAGCCGCGATAGCCGCCATAACCGCACCGCCAAAAACAAAGCCCCAAAACGTGACAGCCAGCGGGTGGACTGTCTTGGTTGCTATCCGGCTAAACACCGCGAGCGACGCACCGCAAAGGCCTGCAATCACGCCCGACGTGACGCCCCAAACCGAAAAATGAAAACCGGAAAGGTCGCCATTGGTCACTGCAAGCACGCAGCCAACGATGTTAAAGACAATGGCGACGAGCTTGTTGGGGGTCACGTCCTCGCGATAAAGCACGCGGCCGAGCACGACGCCAAACACCGGCGAGGTATAGAGCAGCACCGAGGCCGTGGACATGCCCACCTCGCCCATGCACTCGTAATAGCAGGTGTTGGCGGCGGCCAGGCCGACAATACCGACAAGCGCGCAGGGAACAAGCTCTTTAGGGCTTGCCTTGAACAGTGCCAGCGGACCCTGAGCCACGGTAGACCCCTCACCCGGACGGCAGCCCATAAACATCAGGACCGGCGCCAAGATAAGCGCTCCGACCAACAAGCGAAAGGCAGCCATGCTCTGGGACGAAACGCCCATGGCCGAGATGCCGTTTACAAAGATTCCGATGCTGCCCCACATAAGCGCGGCGATCAGCACCAGCACATAGCCCAGATTGCTTTTCTTCAACGCAGCCTCCTCGGTATTGTTTCCAATATGTTTCACACTACGTTATAGTCGTTATATACATTTTTCAAGACACAAATCGGCGAGCGGGAAAGTGATCCGTTTTCCTCCGTCCTCAGCGGATTACTTGGCGGTTGCGGTGGACTAGTTCCCAAATAGAGGCTTCAAGCCCCCAAACAGGAACTATTCCACCGCAACTTATGAGGACATCGAGCTGTTAGGCCGCTCTATCCCCTAGTAGTCGAGCTTCCACATGTAGCGGCGCGTCATGTAGTCCTTGTGGGTGACGGCGGAGAGCGCGCGCATATACACGTTGTTGAGGATCGGGGCAAAGATCAGGTGGTTGAAGTACTCGCTCACGCTGTCCTTGATGTCGTTGAGGCCGAGCTCCTTGGCGTCGAGCTGATAGACGCGCTCGCCACCGTACTGGTTGACGAAGCGGATGCCGCGCTCGTCGTTGCAGCGGCTGCGGCCGACGCTGATGAGCTGGAACAGCGAGGTGCGCTTGTCCAGGATCTCGAAGGGGCCGTGGAAGAAGTCGCAGGTGTTGATGGTGCAGGAGTCGATCTGCAGCATCTCCTGCACGTTGCAGATGCTAAAGACGTAGGCGGCACCAAAGAGCGGGCCCTGGGCCATGACGTTGATGCAGGGCTTGTCGGCGTTCTGCTCGGCCCACTTGGCAGCGAGCGGACGGGTATACTCGACGGCCTTGCGATAGATGGGGTCGACCAAGTCGAAGGCGGCCATAGCGGTCTCGTACTCGGCATAGCCCTCGGTCTGCTGCGTAAGCTCCATGGCGATCATGGTCACGACGGCGGAGTTGGTGCGGCCCATGCAGGACTCGTCGACGGCCAGGCTGTCGTACTGAATCTTGTAGTCGCAGACCTCGGTGAGGCCGGACTCGTCAACATAGATGGCGATGGTGCTGGCGCCGTGGTCCTTGGCGACCTGGGCGGCAACGATGGTCTCCTTGGTGCCGCGCATGGACACGACGACGGCCAGGGTGTTCTCGTTGACGTAGGCCGGGGTGGCGTGCACGAACTCGTTGCTGGTGTAGCTGGAGCTCACGACCTGCGTGGCCTCGTGCTCCATAAAGTACTGGGCAGGATAGTTGCCGCCGTTGGATCCGCCGGCGCCAATCCACACGACGCGCTTGATGCCGCCCTTGTCTGCCTTGTCAGCCAAAACCTGGGAGATGACGTCCTTAACCTGTTCCTGAGTAGTCATCGTGCATCAGCCTTTCTTCTCGTTTGATGCTCTCGATGGCATACAAGTTACATACATGTTTTGGTTATGTCGACTAGTTGTATGCTATATTTATCTTAGAATTTTTGCTGATGCGGTTTTTGATAATTGGCTACCAGCTGTTTTGTTGTCGTATTGAATACATGCTTGCTTAGATAAGCATACAAGTTAGATATAGGCTGATCGCATGAACGCTTCATCTAAAAAGAAACTGAGCCAATACGAGCGCTTGGCGGGTACGCTTCGCGACCGCATCGCCGCCGGCATCTACGCACGCGGAGACAAGCTGCCGTCCGAGATGGAGCTCATGGACGAATCGGGGCTGTCGCGCAGCACCGTACGCCATGCCCTTAAGGTGCTCGTTGATGAGGGTCTGGTTCGAACCGAGCGCGGGCGCGGCGCCTTTGTGGCCGACACGCCGGCGCTCCACGAGAACAACCTGGTGTTTTCGAGCTATACGGCGCAGGTCCAGGGTCAGGGCATGAAGCCCACCACGCGCACGGTGGACTCGGGCTTTACCAAGGCGGGCGGCAGTATAGCTAAGTTCTTTGATGCGGCCGTGGGCAGCAAGCTCGTCAAACTTGTCCGTCTGCGCTATCTGGACGATGCGCCGCTGTGCCTGGAGACTACCTATCTACCACCGAGCTTTGAAGCACTCATCGATCGCGATATCAATGGTTCGCTCTACGCGACGCTGCGCCAGGAATTCCATCGCGCGCCGGCACAGGGGCACAAGACCTTTGAGGTGTGCTATGCCTCGCAAAACGAGGCGTTTTTGCTCAACGTTGAGCGCGGGCAGGCGCTGATCCTAATCACCGACTACGTCTACGACACCGACGGCCGCCCGCTCCATGTCTCCAAGCGCATCCAGCGCACCGACCGTGCCAAATACACCGAGCCCATCGGCTAACCTGCCAAAACCACCACAAAGGGGACAGGCACCTTCGTGGTGGTTTTAGGCGAGGAGGTCGGGGAACCAGGTTGGCTTAGGTTGGTTAGGGACGCGCTCGGCTAGGACCAACTCCATCCAGCACATGTCGTACCAGCGGCCGAACTTTTGGGCGCAGCGGTCAAAGGCACCCACCAGGCGATACCCCATATGGGCATGGAAATCCTGACTGTTGTGCGTCAGGTACTCGTCGTCCTTGTCGTGCGGCACGGCGATGAGCGCGCACATGTTGGTAATGCCCATCGCAATCAGACATTGCTTGAGCGCGTCGTGCAGCTTACGACCCAGCCCGCCATGGCGCACATCGCGCGCCAGGTAGATCGACGTCTCGACCGACCAGTCGTATGCCTCGCGGCTGTTAAGCGGACTCACATAGGCATAGCCTACCGGACGCCCGTCCAGCTCCATCACCAGATACGGATAGCGCTTGAGCGTACGCTCAATACGCCCGGCGAACTCCTCAACGCTCGGTACCTCGTATTCGCAGGTAATCGCCGTCTGGCGCACATACGGCTCATAGATGGCAAGCAACGCCGGCGCATCATCGGGCGTCGCCAGGCGAATCGTCGGCTCGGACATCTCGGTCATACAACCCTTCCCCCTCAAAAACAAAGACCGCCTTGCGCCAAACCCAGCGCAAGGCGGCCCCTCGTCATTACATCAGGCTACAGGACAGCCGCCAACGCGTCGATATCCTCCTGCGTCGTGGCCCAGCTGGTGCAAAAGCGCACCACCGTGTGGGTCTCGTCGTACTTTTCCCAGTACTCGATCGCCGCATGCTCGCGAATGCGCGCCATGTCCTCGTTGGGCAGAATCACAAACTGCTGGTTTGTGGGCGTCTCCAAAAAGAACTGGTAGCCGCGCTCGTGCAGCACACGACGCAGCGCCTGAGCCGTCTCGATCGCCTGTCGACCAATCTCAAAATACAGGCCATCGGTAAAGAGTGCCTCAAACTGCACGCCCGTCAGGCGGCCCTTGGCCAACAGCGCGCCGTGCTGCTTAATGCGCGGAATGGGATGTGCCGGAGCGTGCATGCCGCAAAACACCACAGCCTCGCCGCAGAGCGCGCCGCACTTGGTACCGCCGATGTAGAACACGTCGCACAGCTGCGCCAGCTCGGGCAGGGTAATGTCGCACTCATCGGCCGCCAGCGCATAGGCCAGGCGAGCACCGTCCACAAACAGCGGAATCTCGCGCTTCTGGCATACCGCATGAATCGCCGCAAGCTCGGCCTTGGAGTACAGCGTGCCGTACTCGGTCGATAGGCTCACGTACACGGCGCCCGGGAACACCGTATGCTCGTAGCTCTCGTTTTCGTAGAACACCTGGATATAGTTCTCGAGGTCCTCGGCGTGCATCTTGCCCTCGTAGCCGGGGATGGTGAGTACCTTGTGGCCGCCAAACTCGATGGCGCCCGCCTCGTGGCAGGCGACGTGGCCAGTCTCGGCAGCAACGACGCCCTCGTACGGCGCGAGCAGCATGTCGATCACCGTCGCGTTGGCCTGCGTGCCGCCCACCAGAAAAAACACGTCGGCATCGGGGGCCTGGCAGGCCTCGCGAATAAGTTGCTTGGCACGCTCGGTATGCGCATCGGTACCGTAGCCGGGCTGCGGCTCCATGTTGGTATCGACGAGCGCCTGCAGCACCGCTGGGTGTGCGCCGTGGGAATAGTCGTTGTTGAACGCGAGCATGGCAATCCTCTCTTACCGGGTATCGGCCAGATGATTCAAACGGAACTATTGTACGCCGTTGGGATAGGCAATGCGCGCGGCAAGGCACTCAAGCGCCAGCACCAGGGCAAAGCCGCAGCTCACGTCACTCAAAAAATGCGCACCTATCACGATGCGCCCAAAGGCGACGAGCGCCGCGATCACAGCCGCCGCCCAAAAAATCACGCGGCGACGCGACGGTTTTTCCTTAAAGGCTGCCGCGGGAAGCCCGGCGAGCATAAGGCCGATCGCCGCATGCGCCGTGTGTCCGCTCGCAAACGACTTGAACCCGTCCTTGATCACGCCGGCGGCGATATAGGTCCACTTGTCGGGATTGCCGATCACCCACCACGGCTGAAAATTGAGCCCCGGCGTGACCTCGATCACGCGCATGCGCGGGCGCGACCACAGTGGCTTGACGATCACGTTGAGGATGATGGCCTGAGCGATCCACACGGCAAGCACCATCAACGCCCAGCGCGTGAGTTCGTCGGGCTCGGTCGTGCGCGTGAGGCGATAGACGATAAGGTTGGCAGCGATGACCAGCACAAACGTCAGCACCAACTGAGCCGCAATGAGTTTACCGCCAACCCTCAGGGACGAAACGATCTCGTAGCCGGTCAGGCCAACGTTGACGAGGATGCCGAGCGCGGCAAGCCATTTGCTGCCCCTGGAGTCGGGACGCACCGCGCGCACGAGCATAACGCCCGCGATGCTCGCCGTCAGCTCAAACGGCAACTCGCCAGCGGCCTCGATAAAGCGGCCGTACATGCTGCCGATGTTGAACAGCGCGCTCGAGATCTGATAATCGAAGAAACTGCCCACGCCCAGACAAAGACACAGGACAACCGCGATAGCGGCGGCGTCTTTCTTGTAGATGTACCCGAACATGCTTTCCTTTCGATGGGGCTGGAATCAACCTGCGAGGTGGCGGGCAAAGAACAACTGGTAGCTCTGCCCCGCCACGCCCCCTACTTGTTAGTCATCGTCGCTCGCGCCTAATTGCTGCAGCAGCATGAGTGCCGCGGCCACGGGGCCGGTGCCGTCGTTGGCGTCGAGACCGCGACCCAGGCCGCTGCCCGCGCCGGCGCCCGCCTTGTAGGGCACCGACAACTTGCGGCTCTTGGGGAAGTTCACCGCGCCATAGCGGGTCTTAAGCTCAAAGGCCACCTTCTTGGGCACGTCGACGCCCAAAAACGTGATGCGACCGCCGCTGAGCGTGACGCTCTCGAGCCCCAGGCGCTCGCCGCGAATGCGGATGCGCGCGCGATTGAACAGGTTGAGTCCCGCCAACGGCAGCTCACCATGCGCGGCCTCGGTCTCTTCCTGCACCTCGTCAATGCTCTCCAGGTCCTCGGCCGCTGCGAGCTTACGGTACACGAGCACGCGCTGGTCCACCGCCGGCAGGTACTCCTCGGACAAGAAGTAGTCGGCCGGCAGGTTAATACCCACGCTCGCCGCCTCCACGCCGGCGTCGTCATCGCCGCGCGCCTCGGCCACGGCCTGGCCCAGCATCTGCGTAAACAGATCAAAGCCCACGCTCGACAGGTTGCCGTGCTGCTCGGCTCCCATAAGCGAACCGGCGCCACGGATCTCTAGGTCGCGCATGGCGATGCGCATGCCGCTGCCCAGGTCCTGGAACTCGGAAAGTGCGGTCAGGCGCGCCGTTGCCTCCTCGGTGAGCGGCAGCTCGCCGGGGAACATAAAGTACGCGTAGGCCTGCGTGGCAGAGCGGCCCACACGGCCCTTGAGCTGGTAGAGCTGCGCCAGGCCCAACCGCTGCGAGTCCTCGATGATCAGCGTGTTGGCGCTCGCGTTGTCGATGCCGCTCTCCACGATGGTGGTGGCGATGAGCACGTCGATCTTCTTGGTGGCGAACTGCACCATCACGTCCTCGACCTCGCGCGGGCTCATCTTGCCGTGCGCCACGCCGATGCGCGCCTCGGGCGCGGCCTCCAGCACGCGCTCAACGGCGTCGTCGATGGTCTTCACGCGGTTGGACACGTAGTAGACCTGGCCGCCGCGGCCGATCTCCAAACGAATGGCCGCGCTCACCACATCGGGGTCGTACTCGCCCACGTGCACCGCCACGGGGCGACGGCCGGTGGGCGGCGTGGTGATGAGGCTCATATCGCGCACGCCGCTCATGGCCATCTGCATCGTGCGCGGGATGGGCGTCGCGGAGAGCGTGAGCACGTCGATCTGCTCGCGCATGTTCTTGAGCTGCTCCTTGTGCTGCACGCCGAAACGCTGCTCCTCGTCGATGATCACCAGGCCGAGCTCATGCGGGTTGACGTCGGCGGAGAGCAGGCGGTGGGTGCCGATGAGCACGTCGACGCGCCCCTCGGCGAAGGCCGCGAGCGCGCGGCGCTGCTGCGCGGGGGTACGGAAGCGCGATAGGACCTCGACCTCCACGCCGAACGGCGCGAAGCGCTCGAAGAACGTCTCGTAATGCTGCTGCGCCAAGATGGTCGTGGGGCACAGCACCATGACCTGGCGGCCGCCGTCCACGCACTTGAACGCCGCGCGCAGGGCAACCTCGGTCTTGCCGAAGCCCACGTCGCCGCAGAGCAGGCGGTCCATGGGCTTGGTCGATTCCATGTCCGCCTTGATGTCGGCGATGGCGTCGAGCTGGTCGCGCGTCTCGTCGTAGGGGAAGCTCTCCTCCATCTCGACCTGGGTCGCGCTGTCGGGTCCGAAGGCGAAGCCCGTGATCGAGCTGCGACGCGTGTACAGGTCGACGAGGTCGAAGGCGAGCTTCTTGGCGCTCTTGCGCGCCTTGGTGGTGGCGCGGCTCCAGTCGGCCGTATTGAGGCGCGTGAGGCGAGGGTTGTCGCCGTCGGGGCCGACGTAGCGCGTGATGCGGTCGACCTGCTCGAGCGGGACGTAGAGCTTGTCGCCCCCCGCGTATTCCAGCAGGAAGTAGTCGCGCTCCTTGCCGGCGACCTCCTGGCGGACGATCTCGGAGAACAGGGCAACGCCGTGCGTGCTGTGAACCACGTAGTCACCCGGCTTGAAGGGGAAGGTGACCTCG
The DNA here is from genome assembly GCA_900554325.1 of uncultured Collinsella sp. Taxonomy (GTDB): domain Bacteria; phylum Actinomycetota; class Coriobacteriia; order Coriobacteriales; family Coriobacteriaceae; genus Collinsella. The sequence continues at coordinate 11,056 of USHA01000001.1, forward strand.
GTGATGTCCACGCGCCGGTGCGCGCGCCCGCGCTTGCCGTCCATGCGCGCGTTGAGGTCGGCGAGGCTGAAGACGGCGAGATGCGCCGCGGGGACCACGACTCCGGACGGGATGGGGGCGTCGACGAAGGTCATCCTGCCGCGCGTCAACGTGGGGACGACGCGCTCCCCGCCCTCATCGATGCCGCGCGCATTGAGCGCATCCACGTCGCGCTTGAGGAGCTCGACGCGAACGCGCGCCCCGCCCACGGCGCCGGCGTTCTCGGGCGCCGCCTGGAGGGACTCCTCGAACGGGATGTTCTCATCGGTGAAGGAGAGCTCCATCGACTCGCGCGCGCCGCGGTCGGGAATCGCGAACACGCAGGCGAAGCGGTTGTTGACAACCTCCTGGATCCGGCTCATGAAGCGGTTGTCCGAACCCGCGAGGGCCGGCTGCTCGATCTTGAGCTCCGCCGTCACCGATCCGCCCGCACGGATGAGGCTTACGTAGTTGAGGCGCTGCTGACGCCCAAAGTCAAGCTCTTGAGGCCGCACGTAGAGCCCGTCGAGGCGCGCGATCTTCGCGTCGGCCGCGCGATGCTCGAGGTCCTCGTACGCGCGCGAGCAGTCATCGAACAGCGAGCGCGGTTCGGACAAGATGACCAGTGCATCGGGATGCACGTGCGCGAGAGGGCTCACGGTCTCGCCGTAAAGCAGGGGCAAAAAGCGCTCGAGCTCGGGCGTGACAACGCGCGCCTCGACCAGCTCGAGCAGGGCTGCCAGCTCGGTGTCGTCCTGGGCGGGCAGGTACAGCGCGGCGGAGATCCGCCTCACCGCCTCATCGGTGAGGGCAAGCTCGCGCACGGGGCTGATCTCGACCGAATCCTCGTCGCCGATCGTCTGACCGGTCGATGCCACCATCAGGCGGATGCGGTCGATCTCGTCGCCGAAGAACTCGATGCGCACCGGCGCGGTCGCTTGGGCCGCCCAGATGTCAACGGCATCGCCCAGCACACGGAACAGGCCCGGGGCATCCGCCGCGTCCGCACGGGTGTAGCCCATCGAGACGAGTTGCCCGGGAACCTCCTCAAAGGCAACTTCCTCTCCCACGGAATACGTGCGGGACGCCCAGTACCGGCTCTCGAGCGGCGGGACGCATCGCAGGAGCGAGCGGGCGGATGCGACCATGATGCAGGCGTCGCCGCGCGCGATCCTCGCGAGCGCGGCGCAACGGGCGGCGACCACGGCGTCATCGGGCTCGGCGTTCTTCCACGGATAATCCTTGCGTTCGGGGAAGCGCACAACACGATCCGCACCCACATACGCCGCAATGGAGCGCGCAGCGCGGTCGGCCGCGTCCTCACCCGAGACGATGTACACCGTGGGGCGAGGCCGGCGGGCGAACTGGGCCGCCACCGCGAGGGTGCGGCCCGACTGGGAGATCGCGAGCGTGGCGTCCTCTCCCGCCATGAGCGCCGCGTCGATGTCCTGAAGCGCCTCGGCGGTATAGAGCTGCGCGGCGATACGGTGAATGAGCATGGGGGCACCTTTCCGACGCCAAACACCCGCCCAAACGCGAGCTTGGGCGGGAGTTCGACGCATTCGTATGTTCAAATCATCCTACCGCAAGATGCCCACCGGTCGAAAAACGATTTGCTGCAGTCCGAGCTGCCCATCTCGCGCTCATCGATATTGCTGAAAGCCTCTTCCTGCGGTTGTGCCTTTAAGAAGCTCGTCCACCTGAGAATTCGCGCTTGCGCTGCAACATATCGAGTGCTACCCCACCTTGGCACTCGGACAGATGTCAGCCAGAGGGCACTCCCCACACAAAGGCTTGCGGGCATCGCAGATCTCGCGACCCAGCATGATCCATTGGTGGTTCACGTCGTTCCAGTACTCGCGGGGGAGGATCTTCAAGAGGTCCTGCTCCGTCTTGAGCGGTTCCTTCTCGTGTGTTTTGGGCGAGAGCTTGAGGCGGTGCGCGATGCGGTTCACGTGCGTGTCGACCGCGATGCCGTCCACGATGCCGTACCCTACGTTGAGCACGATGTTGGCCGTCTTGCGCCCCACACCCGGGAGCTTCACAAGCTCCTTCATCTCATTCGGGACCACGCCGCCGTAATCCGCCACGATCATCTGGGCGCATTCGATGCAGTGCTTCGCCTTGGTCTTGTAGAAGCCGAGGGACTTGATGACCTCCGAGAGCTCCTCGTACGTCGCACCCGCCATCGCCTCGGGCGTGGGCCAGCGGCGGAACAGCTCCGGCGTGACTTTGTTCACCTGGGCATCCGTCGTCTGCGCCGACAGCAAGACAGCGATGACCAGCCTGAACGGGGTCTCATGGTCCAAAAAGCACTCGACCGGCCCGTATCGCTCGTTCAAACGACGGCACGTCTCGATCGCGCGTTCGCGCTTTGCCGCATTCGTCTCACGTGGCATCCGCCTTGGCTCCTCTCTTTTAAAGACGCTGACACCTAGAGATGCTGCGGTCGTTTGAAATGGAACGCGAACACGAGCAACACCGCTCCCGCCACGATGAGCGGCAAACTCAGGAGCTGGCCCATGGTGAGCCAGCCGCCAAACAGGTACCCAAGCTGCGCATCGGGCAGTCGTACGAATTCGATTAAAAACCGCACGATACCGTAGCCGAGTACGAACGTCCCCATAATGGAGCCCTGCGGCGGCGTCTTTTTTCGACGGCTCAGCAGGTAGAGCACGGCAAACAGCACAATGCCCTCGAGACACGCCTCGTAGAGCTGACTCGGATGGCGCGGAATGTCGCCGGCAGCCCCGCCGAACACCACACCCCAGGGAAGATCGGTGGGCTTACCCCACAGTTCGCCGTTTACAAAGTTCGCGCACCGCCCCAAGCACAGCGCCAAGGGCACCCCCACGAACGCCGCATCGGCGATGGTCAGCGGCGACAGCCGCAATACGCGACAGGCAATGAGGCCGCCGATGATGCCGCCCACAAGCCCGCCGTGAAAACTCATCCCATTGATGCCATGCCCGTTCGACCCAAAGATGATCTCGAGCGGGTGCTCAAAGTAATACCCATTGCTGTAGAACAGCACGTAGAACAGCCTGCCGCCAATCAACAGGCCAAAGACCACCGAGACCACAAGCGTCATGGCGTCGTCGATGGTAATGGCCATATCCCAGCGCTTGAGCGTACGGTACATCACCACGCCCGCCAGCAGCGCACCCACCATATAGGCAAGGCCATACCAATACACGGTGAAGGGTCCCGCAGAAAATGCGACGGGGTCGAGGCTGTGATAGAGCTCGTTGAGCATGAATGGCCACTCCTATGAGATACGCGCCGAGACGCATGCCCGGCGCGCGAACGGAAAAGAAAGGGTCCCGACGGGCGGCGCCTTCGGGACCCTTGTGCAAACCCTAGAACGGAGCGTACTCGTCGTACAGGTCGTTGGCCGCATCGGCGCCGCCACCCACCTGCTCAACGCGAGTCACACCGGGCACGTGCTCCTTGAGGATGCGCTCGATGCCCATCGACAAGGTGAGCGAGCTCATGGGGCAACCTGCGCAGGCGCCCTGCAGCTCAAGCTGCACCACGCCATCCTCAGTCACGCCCACATATGCCATGTCGCCGCCATCGGCCTGCAAGTTGGGTCGAATCTGCTCGAGCACTTCAAGCAGCAGCTGTTCGTTCACCGCCATGTGCAGTCCCTTCTCCAAACGCAGCTGCACACTCCGCCGCCGCGCGTCATTCGTTGTTCACGGGCATCGCGCCCGCGTGTGGAGACACTATACCACGCTCCCCCATGTGCCGTTCCGCACTCAGCCGTAGAGGGTCATCCTCCGCAGATTCGCAGATGCGTCGATGTGCGCCAAACCAGCTCGCCGCGAACGCCGTCGGCGTCCCCCGTTGCCGTTCCCCGTTCTGCCATCGCCCTCTATGCAAAAGCGGGCGCGCCTCCAGTTGGAGCGTACCCGCCATTGTGGCACTACAGTATCGCATCGCCACGAGGGCCATACCGGGGGGGGCAGGCGCTAGAACCCTCCGCGGCCACCCATGTACTGCTCGAGATACCGGAGGAACTCCTCCTCGGTCATGCCGCCGCTCGAACCGTTGCCGTCGGAAGCGTCCTGCTGCTCGGCCTGCAACGCCTCGTCAGATCCGAGTTCAACCTCGATCTCCTTCTCGTCCTTACCACGCATCACGGTGAGAGTGACCTTGTCTCCCACCTCGTGCTCACGCAAGGCGATAATCAGGCCGTCGGCGGAAGAGATGGGCTCGCCGTCCACCGCCGTCACGATGTCGCCTGCTTCGATCCCCGCAGTTGCGGCAGGACCATCGGCAGTGACCTCGGCAACATAGGCGCCGCTATCGACTGCAAGGTTGTTCTGACGCGCGTTATAGGCGTTCACACTCATAAGCGAGGCGCCCAGGTACGGATGAACAGGCGTTTCGCCGGCGATGATCTGATGCGCGATGTTGATGGCGTAATTCACCGGAATGGCAAAGCCCACGCCAGAGCTCGAGCCAGAATAAGACTCAATCACGGAATTGATACCGATGAGCTTGCCCTCGTCGTTCACGAGAGCGCCACCGGAGTTACCGGGGTTGATGGCGGCGTCGGTCTGGATCATGTTCGCGTAAATGGAGGTGCCGCCCGTGCTCTGAAGTGCGGTGGAACGGTACAGAGCGGAGACGATACCCGTCGAGACGGACTGCTCGTTGCCAAAGGGGCTACCGATTGCCATGACCCACTCACCCACGGTGAGATCATCGGAGTCGGCGAGGTCAATGGGCGTGAGATCGGCGTCCTCGGCGTCCTGGAGGCGGATCACGGCGAGGTCGCTCGACTCGTCCGTGCCCACAACCTCGGCCTCATAGCTGTCACCACTGTCCGTGCGCGCCACCAAGGCGGACGCACCCTCAATTACGTGGTAGTTCGTGAGAATGTTGCCATCGGTGTCGAGGATGACGCCGCTACCGATGCCACCGGAGTCCTCGGTCTCGCCCTGAGCGGTGATCGACACCACAGATGGCAGAGCCTTGGCGGCAACGGCCTCCGAAAGCGTGGTGTCCTCGGGATCGATCTCGATGGTCTGCGTGGCACCACTGACAGCAGACTCCACATTGGTGCCCGTAATGCGGAATGCGCCGGACATCACGAGCGCGATCACGAGCACGGATCCTACGGCAAGACCGAGCAGGGATGCAAGGAAGATCGGAAGCTTGCGGCTCTTGGTCTTCACCACGGTACGCGTTTCGGTATGCATCGCGGGCATGACGGTGGTCTCCACCGTTGGCTCGGAGTGCGAAGCGAAATGCGGCTCATCCCCCGCAAGGCCGTCCGGGCGCTGCGGGGTCTTGTCGTCAATCATGGAGGTTCCTTTCAACGCTTTCAATCTCAACCGTTGTACCCCAAATACGAGGTTCAACCCCCCGAGAGTCGCGGACTTTAATCAAGTTGTAAGTACCATTAAGTCTTTCGAAAGGCACTCAGGCACTATACGCAACCCACAGCGCGAAAAGGCAACGCGCATGAAAAGGGGCGCGCGCCCTTCGGCACGAGCCCCGGCGCACACGTTATTCCTTAAACAGGTAGCCCACACCACGAACCGTGGAGATGTGACCGGCGATCTGCGGACCCACCTTGCTGCGAATTCGACGGATATGGACATCGACCGTACGCGTTCCGCCGCAATACTCGAAGCCCCACACGCGATGAAGCAGCACTTCGCGGCTGTACGCGCGGTTGGGATGCGTTGCCAGAAAGCTGAGCAACGAGTATTCCATAAGCGTGAGGTCAACCGGCTCGCCGTCGAGCGATACCTGGTAGGTGGCAAGGTTGATCGTGAGGTTGTCCACGGTGAGGACTTCGTCGACCGCGACGGTCTCGCCATCGCCCAAAAGCTGGCGGGCGCGCGCTTCGAGCTCGGCGTCACTTGCACCCGAGCAAATGAAATCGGAGCGGACATGAGAGGGAAGATGCAAGTCGGAGAGGTTCTCCTCATCCATCATGAGAAGCATGGGCACACCGCCGCGCTGCTCGAGCCACTTTGCCATGGCATCGACGCGATCGGAACGCACCCCATCGCCATCGAGAATAAGGAGGTCGAAATCATGCGCTACGGCGGGCGAATCTGGGGTCGCAATATGCACCTCGACACCTAAGGACGAGGCGAGTGTTCGGACGAAATCATGAAGTCGCGTGGTACGCGCCATGAATAGCACAGACTTTTCGGACATATTCACACCTCCGACGGCATCATCATAACAAATAGGCAGGTCGAGCACGTACATGGCGGTGATATTCGGGCAAGGATCACCGACCGAGGCCCCACTCCCTATGAATTGGCGAGATAGTGATCGAGCTCCCACTCGGTCACTGTGGCGTTGAAGCGATTCCACTCGTCGCGCTTCTTCTTGAGGAAGAACGCATGGATGTGCTCGCCGAGGGCGTCTTTCATGAAATCGGAGCTTTCAAAGACGTCGAGCGCCTCGTCGAGGTTTCTCGGCAGCGGCTCGATGCCGCGGGCGCGCAGCTCGCTCTCGGGCAGACGCAACAGATCGGAGGTCGCCTCCTCGGACAGTTCGAGTCCGCGCTTGATGCCGTCGAGTCCGGCTGCCAGCGTGACGGTGTTCACCAAGTACGGATTGGCCATCGGGTCGGGGCTGCGAAGCTCAATGCGGGCCGCAACCTGCTTGCCCGGCTTGTAGATGGGCACGCGGATCATAGCGGAGCGGTTGCGCATGCCCCACGTTGCATACCGCGGGCCGTTACCCACGCCAGCGGAGAGGCGCTTGTAAGAATTCACCGTGGGGTTGGTGATGGCGCTGATTTCGGAGGCATGCGCCAAGATGCCGGCCATGTAGCTCTTGGCAATGGGCGACAGGTGGTTCTTGGCGTCGTCACCCCAAAAGACGTTGTTGCCTTCACGGTCGAACAGGGACTGGTGAAGCAGCATTGCCGAAGACGAGCCCTTGGCGATGGGCTTGGGCATGAAAGAGGCGTGGATGCCCGACTCGTAGGCGCAGGTGCGAATGACGTGCTTGGCCGTCATGATGGCGTCGGACATGGTGAGTGCCTCGGCGTGACGCATGGAAATGCCGTGCTGCGAGCGACCGGAGCTATGGAAGGTGTACTCGACCGGGATGCTCATCTTCTCGAGCATGAGCACGGTGGAACGGCGCAGGTCGCGCGCGGAATCCGACGGCGTGAGGTCAAAGTAGCCCACCTTGTCCATGGGCTCAGGCGTATGCTCGTCGGGGAAATAGTAGAACTCGAGCTCGGCGCCCACATTCATGATGTAGCCGAGCTTCTCCGCACGATAGAACATGCGGCGCAGGCACTCGCGCGAATCGCCAGCGAACAGCTGGCGGTCGGGCGTGCAGACATCGCAGAAGATGCGCGCGGCGCCGTCGTGCTTGGGGCGCCAGGGCAGGATCTGGAACGTGGAGGCATCCGGGAAGGCCAGCATGTCCGCCTCGTCGGGAGAGGTGAAGCCCTCAATGGCGGAACCGTCGAAGCCAATGCCCTCTTCAAACGCGACCTCGAGGTCCTCGGGGCTGATAGCGAAGCTCTTGAGCCTGCCGAGCACGTCGGTGAACCACAGGCGGATGAAGCGGATGTCGCGCTCCTCGACAGTGCGCAGGACGAAATCGATGTTCTGCTGCTGGTCCATATACGAGCCCTTTCACATGCGATGATGCCAGATTGTCTCCATGTTCGCATAGTTATGTTTCGGCCGAGTTTCCGGCGCTCCCTCGCATAAAAGCACCTTGGAAATGAGGGCATGGGCAGAAGGTGCAATGCCGCGAATCGGGCGTTTTTGTAACGAAGATCGAGATGCCCCGAGTAGACGGTCGGTTTGGGCATCAAAGCCCCAGTTGGCGATAGCCCAAAATACCTGTCTACTCGGCCTCTCTGGAAACTCGTTACAAAATCGCCCGATTCGCGGCAATCAACGGCTGAGAACACGCCGCCGTGCGCTCGACCGTCGGCTCCTACATGAGCTTGGTCTCCTCGAGCTTCTCGATGATCCACTGGTTCGCGCGAATCACGGGACGGCGGAATACCAGACCGAGCGCGAGCGACGGAAGCAGGTAGCACGCCAAGATGCCAAGTTCGCGCCAATACTCCATGCCATACGCGCCTGCCATGGCAGCGTGCATCGCGTTGATGGCATGCGTGAACGGCAAAAACGGATAGACGCCCTGGAAGAAGTCTGCCGTCATCTCGATGGGGAACGTGCCGCCTGAGCCGGCCACCTGCATGACCAGCAACACAACGGCGATCGCCTTGCCAATATCGCCAAAACTCACCGTGAGCGTGTAGATGATGTTGCTGAACACGAACCCGGCAACCCAGCCCACGAGGAGGAACTGCAGCGGATGGGCACACTGGATCCCAAAAAACATCAGGTCGCCGGCACACACGAGCGTCGCCTGCGCAAAGGCGAGCAACGCGAAGAACGCGTACCGTCCCAAATAGAGCTCGTGCAGGTGAATCGGCGCGAGCGCCTGGATATCGCGCTCATCCACGTTGGCCTTGAGCATTGCGGCAAGCACGATGCCCGCGACCCAAATGGACAGCGTGGTGTAGAACGGAGCCATGGCGCTGCCGTAGTTCTCGATGTGGTACACGGCCTGGCGGTCGAGGGCCACCGGGGCAGCGAGGGCCTCGGCAAGCGATGTCGGGTCCGATCCAATGAGGTCCCGCACCTTCTGCAGGTCGCCCGACGCCACGGCGGCATCGATACCGTCCTTGAGCTCCTGCAGGCCGTCGGCGGAGGTACTCAGGTCGGCTGCGGCGCTGGTAAGCACGCCTTGCGCATCGGAAAGGTCGCTCGAAAGGTCCTTGGATGCCGTCGAGAGATCGGAGGCGGTCGTGCTCAGACTGCTCGCCATGTCCTCGCTGCTCTTGGCGACGCTCCCCACCGCATCGGCGAGCGACGCGATCTCCTGCTCGAGCGTCTCCTTGTAGGAATCCTTGATCGATGAGATGTCGTTTTTGGCAGAAGCGAGGTTTTCCTTGACGGCTTCTGCCTGCTCGCGAGCGTCGGTGGCACCCGCCTCGAGGGAATCGGCGGCATCCGAGAGGTGCTGTGCGAGCAGTTCCTGCTGGTTAGCGACGTTGCCCACCGTGTTGGCCACGATGTCGATCTGCTGAATGAGCTCGGCCTTTGCCGCATCTGATATCGGCAGACTGTCGACCTTGTCCTCAAGGGCGGCGATCTTCTTCTGCACGGCACGGGCATCTGCCGCCTGTCCCGCTATCTTCGACGAGGCGCTGCGCAGCTGCGTACAGGTAGTCGACACGTGTTCATCCACGGTGGCGAACGCGTTCTCTATGGCCGTGGCGGCGGCTTCGTAGTCGCCCGCGCTGTCGGCCAGCGCCCCGTTGATGGCGTCAACCGCGCCATCGAGAGCGGCATCCATGTTGGCAAGGCCCGTCTTGGCATCGCTCACCAGTGCCTCGGCACTCGAGCTGGCCTCGCCCGTCTGAGACAACAAGTCGCCCGCAGAATCCAAAAGGCCTGTGGAGGAGCCCAGGACCCCCGTGAACTCGGTCGCCGTCTTGGACGCATCGCGCAACGTCTCGATGCCCGCCGTGAGTGTGCTGCTCAGGTTCGCCGCGTAGTTGGCGATTTGATCGCCGTCCAGGTAATCGAGCAGGCTCGACGTGGTGGCCAGTCCCACCTCGCTGATAGTCTCGGCGAACGTCTCGTCGATCTGCTTGCGCACCGTACTCGCGGCCTTGTCGGTCACGCGGGGCGCGATGGCGTTGGCCTTTTGGTTCTCGTAGTACACGATCTCGGCGTGCTCGGCATCGCTCGAAAAGACCGTCATCATGCGAGAGCTGAAATCCTCGGGAATCACGACGGCTGCATAGTACTCGCCGGAGCGCACGCCCTCGACCGCCTCGCCCTCCTTGACGAAGACCCAGTCGATGTTGTCGTTCTCACGTAGCGACGAGACGACCGTGTCGCCGATGTTCACGCGCACGGAAATGAGGTCGCTTAGGTAGCCCTCATCCGAGTTCGCCACCGCGACTTTGAGGTTACCCGTGTTTCCGTAAGGATCCCAGCTGCCCGCAATGTTAAACCAGGCGTAAAGGGTGGGCACAATCACGAGACCCACCGCGACGATGCATGCGACCACGCTGCCGCGCACCCTCGAGAGATCCTGCTTGAGCAGGGCAATGATCTTCTTCATCTACTCCTCGCCTCCCTTCGGGGCGTCTCCGTTGGTGATGTGTGCAGGAGTTCTGCCGGTGAGGCCGCGATCCGGGCTCGCCCCTGCGGCGCGCGCCGGCACCCCGCGCGCGATGCTGCGGCCCAGCTCCTCGCGCAGCTCGTCATCGGGCAGCGAGGTCATACGCGCCTGTGAATTCAGGCTTTCGCGCAGGTACTCGATAAAGATCATGTAGGCATCCGCCACGATGATGGCAACGATCCACAGCACGAGCATCACGAGTTTGCCGTCGATGTCGAGGTCAAGCGTTGCCGTGAGCACGAACAGCAGCACGGGCAGACCAAGCACCAGGCAGAAGCCCGCTTTGATAAGCCGCGGGTACCGGTGCTCGAAGCGCGCGCCGCGCTCGAGGATCTCGCGACGATACGCCTCCGTGTCAAACAGCGCCCGCACGGCGTTGCGCACGGAGAACCGCTCGCGCGGCATGTCGTCGCGCTCGCAGATCATCACGCCCGTGCCGGAGAGCTGGCGGTCGAACAGCAGGTTGAGGTTGAGGAGCTTAGGCCTCAGCCATACGCCCACCACGAGCGCCACGGCCAAAAACACCGCAAGGATGCCCAGGTTGAACAGGTAGTTCATGCCGTACATGCCGCCGATGGTCTCGCGCATCGTGTTAATGCCGTAGGTGAAGGGCAACAGCGGGTGCAGAGCCTGGAAGAAGTCGGGCATCATCTCGATGGGGTACATGCCTGAGGAACCCGGGATCTGCACAATGACGAGGATGACGCCGATGGCTTTGCCGATATGCTTGAACGCGATCGACAGCGCGTAAATGATGTTCACGTAGACGAACGAGGTGAACACGCCCGCAATCACGAACAACACGGGATGGCTGCACTGGATCCCTAGCACCAAGTCGCCCACGCACACGATGATCGACTGCACGAAGCCGAGCAGGACCATGAGCATCCAGCGGCCAAAATACCCTTGGTTGGCCGTGATTTGGCCCACACCCTCGGTGTCAACCTCAAGCTTGAAGATGGCGATGAGCACAAAGCCACCCACCCACAGAGCCAGGTTCGTGTAGAACGGCGTGACGCCCGAACCGTAGTTCTCGACCGGATACACGGCCTTAGTGGTGAGGGTCACCGGGGCGGACATGAAATCCGCGATGTTAGCGGGGTCCATATCGAGCAGGTTCGCGAGCTCGCGTGTTGCCTCGGAGCTGCGCAGCGCGACGATGTCGGTCTTGACCGTCTCAAGCGTAGCCTGCAGGTCGGCCAGCGTTTCATCGCTGCTCGCCAACGCGCTCTTGGTCTGGTCGAGCATGGCGTTCAGCTGGTCAAGTAGGCCCATGGACTGCGCGATGGTGGGGGTGAGGCTCGTCACGACGCCCGACAGGTCGCCCGAGACGTTCGAGAACGCATCGAGGCCCGCGCTCAGTTGGGGAATGACGCTGGAGTTGAGGGTCTGCTGGGTCTTGCCCAGGTTCTCGACGCTGCCCTGCACGGCGGTGTTGATAGCGTCCGTCGCGGTGGTCGCGGCATCGACGTCTTGGCCGAGTGCATCGCTCTGCGTCTGCAGCGCGTCTTTGGCAGACTGCAGACCGGCATTTTGGTTCTCAAGGTCGTGGATGAAGGCCTCGATATCGCCGTTTGAGCCCAAAGCCGAGTTGTTGAGGTTGCGCAGGGCCTCGAGGGCGCGCGAATTGGAATCGATCACGGCTTGGAAGTTGGAGAGCGATATGTCGATCTTGGTCTTAGCAGCCGAGACGGCGCCCGCCATTGAACCAACGGCGGCGTCCGCCTTCGACGAAGCCGTGCCCAGCTGGGTCGCTCCGTTGGCGAGGGCGTTCGACAGCGCGGTGTGGAACTCGCCCGCGGCGGAGCGCGTCGTGCCCAGAAGCTGGTGACCCTTGTCGAGCGCATCGACGAGCGTGGGCGTCTCGGCGTTCATACTGGCGAGCGAGCTCTTGGCACTCGTTGCGGCAACCTTAGCGTCGTCGATGGTAGTCGCCATGCCGCCAAGGCCCTCGCGCACACGCTTCAGGGCGTCGACGGAATCGGAGACATTCGCGAGCACGCCCTGCTCCGCGCGCTCCCCCGCCGCGTCCACGTCGACCCCGAGCTTTTGCGCCTGCTCGACAAGCGTGCTGCTGACCGTTGCGACAAAGGTCTCGTTCAGCTGCTCCTCGATGGTCTCGGCACCCGTATCGGTCACCTTGGGGGCAATGGCGTTCTTCTTCTCATTCACGTAGTACGTGAGCTCGGGCTGCTCAAAGTCGCCCGTGAGCATGCTCGTGAGCTTTTCGCTGAAGTCCTTAGGAATGACGATCGCGGCGTAGTACTCACCGCTGTACACGCTCTCTTTCGCGCTTTCCGCATCGGTGAAGACCCAGCCCAGGTCGTCGTTTTCCTTGAGCTGCTCGACCGTCTGCTCACCGGCGTTGAGCGACCCCGTCAACTCACTTTCAACGCCCTCGTCCTCGTTGGCGACGGCGATTTTCACACCGGAGGTGTTACTGTACGGATCCCAGTTCGCCTCGATGTTGTACCAAGCATACAATGACGGAATGATGCACACACCAATGGTGATGACCATCGCCACAGGATTGTGCAGTAACCGCTTGAGGTCTCGTTTAAAGATCTGGAAGGCCTTCTTCACGCTCGAACCACCCTTTGACCTTACTATTGCCTTTGTTGGAGCAGAACTATACTACGGTCGTGAGAAAAACAACACGTGTACTGGTAACTATCAATACTTTCTGCAGAATACTCGCAATAGGGCGACACACCTGTGCACATGAAAGGGCGAAAAGAGCCTCTTCTCCAGCGTGCGGAACGTGCAAATACGCAAATGTTGAGATAAAGTCCGCATCCGCCGTGTAGCCATTTGTGCAACAAAGGCTTGACCTGCGGTTATATTGCGGTCAATCTCGCCTTTACTCGCATACCCCCACTTTTAACCCAACATTTGCGTATTTGCGGCGCATCATCCCCCCTCCGAGCAATAGACCGGGGCGCTCTACAGGGCGCCCCGGTCTATTGCTTAGCTATGAATTCCCGGTAAATGTGCGAGCGAGCAATCTACATGAGCTCGCAGACGCTCTGGGCAAACGCCACCGGGTCGGCGGGCAGGATGCCCTCGACGAGCAGCGCCTGGTCGTAGAGCAGACCGGCATACAGGGAGAGCTTATCCTGGTTGCCCGCCTCCTGAGCAGCCACGAGCTTGTCGAACACCGGATGCTTGGCGTTGAGCTCAAGCACGCGCTGGCTCTTGGGCATCTCGCCGCGATCGGCCTCGGGGCCGCGCGCAAGCACCTTCTCCATCTCGAGCGACAGCGGACCCTCGGTGGTGATACAGGCGGGGGCATCGGTCAGACGCGCGGAGACCGCAACCTTCTCCACCTTATCGCCGAGGGCCTCCTTCATGGCCTCGAACAGGTCGCCGTGCTCCTTCGTAGCCTCCTCGGCATCCTTCTTCTCGTCCTCGGTCGCGAGGTCGAGATCGCCGGTCGCCACGTTCTTGAGATCGAGGAAGCGGTCCTCGGTCTCGGGCTCCGCGCCGTCGGCGACGGCCTTTGCGGCCGCCTCGCGCGCGGCGTCGTCCTCGTAAACCTTGGGCATGTGCTTGGCGGTGTAGCCGCGCATGGCCTGGAAGGTGAACTCGTCGACATCGGCCGTGAGCAGCAGCACGTCATAGCCGCGGTCAAGCACGCCCTTTACCACGGGCATCTTGGCCAGGCGCTCGCGATCATCGCCCGCCGCGTAGTAGATCGCCTTCTGGCCCTCGGGCATGGCGGCGGCGTACTCGGCAAGCGTCACCATCTTGTTCTCGCGCGCGCTCCAGAACAGCAGCAGGTCGGCAAGTTCATCGGCCTTCATCCCATAGCTGGAGTAAATGCCAAACTTGAGCCCACGGCCGAAGTTCTCAAAGAACTTCTCGTACGTCTCACGGTCGTCGTCGCGCATCTTCTCGAGCTCGCTCGTCACGCGCTTCTCCACGCGCTTGGCGATGGCTTTGAGCTGGCGGTCGTGCTGCAGGGTCTCACGCGAGATGTTGAGCGAGATGTCCTGGGAGTCCACCACGCCGCGCACGAAGTTGTAGTAATCCGGCAGCAGGTCGGCGCACTTCTCCATAATCAGCACGTTGGAGCTATAGAGCGCTAAGCCCTTCTCGTAATCCTTGCTGTAAAGGTCGAACGGTGCGCGGCTCGGGATATAGAGCAGCGCGTCGTACTCGAGGGTGCCCTCGGCGTGGAAGCTCACCGTACGCGCCGGGTCCTCAAAATCGTGGAACGTGCTCTTATAAAACTCGTTGTAGTCCTCCTCCGACACGTCCGAGCTGCGTTTCTTCCAGATGGGAGTCATCGAGTTGATGGTCTCGAGCTCCTCGCAGTCCTCGTACTCCGGCTTGTAGTCGTCGCCGGCGTCGGCGGGGCGCTCCTTCTCGCGGCTCTTGGTGACCATCATCTGGACGGGATAGCGCACGTAGTTGCTGTAGCGCTTGATGAGGTCCTTGAGCCCCCACTCGGACAGATACGTGTCGTAGTTCTCGCCGGGCTCGCCATTCTCGCCGGCGACGTTCTCGCGGATGGTGAGGATGACGTCGGTGCCGTGCTCGGCGCGCTCGCCGGGCTCGATGGTGTAGCCCTCAAGGCCGTCGGACTCCCATACGTGCGCCGTGTCCTCGCCGAAGGCGCGGCTGACCACACGGACCTTGGAGGCAACCATGAACGCAGAGTAGAAGCCCACGCCAAACTGACCGATGATGTCGACATCCCCGCCCTGGTGCTCGGCGTTTTCCCGCTTGAACTCCTGGCTGCCGGAATGGGCGATGGTGCCGAGGTTCTCCTCGAGGTCCTCAGCGGTCATGCCGATGCCGTTGTCGGAGACGGTAAGCGTGCGCGCGTCCTTGTCAAACGAGACGCGGATGGCAAGGTCATCGTTGCCGAGCTGAATACTCGAGTCGGAGAGACTCTTGAAGTTGAGCTTGTCCACCGCATCCGACGCGTTGGAGATAAGCTCACGCAGGAAGATCTCCTTGTTGGTATAGATCGAGTTGATCATGAGGTCGAGGAGCTTCTTGCTCTCGGTTTTAAATTGCTGCATGCGCGCAACGCCCTTTCTGCTGTCGTCTAGCCGGCTTTCGCCGGCTTGTGCGCCGGCAAGCGGCGCACATCTACTGAACGCCTCCATGGTACCCACAATTGAACTCATAAAACCTAAGCGTTTACCACTTAGATTCAGATGACACAATTGGCATCCTGAAGTCTCAGCCCGTCACCTGCGGGCTATTGGCACCCCGTGGAGAGCAGGCCTCACCGTTCGATGCTCGCTGCGGCCAATTGCGGTCACGATTTATATTCATACAGTATTTGTAATTACGTTGCATCGCGTCTCTAAATCGAAATGGCCGTAAAACCCGTCACTTATGAAGAAATGCACAGCAGTGTGCCGCCCATGCATCAACCGTGATGCACTCGACGCCCAGCCAACGACAAAAAGAGACAAGAAATACTGTATGAAGTAGTTTTTTGACCACTTTGGCAAAAATGCGCCGAAATGCAGAAAAGAGCGTATCGTCTATGCATGGAGAAAGTTGTCTGCGCGTGCGGCGCCTCCGCACTCGAACTCTACCGATCGAGCAAACGCCTCATCCCGACGCTGCTCGACAAGCCGAGGACCGGCCAGGTCACCGGCCTGTCAGTTCCGCCGCGGCAGCTCCTGGCTGATGACATGACCGTCCACGGCATCGTGAGCAAGCCATATCACGTTCTCGTCGATGGAAACCGCGGATACAACCAACGTCAAGATACCCAAGTCACGGCATGCTACCGCCCTCTTCCTCCTCGGTCGCTCATAAAAATCGACCGATCGTTCTGGACGGTGAGTCCCGAACTCTCCTTCATCCAGATTGCGGGCGACAACACCTGGAGCAACTTCGATATCATCAGCTTGGGATATGAGCTTTGCGGCACCTATGTTCTCGATGATTCGTGGGACGGCCTCACGTGCACCGAGAAACCGCTTACATCAACCGAGAAAATCGGCAGGCTCACCGACTCCATCCACAGGGTCACCGGCATCAAGCGGGCGCGTAATTTGCTCAAATACGTGAACGGCCTGTCAAACTCCCCTATGGAGACCGTCCTGGCCATGCTTGTCTCGCTGCCCACCACGATGGGCGGTCTAGGTCTCGGTCCCATCTCGATGAACCATCCCGTCGCGACGCCCGTCGGGAGGCGGCGCGTCGACATCGGGTTCACCCGGCAGCGCGTCGGCCTTGAATACCAAGGAAAGGAGTTCCACTCCATAGAGGCGGCAGGGCGGGATGCGCGGCGACAAAACAAAATCGTCGGCTCCGGATTCACCATCTTGAACGTGTGGTACGAGGATCTTGTCGATGAGCACCTATTCCAGCAGTTCACCGACGATCTGTTCCGCGCCCTGGGCTCTCGCAAGCGCATTCGCACCAGCGGATTCCATACGCTCCAAAAGATTTTGCGAATGCAGCTCATGCCGACCGTAACCAGATATGGAGGCAACGAATTCTGACGGGGGTCGCGGATGCGCGGCACCGCGAGCTTTGCTGTCGAAAGTGCGGCGCCGCGCCAATCGAAGATGCGAGCCCCACCGATCGAGCATGAGAATCCCAGCCAATCGAGCATGCGATTTCGCACCAATGAAAAACGCGGCACCGCGTCAAGCGGCACCGCGTTTCATCGCATGTCGGCGTGAAGGCGGGAGCGGACCCTCTACGCAAGCACCTCGCGCACAGTGGCGGCAACACCCTCGGCGTTGAGGCCGTACTTGTCCAAAAGCTCCAGCGCCGGGCCGGACTCGCCGAACGTGTCGCGAACGCCAACACGGCGCATGGGCACCGGGCACTGCTCGCCCAAAACGGCCGCGCACGCCTCACCAAGGCCACCCATAATGGAGTGCTCCTCAACCGTCACCACGTGGCCGGTCTTGGAAGCGGAAGCGACGAGTGCCTCCGAGTCGAGCGGCTTGATGGTGTGCATGTTGACGACCTCGGCGGAGATTCCCTCCGCGGCAAGGACCTCTGCAGCCTCAAGCGCGGCGGACAGCATAAGGCCGCAAGCGACGATGGACACATCGGTGCCCTCGCGCATGACGACGGCACGGCCGAGCTCGAACTCGTAGGTATCAGGGTCGTTGATCACCGGCGCAGCAAGACGGCCAAAGCGCAGGTAGAAGGGGCCGTCCGTCGCATAGGCGCAACGCGTGGCGGCACGGGCCTCCACGTCGTCGGCGGGAACCACGACCGTCATGCCGGGAATGGTGCGCATGAGGGCGATGTCCTCGTTGCACTGGTGCGTGGCTCCGTCCTCGCCCACCGAGATGCCGGCATGCGTGGCGCCGATCTTCACGTTGAGATGCGGATAGCCGATCGAGTTGCGAATCTGCTCGAACGCACGGCCTGCGGCGAACATCGCAAACGAGCTCGCGAACGCAACGCGGCCCGTGGTGGCAACACCCGCGGCGAGGCCCATCATGTTGCCCTCGGCGATGCCGGCATTGTAGAAACGGTCGGGGTAGGCGGCCTTGAACTTGCCCGTCTGCGTCGCCGCGGCAAGGTCGGCGTCGAACACCACGAAGTCATCGTGCTCCGCACCGAGCTCGACCAGCGCCTCGCCGTAGCTCACACGCGTGGCGATCCTCTTAACGTCTGCCATTGCCTTACGCCTCCTTCGCGAGCTCGGCCGCGCGGGCATCAAGCTCGGCCATTGCCTGCTCGAACTGCTCGTCGTTGGGGGCCTTGCCATGCCAGCCCACCTGGCCCTCCATGAAGGAGACGCCCTTGCCCTTGACCGTCTCGGCGACGATGCACACGGGTTTGCCGCTCACCTCGCGAGCAGCCTGGAACGCAGCGCGCACCTGCGCCATGTCGTTGCCGTCAGCGAGTTCGATGACGTGGAAGCCAAAGGCCTCGAACTTGTTGGCAATGGGCATCGCGGAGTTGACCTCCTCGATGCTGCCGTCGATCTGCAGGCCGTTGTGATCGACGATGAGCACGAGGTTGTCGAGATGGTGGTTGCCGGCGAACATCGCGGCCTCCCACACCTGGCCTTCCTCGATCTCGCCATCGCCCAGCAGGCAGAACGTACGATACGCATCGCCCCAGTGCTTGGCGGCGAGCGCCATGCCCACCGCGGCGGAGATGCCCTGACCCAGCGAGCCAGTGGACATGTCGACGCCGGGAGTGTCGTTCATGTTGGGATGGCCCTGCAAGTGGCTACCAACATGGCGCAGGGTCTCAAGATCATCTTTGGGGAAGAACCCGCGCTCGGCGAGCACGGAATACAGGGCAGGGGCGCAGTGACCCTTAGAGAGGACGAACCGGTCACGATTCGCGCGGCGCGGGTCGCTCGGGTCGATGTTCATCTCCTCAAAATACAGATACGTGATGATATCGGCTGAGCCGAGGGAGCCGCCGGGATGGCCGGACTTGGCGGCATGCGTTCCGACCACGACCCCCTTTCTAACTTCATTGGCAATCTGGATGAGTTCCTCATCGCTCATGGACAATGCCTCCTTGCATGTGAGCGGTGGCGCGTTACCAGGGTAATCATAGCGGCAGGACGTGGCGGAGGGTCGAAAGCAAACGGTAAATTCAAAACCTTACAATGTGAAATTGAGACATCTACCTGCGATAAAACGCTTGACCACAAGACGTTTTGAGAATCAAGCGAAAGGACCTAGCGAGCAGATGCAACCCGCTCCCAATCCGCCTCGAAAGCGGCGAGACCGGCGTCGGTAAGCGGGTGATGCAGGCATTTTCTGAGGGCTTTCATGGGCACGGTGGCGATATCCGCTCCCATGAGCGCCGCCTGCGTCACGTGGTTGGGCGTGCGCACGGAAGCGGTGATGATCTCAACTCGACTGTCCGGATTCTTGCCCGACCAATCGTAATTCTTGATGCACGTCACGATATCCCCAAGCTGGGCAAGGCCGTCGAGCGCAATGTCGTCGTAACGGCCAACGAACGGCGACACGTAGCGGGCGCCGGCGTTGGCAGCCAAAAGCGCCTGCGTCGCAGAGAAGATGAGCGTCATGTTCACGCGCGCGCCCTCGTCTGCAAGGGCGCGGCATGCAGTCAAGCCCGCTTCGCAAATGGGGAGCTTGACCACGATGTTCGGTGCGAGCGCAGAAAGGCGGCGGCCCTGCTCGACCATGCCCTCCGCAGTGTTCGCCGTCGCCTCTGCCGAGACGGGCAAGCCCTCGCACAGATCGGCGATCTTGAGCATGTGCGGCTCGAAGTCCTCGAGCTTGCCGCCCGTTTTTGCATACAGGCTTGGATTGGTGGTCACGCCCGCCAAGCAACCCCAGCTTTTTGCCTCGGCGATTTCCTCGAGATCTGCCGTGTCGATAAAGAACTTCATCTCAAACCCTTCTCGCGGCATCATGCGACACAAAGCACAGTATAAAAGCTGCGTTGTAGGCGTTTTGGAGCTAAAGCGTTTTGGCATCGACAAGCGGTCGAGAATTTACATAGCCGGCCCGCCAGCGGGCTCCCGCACGGACGGTTGCTTTACAGCTCCGGCAGCTCCTGCACCGGAAAGTGCACGGATATGCTGGTGCCGCGGCCAAGCTCGCTATCCAATTCGATGCGCGCGCCGTGATACGCCGCGGCGTGCTTGACAATGGCGAGACCCAATCCCGTGCCGCCGCGAGCCTTGGAACGGCTTTTGTCCACGCGGTAGAACCGTTCAAAGATCTTGCCCTGCTCCTCAGCGGCGATACCAATACCCGTGTCGGCAACGCAGATGTACGGCGCAAAGAGCCCCGAGGCCTCATCTGCATCCGATCCGCCGACTTGCTCAACGCCACACGAGAGTGTCACAACGCCGCCGGGGCGGTTGTAGCGTATGGCGTTGCTCGCCAGATTGTACGCAAGCTCGTCGATGAGGCGCGGAACACCCACCACCATGGCAGGCTCGCACGCCAGCTCGATCCGCACGTCCGCGCGCTGGGCGACTTGCTCCAATCGCTGGGCGATACCCTCAAGCGTGCGCGGCACGTCGATGGGCTCGCGCGTGCCCAGCGTCGCCGACGCGGCACCGTCCTCGGAGCGCTCCGCCTCGTCCAGGTTGGACAAGGTGAGGATGTCATTCACAAGGGAAGTGAGCCTTCCCGCCTCGTTGTAAATACGACGTCCAAAGTCGCGCAGATCTGCCTCGTCGGTCACCATACCGTTGGCGATGAGCTCCGCGTAACCCGAAACCGTGGTGAGCGGCGTCTTGAGCTCATGGGTTATGTTCGCCGTGAACTCGCGGCGCATGCGATCATTGTTGGCGAGCACACGCACCTGGCGCTTGAGCTCTTGGCGCTGGGTCTCAATACGCTCCAACATGGGCTCCATTTCGGCGTAGGCGTTTTGTGCATTGCGTTGGGGGTGATCGAGGTCCACCTCGAGCAGCGGCTCGATGATGCGCCTGGATTCACGGCGCGCCACGGCGACGGAGACTACGATGCCGACGGCGGTCAAAATCGCCACGGGTCCGGCAAGCGACCAAAGAACAGACAGGTAGCCCGCCTCGCCCTTTGCCAAGCGCACCACGCTGCCGTCCGCCAAACGAACCGCCTCATACAGCATGACCTCGCCCAAAGTCGAGCTGGAACGGTCGGCCGAACCGCTGCCGGTCTCAAACGCCGCCTCGATCTCGGGGCGATCCCCGTGATCCCCCATCTTGCTCTCGTCGATATCGGTGTCGTACAGCACGTCGCCGTCCCGCCCCACGAGCGTGATGCGCGTATCGTCCTGCTGCAGACGCCTAAGCATGCCGACATAGCTTGGAGAGCTGTTGAGGGAGGCCGCCACAACGCGCGCCTCGCTGGCCAGCTCCTCGGATGTCGAATCAACCAGGCGCTTTTGCATGAACAAGGTGAGCGCCAGGGCAAACACCGCGATCGTGATGAGGGACATGGTGAGCATCGTGGCGAACACGCGCTTGGAAAGCGAACGTTTGGTCACGCGCGAACTCACGCGACCACATCGAGGCATCATTTACAGGTCTGCCAAACGATAGCCCACGCCGCGCACCGTCTCGATGCGATCGGCGTAATCGCCCAGCTTTTGACGGAGCGTCTGCACATGCACGTCGACCGTGCGCGAGCCGCCGTCAAAGTCCCAGCCCCACACGCTGCGCAAAAGAGACTCGCGCGTAAAGACCACGCCGGGCTTGCGCATAAGGTACTCGAGCAGGTCGAACTCGCGCAACGTGAGCTTGAGTTCCTGTCCCTCAACGCGCACCACGCGATGGCTGGGGGAAAGCTCGATGCCGCCCACGGAGAGCGTCTCGGGCGCGGGGCGATTGGACATGCCGCCGCGACGCAGCAGGGCGCGGCAGCGGCTCGTGAGCTCCATGAGGGAGAACGGTTTGGTGAGGTAGTCATCCGCGCCGCCATCGAGCGCCACGACCTTGTCGAGCTCGGAATCTTTGGCGGTGAGCATCATGATGGGAACCGTCGCGGTGGCCTGGTCGGCGCGCAGGCGCCGCATGATCTCGAGGCCATCGGTGTCGGGCAGCATGATGTCGAGCAGAACCGCATCGGGGACGCGACGCGCAACGGCAGCCTTGAACTCGCTGTCCGAAGCGAACCCCTCAGCCTCTATCCCCTGCTGGCGCAGCGCATAGAGGGTGAGACCCCGAATATTGTCATCGTCCTCGACGTAGTAAATCATAGGAACGGCTCCTCTCGCCTATTGGTGGATTTTACCCAAATCGGCCGGTGAGGTAGTCCGCCGTGCGCTGGTCGCGCGGAGCTTTAAAGATCTGCGCGGTGGTGCCATGCTCAACCAGCTCACCCAGCAGGAAGAACGCCACAGAGTCGGAAATGCGCGATGCCTGCTGCATGTTGTGCGTCACCACTACCAAGGTGTAATCCTGCTTAAGTTCCATCGCCAGCTGCTCAACCTGCACCGTGGAAATGGGGTCGAGTGCGCTCGTGGGCTCGTCCATGAGCAGAACCTGCGGCTTGACCGCGATCGCGCGCGCGATGCACAGACGCTGCTGCTGTCCACCAGACAGACCAAGGCCCGACGACTTCAGCTTGTCCTTGACCTCATCCCACAGCGCGGCGCGGCGCAGGGACTCCTCGACTATGCCGTCCAGCTCCGAGCGGCTCTTGACACCCATGCCGCGCGGCCCATATGCCACGTTGTCGTAGATGCTCATGGGGAACGGATTGGGGTGCTGGAAGACCATGCCCACGCGCTGACGCAGCAAGGTGGTGTCGAAGCCGTCGTAGATGTCTTGCCCATCGAGCTTGATGGAGCCCTCAACGCGGCAGTCCTTGACGTAGTCGTTCATGCGGTTGAAGCAGCGAAGGAGCGTGGACTTTCCGCAGCCGGACGGACCGATGAACGAGGTGATCTCGCGCTCCGGAATATCGATGGACACGTCCTTGAGCGCATGGTGGTCACCGTAAAACAAGTCGACGTGGCTCACGGAAAGGCGCGTGGCGTGGTGTACGGGCACGGTGCCGCCCAGGTCGATCTTGGGCGCGCCAACCTCGCGCAATGCCGCCGCCTCGGCCGCGCGGGCCATGGCAAGGGCGCTTTCCTCAGACGTTCGATCCACCTGGGTCCTCCTCAACATGAGCGTCATAGCGCACAAAATGATACGGAGTCCACCTCAAAGGCCGGAAAGGCATATGTAAGGAGCCTGTAAGGAACAACCTCGCGATGCGCGTGGATGTTAAGAACTCGCAGGAGCCGCGATTGGAAGGTTCTGAACCTCAATCTGGGGACCTCAATTTGGAAACGGGCGCCGCATTGAGGTTGTGATAGAGAGCTTCTTGAGCTTTTTCGTATTGTTTTTCGATTTTGCAAAGTAGAGCAGCCTCAGCGGGCGCGATGCGGCAACAAAACCGCAGTTCGCCGCGGCATGCCGCATCTGTCTACTTCGATAAATCCAATTTCTGTACGAAAAAGCTCATCTAGCCCACGCTAACCACGCGACTCGTTAGGCAGCTCGATGGTGAAAACCGTCGCCTCGGGCGTGGAAGCGCAGGAAATGGTGCCCCCGTGCGCGGAAACGATCTCCTTGGCGATCGCCAGGCCAAGCCCCGCGCCACCGCGGTTGGTCGCGCGCGCGGCATCCAGCCGGTAGAACTTCTCGAAGATCATGCCGAGCTTGGGAGCGGGAATCGGGTCACCCTGGTTTTCGAAGCGCACGACCACGCTATCGGACGTCTGCTCGGCAAAGATCCGAATGGTCGACCCCTCGTAGCTGTACGCGATCGCGTTCTTCATCACGTTATTGAACACGCGCGCCATCTTGTCGCCATCGATGAGCACGATGAGACTCGCGGTTGCCTCCACCTCAACTGATTTTCCTTGCTCGGTGAGGATGGGATAGAATTCGTCGGCGACCTGCGCGAGCAGCAACGCCAAGTCAACATAGCCGCGGGTAAGCACGATGTCGTGGAAGTCGAAGCGCGTGATGTCGAAGAATTCCTCGATGAGTGCATCCAGGCGGTGCGCCTTGTCGAGCGCGATGCCCGTAAAGCGAGCGCGCTGCTCGACGGGCAAGTCGGGAGCCTCCTCGAGAAGCGAGAGGTAGCCCACCACGCTCGCCAGCGGCGTTTTGAGGTCGTGCGCGAGATAGGTGACGAGGTCGTCTTTGCGGCGGGCCTCGTCGCGCAGGGCATCCGCCACCTGACGTTCGCGGTTGCGCACGCGGTTGATAGCGCCCTCCACCTCGAGAAACGTACCATCAAGATTCGCCACGTTCTCGGGGTGCTCAATGAGACGGTCGACCAGATGCGCGGCGATCGCACGATCTGCCAGAGCCTGGCCGCGGTCGTACCCCATGTAATACATCGCGCGACCGGCAAAAAAGACACCGCACACCGCGAGCGCGAGCAAAAAGCCGCAGAACATGAACAGGTAGTCGAGGTCAATGAAAAGCCTGCCGGCGCCCATCGTGAAAAGACGGCCCAAGAACAGGACGATGAACCACGCAAGGCCGCCGAGCGTAACTGCGCGGCGGGCCGTGATAAACCGGTCGATGAGCATGTACCCCACCACGACCACAATGAGGAAGGCGGGGAAGTTCTCGCCCGCCACCACCGAGAACGATATCAGCACGAGCACCACGATGGAGAGCAGGCGGCTATCGAGAATGTTGCGCATCTTGGCAAGGAGCTCGTCCATGGAGTCGTTCGACGTGGTGAACGTGCGGTCCCCCGCGAGCGAGGAAGCCGAATCACGGGTGCCAGATGCGAGGGGCGCGCTGGCGGTGGGTGTGCCAAAGCCGCATCCATCCGCTCTGGTTCCGCCTTTGGGAGATGGGGCGGAAGAACCCGTTGGAGTCGCGTCCAGCGATGCAGCGACGTCCGCCACGTTGCCTGTCCGCGTATTCGGAGCACCCGTCATGGGGTTAACGGGCAAATGGCCCCCTCGCCTCGATGCCTGCTTGTCGTTCCACATAGCCACTCGCTCTCGCCCGAGGTGGCATGATCGCGCGCGACCATGATTACATTCCTGCATCCATTATGACCAATGCAGCCCCGCATCAATCGGCATGCGGGTACATTAAGCGAGGATTAAGTGGGGGCGAGTCTCCGCGTGCCTTGATGCGGGGCGCTGCGAACAACGCCCCGCCAAGCAATGCGCCCGCTCAATGCCGAGCAAGGGAATACAATAGGCGGACGGACGGATTCGCGTTCGCGCGAACCTCGATACGGGTACACGGAGGCGTGCCCGCACTCGCCCACGCCGGACAGATGAACTCATGGAGCCAGATTCCCGAGCTCGTCCAAGCGGGGCTTATGGGCATCGAGGTGCATCACCCTGACCACGGCTCCAAGGCCGTTGAGCAGGCGCGCGAGGCTGCCCCGTTCGCCGACGCGCACGGGCGAACGATGCGAGGCATGACGAGAGAACACGACACAAGAGCAAAGGAGCTTATCAGCATCGGTCGATCGTCAGCGCGGCTTATCCGCACGCTATCTCTGAAGATGAAAGGCGGCCGTCCCTGCAAGGATGGCCGCCCATCGCATAGGCAAACGTTATTTGCGCAGCACGAGCGCCTTGTCTTTGGCAAGGAGATATGGACGCAGATATGCAACGGTGCCGCACATGGGGAGAACGTCCTCACTGAGGTCGATTCCAAGCACATCTTGAATGTATGCGCGCCGTTGCACAACACGGGACCAGAACGCAGGATACTCCCAGGCGATTTCTTCGCGCAGTGCCCTATCCGCGAGGGCAACCGTGCTCTCCGCGTTTGCCCCACCGTACCCCGACACCGAGGGAATGATGTCGATCTGGAAGAGCATCCCGCTGCGAAGCGTTTCCACAGACCCCTCATATACCGGAGAGCTCAGCCACTCCTCCTCTGCGGTCAGATGCCCCGGACACAAACTCCAGCCATAGTCAGACCGAGGGAGCACCCGCTCAATCTCGTTGAATAGCTCGCCGCCCTCCATTCCAACGTGAATCGTCTCAAGCCAATGGGCGTAGGCGTGGAAATAGGGCGCAGCGACACGTTCGATGTAATCGGAACAGCCAGAAGGAAGATCCTCCGCACACGATACTGCATATGCAGAGCGACTTGAGAGACCGCCGCTATACCCAACAGTCAGTGCGATGGGATCGCCCAGTTTTACCATATTGTCCGTTGGGAACATATTGGCTTTTTCAAAGCGAGGGCCGCTGGCGGCAATCGTAACCACGCTCGTGTGCTGCCCGTAGCGCACCAGCTTATCTCCAAGCTCCAACTCGGTGACACCAGGCTCGATCGAGTCCATGGCGTCGAGCACGCAATCGGACGCAAGCGATGCTCCAAACTCATAATGCGCCAGCTCATTGGCATTGTTTGTAGTGCGAGCGCCCCCTTCGCCAATGAAAATGTCCGCCGCATTCACCAAGAGGCCATCAGACCCAATGATGCAGCGCAGCTCATCCACGATAAATGCTGGCAGGTCAATAGAGGCGTCAGCGTCCTGATGCGGGCTGGTAAACATCTTCCAACCAACAGCCCCCACCCGCGAGCCCGGCACAACACCCGCATCACTGAGCATTTCTCGCAGCGTCTTGCCCACCACATCCGGCTGATTTGGCAAAGAAAAGAGCGGCGCATGAACAACGCCATCTTGCTCCACCGCAATTCGAGCCTTCGAGGCCTTGTTGAGGTTTTCATTACCCAAAACGAAATGCAATTCGCCGTCCGAATTCACAATGAGCAACGACTCTTCAAACCTCGTAAAGAAGCCGGCAAGATAGTTAAAGTTTCCCGAATGCTCAACGTCGCAGTATATGACAAGCTGGTCGAGACCACGGCGGCGCATGCCATCAAGAACTTTGTCCAAGCGCTCCTGAATCGTATCGTCTGTCAAGGGGACAGGTTTCCCCGAACAATCACGCAAGGGTTCAGGAACCTTGACGAGCTGTACATGACGTTTATCCATAATCAGTTGCCCTTCCATACTTAATAATTGTGCCCCGGATGCTCACTGCCTGCCAGATAATCCCGTATCAGGCTCTTGAACCAGTAGTAGCTCTTTTTTGGAATGCGCTTGAGGTCCGCACCTTCCGCAAAGTCAACGCGAACCAAACCGTAGCGCTTTTCATAGCCATTCACCCAGCTGTACAGATCCATGGACGACCAGGCGTAGTAACCCCTCACATTGCATCCGTCTTTCATCGCCTCAAACATGTTATCAATGTAGCCCTGCATCATCTCAATGCGATCGTCATCCTCGACGTATCCGCTCTCATCTGCCTGCTCGTAACAGCCGTGTCCATTCTCGGTGATATACACAGGGATGTCCCCGTAACGCTCTTTGATTCCCATAAGTGCGTTATACATGCAGCGCGGATAAATCTCTCGACCCCATAGATTGCGCTTGGTGGTCGGGTCGTCCGTTGTCTCAAACCAGTCCTTGATACGGATGCCTTCCTTCTTTTTTGACCCCGCTCCCTTGTTATTGTGAAAGACCTCGGTCGGGCCTTCACTGTAATCAGTAAGGTACATGCGGTTATAGCAATTCAAGCCGAGGAAGTCCGATGTACCCTGCTCGAAAGACAATGCGTCTTCAAACAGGACAAATGAATCATCTATGCCGTTCTCCCTCAAAAAGGGAATCAATGCTCCAGGCAGCTCTCCGCGCAGCTGCGTATCAAGCATCAGTCGGTCATAGAACAGCTCGGCTTTGAGACGAATGCCCTGGGGATCTTTGGTCCCGGGCGCGATTTCCACATTACAGTTATCAATTACAATGCCGATTTTGCCATCGAGTCCCAGCGACCGATACAACGCAACAGCCCGCGAGCTTGCAACAGCCTCGTTGTAGACGACCTTAAAATAACGGTCGAAATCGAGTTCATGATTCGGCGGATAATTGCCAACCATGTTGCTGCAATAGGCGTAGTAACGCGGCTCATTGATTGTTACCCAGAGCTTCACGCGGTCACCGAATGCACGGAAGCACACCTCTGCATATTCAACAAAGGCATCAATGACCTCGCGATTGGCAAAGCCACCCTTCCGTGCCAGCACGTCGGGCAAATCATAATGGAACAGCGTGACATTCGGCTCAAGGCCCTTGGAAAGGCAATAGTCGATAACGCGATTATAGAAATCGACACCGCCTTGATTGATTTCCCCCGTTCCGCTCGGCAGGATGCGTGACCATGAAATGGAGAATCGAAACGTGTTATGTCCACCTTCGGCAGCAAGGTCGAGGTCCTCTTGGTACCTATGATAAAAGTCGCACGACACGTCTCCCGTCGCACCATTGATATTCAATGGACTCTCGTGTGAGAACACGTCCCACTCGCCCAATCCTTTTCCATCCTCATTCCATGCGCCTTCACACTGATAGGCTGCAGTCGCACCGCCCCAAAGAAATTGCTTGCGGTCCATCAGAACCATCCTTTCAACCAACTTTGCAATCGTTCGAGCTTTCAATAGCACGCCGGTAGGAATAGCTTGACGAGCAACGGATTGATCAAGCTATCCCTAGCGGCGCCTCTCCAAACGAAGAGACGCGCCTGCACATCAAATATCGTCAATGGGATACATCGGACGCATGATGCGCTTGAGAGGAAGCTTCGCAGTGTTCTGGTACGTGGCACCCGGGGTAAGTGACATGACGGAGATTGCACCGAACCCCTTCATTTCCGGGAAGATGTAGCCTTGTTTGACAACGACAAGGTCGTAGTTCTCCCATTTGGCGCCGATCGCCTCGAATTGATGGCGTTCGACCATACCATGACTCGTCTCGATAACCATAATGTCGATAGAGCGGTCCACCAGGCCCTCTACGGACACGAGAATCCCCTCTCCGTAGTCACCCTGATAACCCAAAAAGCCTTCCATTCGACCACGAGATTGCAGGACCACGTCCAATTCAACGGGAGCTGACAGCTCATCGATATCCATGCCGAGGCAAATATGCGCACGAGCCCCAACATCCTTGCCGCTGAAAAGACCCACGACATCCTGATCAGTGATTGCTCCGAACAGCACACGTTTACCCGCCGCACCAGCGCTAGAAAGAACCTGACGTAGGACAAGCGTGTTTGCACCCGTCGCGCCGGACGTCACATTGTCGCCCGAGTCCGCCAAGAAGGCAGTTCCAGACTCAATTGCCAACGCGGATGACAGTGCATCTTCCGGCTCCAATGTGAGTCCCGTGTAGCGGAACTCGCAGCGGCGCTCCCACACGAACGTCGCGAGCTCGTCCGCCTTCCGCTCGGCGTACTCCTGGTCCTCGCCTCGTTGGGGGACGACCACGACACCGCAGCCCGCGACATCGGTATCGTGGCGGATGTAGCCGACGTGCCAGGAGGCGGACCGAACGCGGGGGTCCTTCTCCATCTCATCCATGAACACGTTGATGCTGCGCACCGGCTCGTCAGCCGAGACGGACTGCTCCCCGCCCAGGATGAGGGGTAGTTTACGATACGCCGGCCGGATATCCTGACGATCTTTCAGCAAATCGACAAGCATGCGGCAGCATATTTTGACCGTATCTGCAAGATCGGTATGTGGGCTCTCGCGATACGAACGGATGACCGTCGTCTCGCGTACGTACTGTGCACACAGATTGCCATGAGAGTCGCAAGGCACCACAATCGGCATGTAGGGGCCAACTATGTTCCTCACTTCATGAAGAATGTGGTGCTCACTAGACCCAAGTCCCTCAACTTCTCCCGCTCCGTGCAAATGAAGCATCATGCCGTCGATCTCGCTGAGGTGCTCGCGAATATCGCTGAGCAATCGCCCCTCGAGATAATCGAACGCGCCCCGCTCAATAAGCCCGCCAGAAAACCCGTTTGCATATATGGATGGAATAACCTCTATCCCCGCATCGCCAAACACCGTGCCGAGGTTCATCTGATCGATTGCATCCGCGCCATAGCGGGTATCAAAACAGTCGAGTGTCATCTTGCTGGGAATATGCTCATTACATTCCGCGATAAACTGTGCGACAAGGACCTTCATGCTCCCACCTCACAAGATATTGATGGCGGGACGAGCTTGACGCCACGCCACTCAAAAGCTACTTCACAGCGTTCTCTGCGTTTCCCAGCTTCCTGAGAATAATTGTCGAAACAATAAAGGCGACGGCAACCGTGAGAACACCCGACCCGATTGCAAGGATCATGTTGCCCATCGATCCGTCTGCCGGAAGGAAGAAAAGGAGCGACAGAAATCCCGGGCATCCACCAGCAACATAATTCTGCAAACCAAAGAGGCCAGCAACGAATCCACCAACAATGGCACCCGCAGCGGTACCAATCAAAATTCGAGGACGCATAATCAGCGCACCATAAAACGCCGGCTCCGTAACGCCGCAGAGAGCCGTTACGCCAAAGGAGGCGATCATTCCGCGACGACCCTTGTCCTTGAGCGAAAGCGCGACTGCCAACGCCGTTCCACCAACTGCAAGATTGGAGATATACCCCATGGGCATAATTGCCAAGTCGTAACCAATGCTGGCAATACTCTCGACCATAATGGGATTCATAGCCTTGTCCAGCCCAAGCATCACCATATAGGGATACAGGGCAGAGCAAATGGGCATGGCGATGGCGCCCGCCACGCCAAACAGATTCATAACAAGCGAACCGACAAAACCGGAAAGCTCCGTGCCGATGGGGCCAAGCACGATGAGGGTGACTGGAACCACAACAATCATCGTAAACAGCGGTTTCAAGAAATAGCGGAACATCTCCGGAATGATCTTCTTGAGCAACTTGTCAACGTAGAACATGAAGACTGTGCCAAGCACCACAGGTATGACGCTCGAATTGTAATCTACGGTCGGAATCGGGATTCCCATAAAGTCGAGGCCCTCAACACCGCTGATCGACCCACTGACCAAAACTGCACCGAGAAATGCGCCCATGATGGGTTCCATCTTGAGCTGATTGGCGAGCGTCCAACCGATCCAGACGGGAAGCATCGAAAACCCCGCGCTGAAAATAGCTAGGCAAACCTGAGCAGTACCCGACTCAACACCCAACCCAAGATAATTCACCATCAAATTCTTAATGGCGAGAATCAATCCTCCAGTGATAAGCGCAGGAATGATCGGCATGAATATCGCAGCGCAAGAATTTCCCAGCTTGTTCAGCCAGTACATGAAATCCTTGGTCTCTGGCTCATCGTCAACAACAAGACTTTCCTCACCTGAGGGCTTCCAGCCGGAAACATCAAGGAACTCATGGTAAGCATCGTTAACCTCTGGACCGATGACTACTTGAACTTGGCCGCTCTTCTCTACGACGCCCACAACGTTCTCGACGTTACGAATCGCCTCAATATCCACGTTCGACTTTTGGATATACCGGATGCGCAAACGCGTAGCGCAGCGTTCCACAAGGGAGATGTTCTCCACTCCGCCCACGTTTGCCAACACCTGTTTGGACATCTCTGTGTATTTGCCCATCGTTTACCCCTTCTGTAAAGCAGGAACATAACGGGAAGCCAAGCCTCCTATTGACCGGAATGTGAACCTCCCCCCCCCCCCGAACTCGTCGGGATCAACGTTTTTTCCGATCGGCATGCCCTCTACATGATCCGCTGCTCGAGATTTGCATCTCCACGAAGGTCTGCCATGCTAGACAAGGTCACTTTCATTCCTTAGTAACAGTATCTAACATTGATTCTCATTATTCTGTTATTTCGTGTTAGGTCAAGATATGGTCAAAATGACTCGGCAAGCGGTAGTTCTTGCCTATTATTCCTCTTGTACCTGCGTGTTCTTTTTCGGTAAACGGTATTTGCGTCTAACTCGCATATCTTGAACTGCCTCTGTCTTATAAGGTTCTTTGCGTTAAGAATTGTTATGCGCAGATTACCTTGACTCCAGCCGCCATGAACGCTTCGCGCAGGGCAGAATCGAGCCCGGAATCAGTAATAACCACATCGATTTTGTCCAGCTGTGCTACCTTGTAGAAAAAAGACTTCCCGAACTTTGTGCTATCTGCCAGCAAGACAACCTGCTTTGCCTGGTCGATGAGCACTTCTTTCGAATGCCCGTCGGCTACATCCACAACCGAAACGCCTTCTGCAAGATCGACACCTTCGATAGTGAGGAACAGCGTATCGATCTGGAATTTCTTAATAAAGTCGTCAGTCAATGGCCCCATGAACGCCATCGACATGGCGCGGTACTCACCCGGACACATGATCATGCTTGCCCGGTGGGAAACCGATAGCTCCTGTGCTGCCAATAACGAGTGTGTCATGATGTTGACGCTTCTGTTATTTCGCGCCAACAAAGCCGCGAGCTCTTTTGCAGTCGTTCCGGCATCGAGGAAGATGGAGTCTCCGTCTTGGATATAACCCAGACAGGCGCGCGCAATCCTCTTCTTTTCCTCAACTGCAATATCGTGTTTTACCAGCATGCTATATTCTTGCAGGGCGCCATCGTTCATGACCGCAAGACCCTGAGAGACGGTAATCGAGCCATTTCCGGCAAGCTCTTTCAAATCACGTCGAACAGTCATGCTCGATACATTGAAACGGCGTGCAAGATCATTAAGGTCGCAGCTTCCCTCTTTTTGAAGCGTATCCAAAATTGCATGTCGCCGTTCAATTATTTTCATAAGGATCCATTCCGAATAACAAGCAATTACATTGCAATCGTATCACTATGGAAGATTGCGCGTTTCAAACAGCCGAATTACTGTCAATCGCACAGGCAAAACATTGCCCTCGTTCCCTCCTCATGCACATATCTATTTTACATTTATCACTATTATGTTATTTCTTGTGATACTCTGTGATTACGGCCATCAAATGGAGGGAGCTTCTATGAAAATCCTTGTCGGCAAATTCACTCTCGAATCAAATGAACATGTCCCCATGAAGTGTGACTTGGAGAACGTCGCCCTCTCCTACGCATCGGAGTCTCTTTGCCACATGCATCTCGGCAATGTATTTGATCGAGATGACATTGAAGTCATTCCTACGATTTGCGCCGACGCCGCATGCAGCGGGGTCATGAAGAAGCGAGCTTACGAGCATATCGCCGGAACGATCACTGATGCAGTCCGGGCCAATCTTTCCACTCTTGACGGCATCTACCTCTGCCTTCATGGGGCGAGTTATGTTGAGGAAGTGGGCTCGGGCGAACACGAACTTTTGGCACGTATCCGCGCAATTGTTGGCCCCTATCTTCCTATTGCGGTTTGCTGTGATCCTCATGGCAACCTGACTAAGGACTATGTAGAGAGCTGCACGTTCATCCGCAGCTATCGAGAAAGCCCTCATACTGATATTGCCGAGTCGGTTCATCGCACCTGCCGCGAACTGATTGCCTTCGTCGATGAGGGACGCCGCCCTGTTCCTGTCTACCGAAAGCTCCCCCTCATTCTTGGCGGAGAGCAATCCGTTTCTTCTGATGAGCCTGTTCGGAGCATTAATGCATATCTTGACGAACTCGAGCGGGATGAAGGAATCCTCTCCGCATCTTGGCATGTTGGCTATCTGAGACACGACTGCCCCGAAGCTGGATGCGGAGTTGTTGTCGTACCCAGATCGATGGACGACCGGCTCCATGCCGGAAAAATAGCCGACAACCTTGCCTCGTACGTTTGGGAACGCCGCTTCAAATTCCACTATACCGGCACGACCGCTGAACCTGATCAGGCGCTCGAGATGGCGCTGAAATGCGAAGGCACGCCTGCATTCGTCACGGATTCTGGAGATAACGTCACTTCGGGCGCCATGGGTGCCAACACCTTCATCTTACGGCAAGTTCTCGCCTTGGATCCCAAACAACTTGAAACCAAGAGCTTCCTTTTCGCCTCTATCCATGATGACTCAGCTTGCCACCAGCTCATGGGTCTTGCTGTTGGCACTTCTGCGGAAATCAAACTCGGCATTGGCGCGGATGCAATGAGTGAACCTGTTTCCCTCACCGTTGAAGTAATTGCAAACGGTCGGCAAGAGGGGACGCATATGTACGGTGAAGAGGGTGATTACGGGCCGATTGTCACCGTCAAGGTCGTCGATCGCCCGATTTACATTGCGATCACCGACAACAATCACTCATTTGTCGAGGAACACCAACTTGACGCATGCAATCTCGCCACCCGCGGAATTGACTGGCGCAACATTGATGTCATCGTTGTAAAGCAAGGCTATATCCATCCTGAGCTCAAGGCGGCGGGAGATTTTTCCGTCATGTCGCTCACCGACGGTGCAACGCCCCAAAACACCAAGTTGATCGACTTCAGGCGCATCATGAGGCCGATGTTCCCAATTGACGAGATATAGACCGTGGATTGGAGGCAGTGTGGCCGCCGCCATTATTGGAGCTGCCGCACTGCTTCCACATTTCGAGCGTTGATCTCGCAAATCCTAGAAGCATTTATTCTCAAGCTTATTCCGATTTATGCTGCGCTGGCATCGATTCTGGTTGCAGAAGCGTCAATGCTCGTTGATATGAATGGCGTTCTCTATTGTCTGCAATACGGCATGGACACCAGCGATGATCTAATTACGCCCTATTATCTTTTGTGGCTTCTCTCGTCAGAGCTCCTCTTATTGCCACGCTCGCAATTTGAGCATGAACAGGACATCATGGACGAGATCGGATGCTCGCCCTCACAGGCAATACAGTCCTACGCCCGACCATACGGCTACAGTTTTTTCCCGCACTCGTCAGGACTCCCCTGTCTGATCAACTCAAATCTATGCTCTTGTGAGACTAAAGGGTACTTGAAGTGGTCTACAGGACTCATGAACATTTCGAGCGGCCTGATGTACAAAGCGCAATCGCCATAAAGCGCACGATAAACTACGTATAACTTTCCATCCTCAGAATGTCGAGCCGTACCGATAACTTGGTATTCCTTGCCCTTGAAATGTCGGTATATCCCGCCTTCAACGGGGACTGCTTGCTGCACTTCGCTAGCCACGACCATCCCTTGCATCCCTTATCGAATCAACGGCTTTTACCACCTGATTTAAAAACATGCAAAACAGAATCAGACCACATAACACTACCATGACAAGCAGACCAAACCATAATGCCGGCAGGTTAAAGTCCTGAACCGCTCCGTAAAACCCGGTCTTCAGAAGATCATACATATGGCTCCCCACCAGACCAACCGGGATAGCCAAGAGCACGCATTCGACAACCGCAATCATAAGTTCATGCCGAGCTTTTTTCATCTGTTCAGTTAACTCAATCTCTCGGCTACGCAATGCGATTTCTTGTGACCGCTCTTCGCAGATGTCAGAAATAATCTGACATTCGATTGCCTTCTGGGCCTCAAAACATGCACCAGGATCTTCATCCGCATAATGGCGCTGGGCGTATTCGGCAATCAGACAACTGAGCAGCCGTGCCATCACTCCCCACCACCCGATAAGCTTGAGACCATATCCTCAAAGATTGCCTTTGCCTGCGGGGACAAATCGTCAAGAAACTGAGAACCAATAAAATCTTCTTCATTGTGGTAGAGCGCATCTTTTCGATTGCGATACAACCGTTCGCGACACGGCTCTGAAGACAGGCGCTCAAACACGAGCTGAGCGACGGCCATTCCCGGAGCAAGAGATATATTGTTTGGAGATGAGTTGTGCATGCCAATGCTCAATGTGCCAGCGTAGCTTGGATTGCAATGCTGCGCAGAGACCAAAAGACCGAACCGCGTGAAACGCGTTCTAGGCATAATGTGCGCTGCAATATCATCTGGAAGCTCGATACGTTCGGACAATTTGCAAAGCACGAACTGACCAGGTTTTAGAATATATCCATTTGATATATCGATAGATTCATATACAGAATCAACCGTCCTCTGGTCAAGAAGATTCACAATGCCAGGCATTGCAACGATTTCCTGTATTGAATCAGCCAAGGTTACATCGTAGGAGGACGACTGAAGGCGCTTCCCATCAAAGGGCGCTATCAAAGGCCGAGGGTTTTCAATTAGCTTGAGAATCTCATTATCCGACAACAGCATTTTCATCCCTCCCACAAACGAGAAAATGAATCTATTCAGTATA
Organism: uncultured Collinsella sp.; assembly: GCA_900554325.1. Classification (GTDB taxonomy): domain Bacteria; phylum Actinomycetota; class Coriobacteriia; order Coriobacteriales; family Coriobacteriaceae; genus Collinsella. Next base: position 46,712 of record USHA01000001.1, read on the forward strand.
CGCCAAACGACAGCACTCGGATTAAAAAACTGCGTTCATCTTGCATGCACTGAAAGTGACATTGAGTTGCAAGTTTATCGGAACGCATCCCAAACTCAGCTAGACACACATCGATGAATCTGGCAATCATACCCCTCAGGAGCCGGACGGAGCGGCCCGGGGCAGATGGGGGCAGTGGCGTTAATGCCGTAACGAGCCTCATATGAATCGAATGCATCTAGGCATGCTTGACGCATCTCGAACTTCACCCCTCCAAATTGCCCTTGCGACATAAAACATGGCAACGGTCAGGCGACCTGCTGACATTCAAAACTCCGCTCGTAAAGTGCCTCGGGGGCAATGTCTATGTCGCCATCGCACCATGTCATGATGCCGTGTTCGAGCCGGAAATCCTTGAGGACGTCCTCGTCCTCAAGCGGCTCGAAGGCGGGCATGGATAAAAGGCAGCTGGCATCGAACAGGCGGGTCTCCCCCGTCGAGAACGTGACGAGCAGGATGCGCTCGCCGACATACCGGGCATGGGAGACCTCGATGCCTTCAACGGGCTCCCCAGCATATGCGATGCCGTCGATGATGTACATGCTACCTCCTACACGAGCGGCTCAATCTTGTCGAAGGGCTTTCCAGCAACCGCAAGATTCCATGCCCTGTACAACTCGTCTTCATGCAGAGCCAGCCAACCGGATACGATGCGCAGCTGTTTCGCCGGAAGAGAGCCGGCCGACAGCTCCCCATCTATGGCAAGGGAAGCCCTGTATTCACCAAAGTAGACATGGACGTGCGACTAATGATGCTTCTCACTGTCCATGTAGATCATCTTGATGACAATTCCGAGAAATCGAGTCGCCTCTGGCATGCACCCTCCTTCCAGCTGGCCCCAGGATACCCGAAAGCAGGTGCTGCCCTCCACCGAATAATGTGCCGCACGAGCACTGGCGGAAGCGCCAGAATTTCAACATGACCGCGTGGTGAACCTGAACCAAAATCTCGTCATAGACGGACTTGGCTTCCCGCCGCTCGACATCGACGGCACGCGCAAAGCATGGCGCCCTATCTCAAGCGACACTGCTTCTCTACTCTCTTTTCAACCTTCTCATCAATCAAACGATTATATGATTCGAGCAACGTGCGCCTTGCATCAGCCAGCTTTTGGCGCTCTTCAGGCTCTCCGACCGATTCACAAGCATCGTCAAGGCCCAAGCACTGCTCTCCCCCGATCTTCTCTACATGATTTAATACAAGCTGGTACTGATACATAGAAAACAAAAGGGAGTGATAGCTATCGATAAACGACGACAACGATTTACCCAAGTCGCCCTTGAATACAAATTTCGCTTCAAGGGCTAAATCCTGCAACTCTGCCAACTTACACAGAAGAAGCTGCTGGTAATCTTGCTCAAGCACATGCGCAATAGACGGACCAATGGAATAGAGATAAGCGTTATTGGTCATGAATTGAAAAGATAAATCGTTTGCCAAATCCGGGCCTTCTTGCCCCCTTTCTAGATATTTGCGATTTTTCTCACAAAGATTCATGAGGCTTCTAGCATTTGTCCACACGCTAAGCCGATGGTTAAAGAGCCCTTGCTTGTTTGACTGAGCTATTTGATAAAACGTGGCAAAAAGAGCCACTAGCGCGGTCGACGCCGTCACCACAGTATCAACATTCGATATAGCCATTTTACACCCCCCATTCAATCAGATCCTAAGCTGTACCTGCAAGCAATTCATGTTGTGAGAATTCTCGCACGCCGCGCGGACATGATTGTCGACCTGGAGCCAAGCCTCATGCTCATGGGGCATGGCACCGGCTCCCCCACGTGCCTTACCCCACGGTACAGAACATCTTAACCTTTCGGTTCCCCAACTCGTAAAAGCGCCGGGTCAGCTCGTCCTTTGAGATGTTTCCGCCGGTTTGGGCAAAGGTCCACGCCGCCGGGTTGTGCGCGGCGATCTCGGCGTCTATGTACAGGCCATCGTATTGCAGTTCGTGAGCGATGTCCCTTATGTCCCCGATATCCAAGACGTAGGGGATCGCGACCGCAACCCCACGGTAAAGCGCAATTCTCCACTCTCTTTGCAACGCGTATTGCACCGCCTTTTTGAACGGCCCGAAACAAGTCCCCGGGAGTCCATCGGGAAAGAAGGCGTCCCCCAGCGCTTCCTCCATTTCAAGCAGAATATGATTGCCCAGATCCCGACCGGGAGCCAAGGCGGGAGGCCCATAGGCCACGGGCGAAAAGATGTATTCCGCCCCTTGGGCGGCCACCGCGCACACCACCCGTTTGAGAAACTGATCGATATCATCGATTGCGATGAAATACTCGCCGAGCTCGCGAGGGTTCCCTAGGGTCTCGATACACGGCAGTCCATTGATGTTCTTGACGGTATCCATGGCAAAGCAGAGGATATTACACGAGGCAAAACCAGATGGACACACTTGAGCGCAATGCATCTGCACCCTTCTGAACTCTATGGGCAATGCCCCCAGAGTCATCGGCTCAATCTCGAGGCTCAAACCTTCGGCGGCGTCCCTCTGGGCTTCGTTCCCGTTACTCCAAAAATACCCCAGGGAGTTCATGTAGAGCCTGCCGTTGAGGAATTCTTCTCTGTACTCCCGGCGACCAAAACCCTTGACGAGGCGGTAGCGTTCCATCGTGTCCCCCGAAACCCTCGATCCTCATATCTAGCACTTTCCCGAAATTATGCCCCTATTCACGACGCCGCATAGGTAGACGTAAATATGCTGGATCGTTCTTGCCGAAGGCATCCTAAACAAAAGTCGGGTTTGAGTATCCAATAGATTAGGTATGACATATATTTTGATAAACCAACCGCACCCAGTGTAAACACTGGGTGCGGTATAAGAAACGCGGTCTAAAGACCGTCTTGCCTGCATTCTAACTTTACGCTATCGGAAAGACAAACGCACAGACGCCTATTCGCCAAAAGACGCACAGCCCCTGTTCGGAAGTGCTCGTGTCGCCATCGTCCTCAATGCCGCCGATAACGCTGGAGAGACTCTGGAAGCTTGCGCATGGGAGCTCGATTTAGGGCAGGCATTATTAAAGCCGATCGGTTTGGCGGAAGTCATCGTTCGCAACTCCATAGACAGCGCAATTAACCAGTGGTGGATGGCCCAGGACCTTGAGAATACATGGACCACGTGCTCCGATATATATTCAAGCGCCCCCGTGCTCGCTCCGTTTGTCCATCGCACCGAATGGGAGAAGAGAGCCAAGCAGTATCTCCACGAAGGACAGGAGGTCGCTTCTCACGATGATATGATTTCCCATGCAACCTTGGGAACATGGAAAAATATGGTTGGCAATCCTGCGGGGCTCAGTCCCCGCGCTCCCATAGAATCAGAACGGCGGGAATCATGGGAAGCCGCTCGGAAACGCGACGCCCAATGCGCAAGACTCTGGAAGGATGTCTTGTACCAAGCGTTTCCCAATATACCGAAGACCAAAAAGGAACGCGGAAAACTATCCCCACGCGCATACATCGGCTTGAGACTCTCGAGAATGGGGTCTTTGCGAAACAGGGTATGCCACTGGGATAATCTGAGACTTGTTAACGTCAAGGGTCGTTATCAAGATGCTCTTGAGCTCATTCGTTCTGTCAGCCTGCCCGCATACGAATGGGCACGAGAAATATGTGATGCAGAAATCGCGGACTGCTTGTCGAGGCGCCCAGAATTCTTGAGTAGTGATGCAGCGACATCGGCGAAAGATGGCTGAACCATAGACAGAATTCGGGTGGAACGCAGGAGCTGAAACTCGAATGGCGATATTTAGTCCTCCGCCACTTCGGACTGCCTCAAGGAGTTCACCCGCCTCCATCTTGCCATCGGCACAATCGAGTTTTCGTATGGACCGCTTGCGGGCAACCCCACCGAGTGGCTGCGCAGTAACCCAAATTGGTAACGGCTGTCAGCCGCGATGGCACCACCGGTCGGTAGTGTCGGAAAAGTTGGTGTAGCCGGTCTTTCTGGGACGGGCCGCAGCCTGAATCCCTCTGCATCATAGCATCACGCCGCCCTCCTCCCCGCGCCGGCGAGCTCCATCGCCGTCTCGACGATCATGAGGCCCCTCCTGCGCGACGCCTCGCTCTCGACGGGCTCGGGCCCCGCGGGCTCGGCCAGCTTGAGCATGGACTCGGGCGAGATGTAGCGCCTGCTCGACCAGTCCTCGTCCTGCTCGGCGCACACGGCGCCCACCAGGCGCAGCATCGACTCCGGGCTCGGGAACACCTGCACGACCCTCGACCTGCGCTCTATCTCCCTGTTCATGCGCTCCTGCACGTTGTTGGTGCGGATGCGGCGCCTGTGCTCGGCGGGGAAGTCCAGGTACGCGAGCGCGCCGGCCTCCGCGTCCTCGAGCAGCGCCCCCGCGGCGGCGGACAGGGCGCCGACCGCGTCGATCGCCGCGCGGTACGCCGACCTCACGGTGGCGGGGTCCGACTCGCGGAAGACCGCCTGCATCGCCTTGGCCGCCATCGCCCTATGGCGCTTGGAGGGCAGCAGGGAGCAGACGTCGCGCTCGAGGTGGACGGCGCAGCGCTGCCAGCCGGCGCCCGGCAGGCACTCGGAGACCGCGCGCACGAGGCCCGCGTGGGCGTCGCTGACGACGAGGCGGACGCCCGAGAGCCCGCGCTCGCGCAGGCCGCGCAGGAAGCCGAGCCAGCCGGCGCGGGTCTCGGTGTCGATCGCCGCGATGCCGAGCATGCGGCGCACGCCGTCGGAGCCGACGCCGATCGCGGTGACGACGGCCGTTGACTGCACGCGACCGTCCCTCCTGCACTTGACGTACGTGGCGTCGAGGAACAGGTAGGGCACCTCGACTCCGGCCGGGCCGCGCGTCGCGAGCTCGCCGACCTCGGCGTCGAGCGACCTGCACATGGCGCTGACCTGGTCCTTCGAGGGCCTCTCGATGCCCATCTTGCGGGCGATGCGCTCCATCTTCCTCGTCGACACGCCGCTGGCCCACGACTCCGCGACCGCCGCGGCCACCGCCCTGTCGGCCCGCGAGTAGCGCTCGATTATGCCCTCTGGGAAGTAGGTGCCGGCGCGGAGCTTGGGTATGCGCAGGGTGATGTCGCCGACGGGGGTCGTCAGGCCCCGCTCGCGGTACCCGTTGCGGGCGTTTGAGCCGTCCTCGCAGATCATATCGGCCTGCGCGTCCATCACCTCGTTGACCATCGACTCGAGCAGGGTGCGGGCCAGCTCCCTCATGTCGAGGAGCCCGTCGCCGTGGGTTGGGAGTTGCTGTAAAGTGTCCATTGCGGCCGTTGCCTTTCGAACGAATCCATCTCGTAGCTGATTTGAATTCTAGGCAGCGGCCGTCCCTTTAGCGACCTCCACTTACACCAACATTTCCGACGTGATCGAGAGTGAGCGTTGCACCTAGTCAGTATTGGCAACGCAGCGCGCCCATCCAATGAAGCTTGCTCAAAGCAGGTATCGCTCGTAAGGTCCCCAAAACACGAACCGCCTTCGGATGGCCCGCCTCCAGTCATCCCCAACCAAAGGCAAGCCGTCTGAAGGCGGTTGCACGCAGCATGCAGTTCCGAAGCGGTTAGCGCTTCCTCCACACCATCTTGTCCACGATGCCGGTGTAGGACTGGATGCTCTTGACCACCTTGGTGGACACGTTCTCGTCGGCGTAGTCGGGAACGGGGGCCTGGGGAAGCGGCCCCTCCGCGTCCAGTGCCACGGCGGTGCGGACCGCGTTCAGCAGGCCGCGCCCGTCGATGCCGGCGAGCGCGAAGCAGGCCCTGTCGAGCGCCTCGGGGCGCTCGGTTGAGGTGCGGATGACGCAGCGAGCGGCACGGAGGGCGATCAGCATCACACTCCCCACGTGCACGCTAGCCATCAGAATGAAGCGTCGGCCAGCATCAGCCTGATGGACTCAAGCGTCCTTGAGTCTTCCCCGCGCTTCCACAAAAAGCGCCTCAGAACTGCCTGCCGCTGGGTGAAAGACAATCAGCAGGATCTCCTTGAGCGTTGGAACGACCTGACCGACGGCATCCGAGTGGATATCGATGTGCGCAGAGGCAAATCGAGGCTGTTCTATACACGTTGATGCCGTTTTGGGGCGATGCCAACCTGATGCCCGGACCTAGGGTTCAACGATCACAACTGCCAAGGCATCCCAATCTGAAAGCAAATTCGAGAGATTACGCTCTCGCTGCGACTTTACCGCCACTCACAGCACCAAAGACAGCGTCAGTCCCTACCCGTTGCCTTGTTAATCTTCCTGTACATCTTGGATACATGGCCGCTAATGGGATCATTCGGAAAAGCACTCTGCGCTCTTGCAACATATGAAAGATAGTTTCCGTAGCACCTTGGATCCGAAGCGCCTCGCTTGTCACTCGATCTGTTTCCCTTCGGAGAGTAATGCTCGTACAATGCGCTTACGCGTTTCTTGCTCGGGTGCTTGTCCGGACTATCAGCCAGTCTGCCGATTGATCTAGCAGCACGATAAAACCTGTTGTAAAACCTGCCAACTGTAGATTGGCGAATTCGGACATCTTTGCCGTTGAAATCAAATCCAAGAAACGAAACATGATTTCCAGAATGCCGCGCGGTCCGCACAACTTCTATTTCTCCTGCGAGCAATGCGTCGAATGAAAGCCGCTCAACCTTCCCATCGTTTACACGGTGGATTTTGGTCTTTTCATCTTGTAGCTCAACTGCAGGAACTCGCTGTGCCAAGGCAAGTGCATTGCTTGCCGTTTTGAGATCCTTGGCTGGGACCACAATGATGAAGTCGTCGCAATATCGTATATACCTGCCATTCACGCTGCCAACACACGCGTTAATCTGAGCGTCGGTATCAAACATATACATATTCGCCAAGACGCCACTTGTTGCCAGCCCCTGGGGGATGCCTCTCGCATCATGCCTTCCTTTCCAAGGGACAACGATCGAAGAATCCTTGCAAGCCGAAAACTCCGCAGGTGTCAAGATGCGCGGTAACCTGTTAAGGCTCCTCAACGCCTTGGATCGAACTTTGGACGCATAATTGCCAAACGTGAACGGGTCGTCCGGTTGAAGATCAATCCAGTCAAGCCCGTTCCTTCTCGCCAAATCGCCAACAGGCCAATAGCAATAATGCAATATGTTTTTCAGAACTTGGTAATGGTCCGGTGGAAGCACGCCCTCGTCAAAAAACCCTCTCACGGCCTTGCGCAAGTAACGATGATCGAGGTTGTCAAAAAAATGAGTGAAGTCCCCCGTGATAACCAGCGAATCCCCCTGTTTGCGAATAGAATCAATCGCATCCGCGGCAACAGTGTAATTCGTGAGGTGGAACCCGCTTCGATAGGCGGCGGCGACGCTGCTGATGCCCGCTTCTAAGGCACGGCGGTCATATAACTTGCCCCATTGGAGTGCGTAATACTGAAAAATCCTGTGATCCAAGTGAGATGCATATGCGACATCTCTCGTCTTCAGGGTCTTCTCACCATCCCTGAATCTCACATGGCAAAGCGTATTCGCAATCAATGGAAGAAATGCGTGGCGCTGAATAAAATCAACGCTACAAACCCTCGCCTCGACATCCCTGAATGAGACGCGGTAATCGAAATGAGCGTAGGTCTTCTTGGTCGCGTACCCTGGAATACGAGACGGGTCGAAATCGTCCACGGATCCACCGCCTTTAATCAACCTGCTCGGTATATAGGGGGCGGCTCACCCAAACCGAGCAGGCTAACATGAGGTGGAGCGAGTTCACCAACGCAATGCGGCCGCCCAATCCAATGCTTGCCTATGGCATACTAGAAGGAGATACAGAGATAACCGATATGATTATCAGCGCCCTTGCCCAGCTATGCGCAGGCAACGTCGGCATCAATGGTGCGAACGTCGGAATTTCGTCGTTTGCGCTATTGATGGCGATAACGCACCTTTACGCCAAGTGCGTAAAGCGATTTTATTGTACCCAAAACGCTGCCTAGAAACACAGTCAAAGCGCTAAACCCTAAACCGTGACACGACGCTTGAGCAAGACAATGTTGTTGAAACAGTTCGGCTCCATATTGTGATGAGCAGCACGCTCAAATAGTACCGCACCCCCCCTGCAACAATAAAAAGGAAGTGTTGCTCAACGCTGACGCCGATGAAGCTCTGCGGCCCGTCGCGGTAGTTAGCCAGCTATGCGACAACAACCTGTATTTCGCTGAGCGCACGCTCAGCTTGACGGGCCGCTTCATCCGCATCGAAACCTTTGCATACCACATGCCCAATCCGGTCATTGCTCGAATGGGGGGTCTCGATCGAATCCCCAGGGGAGAGATAGATTTCGACCTCCTCGACCCCCTCCGCCTCGTGCACAGATTCGGGCACGTCGATAGTCCGCAGCGACCCCGCACGGCCCGCGGTGATGAAGCGGATCGCCGAACCGCGATGAAGCCTACGGGTGAAGTCAAACGGCAGGCCGAGAGCCGTCGCCACGGTGCCCTCTACGAAATCTATGCCTGTCGACAGCGGCACGAGCTTGGAGGTGATGAAGTCGCCGCCGAGGCGGGCCGCCATCTCGATGACCTTCGGACCGTCCTCTGTGAGCATGATCTCGGTGTGAGACGGCCCCGTGACGATACCGATGGCCTCGACGGTCCTCCTCGCCACCTCGCGGATGGCCTCCTGCGCCTCCACTGGAAGCCGCGACGGCTCGGAGTGGCCGAGTTCCACGAAATACGGCGGCTCGGTGGTCAGCTTGTCGGTAATAGCCAGAATTGTCGTTGCGCCGTTGACGGTCATGCCCTCCACGCTCACCTCACGGCCGGTGACACGCTGCTCGACCATGACGGTCCCCTTACGGGAGAAGCCGCGAAAGAGCTCAAAAAGCTCACCAACGGGTGCAGAGCGGTTATCGGGGGTGATGAGCTTGACTCCGCGGCTGGCAGCGGAGTCAGCAGGCTTGGCGATGCAATCGTAGCCGAAGTGCTCAAGGGCGCTCGCGAACTCCTCGACGGTGTTGCACACCCTGAACTCAGGCATCGGTACCCCGTGCTCCGCGAGCCTGGTCCGCATGGCGTCTTTCTGGGTGGCGCACACGGCGTCCTCGGACGAAATGCCCGTCGGAAGCCCCAGGCGCTCCGAGACGATCGCGGCGACCCTCACGGGCGCATCGCTGGTGGAGGTGATCACGAAGTCGGCTCCTTCCCTGCGAGCCAGGCTCTCCACGGCCTCGACGTCGAGCGTGCTCGTAAGCGAGAAAGCGTCGGCGACACGGGCGCCCGGCGCATCGGGGTCGTAGTCCGCGCACACCACCCGGAAGCCGAGTCTCTGCGCCGCCTCGATGGCGGGCAGCTGCAGCCGACTCCCCCCGAGCATCACGACGGTTCCTCGTTTCTCCCTTTGATTCATAGCCGCATTATCTCCTTCGCTATCTTCTCCGCCCCGAGCCCGTCGATGAGGCCGTGGGCGCGCCTCGCCAAAGCTGCAGTGCACACGGGATCGGAGGCCAGGCCGGCAAGGCGGTCGATGCATGCCGCCGCTGTCCGGGACACGTCTTCCCCCACCGGCCCGCAATACTCGATGGCACCGAGGCGCGCGAGGGACTCGGCGCTCGCAACCTGCTCCTCGACCATAGAGAACGCCACCGTCGGCAGCCCCGCGGCGGCCAATTCATATACGGTCGTCCCGTTGGCCGAGACGGCAGCATCGCAACGGGCCATGAGGTCAGCCATGTCGGACACCGCACGCATCACATCCACGCGGCGACTCTCGGAGGCGATTCGCTCAACCGTCGAGGCGGCATCATCCGCCACCATTCCGCCCACAACGACGTCAAACCCAACCCCGTCGAGCCGGGCGTCATCGAGGACGGCTGCGAGGAAGGCAGGCAGGAACCCGAAGGGATCGGTACTGCCCGTCGTGACCAGAACCCTGGAGATGGACCCCTCGCGCTCGCGGTGCACCTCGTTGAAGCGCGCCCCCAGCGGGGCGTAACCGGGACCGAGAAGGAGCCGCGTCCCACGCGGCCCGTATGTGCGCCCGTAGAACCCCTCGTCGACGTCGGTGGAGTAGTTCGCGATGAGCGAGAGGGAGCCGAGATCGCCGCCCTTGCTGCCCAGGTAGCAAACCTTCGCATGGGGAGACAATCTGTCGACATACCCGGAGGTGACGGCATATGTGTCGACGAGCACGACGGGATCATTCTGCCCATCGCAAAGCCCGCATAGGACCTTGGAGCCCTCGGCGAGCTCTCGCCAATCGGTACCGAGCACGCGAGCAGCGAAGCCGCGGCCCCCGATGACGTCAACCGGCCCTTCATCAGAGAGGACGAACTCCACGTCTGCGCCGAATCCCGCTAAGGCGTCCGCTAGGGACAGGCAGCGCATCACGTGACCACCGGAAATAGCCGGGTTCGCATCCGTCCGAATGTATATCTTCCTATGAAAAGAGCCTTGCATGCTCTCCCCTCTCAAGCTCTCTGCGATAATCTTCCATCAGAACGTAAGGGTCGCCGTAAAGCGGTCTGAAGCCGAGCTCCTCTTTGATCTTCGTGTTGTCCATCCTTGGGAAAGAGCCGTTGTTTGGCCTACTCGGATCAGACGAGACTTCTGACTCTCCGCACTCGCCGGCAAAGGCCCTGGCGGTCGCTTCGGCGAGTTCCAAGATTGAGAAATTCTCATCGTAGGAAACATTATAGAGACCTTGGCCATCGCTGCTCTCCAGTGCATCCGCGATAGCACGCGCCATGTCTTTCACATATAGGACGTCCTTTGGGGTGTCGGGATCGCCGAATACGGTAATCTCCTCCCCGATTGCCGCGCGCTCCATAAATATCTGAAGGCCCGATTTAATCACGACACCGTCTTTTGCAAAAGAGCCGTGTGGACCGACTCCGTATATCGACGGGATCCTCAGCCATATGTTCTTCATGCCGTAGCGCTCGTTATAGTAGCGGAGCATCTCCGCCTTCTCGTTATTGCTCACAACGTATGCGGCGTGATCATCTGTATACGAGAACATCGGTCGAGTCTCTTCCGTTATGATCGCCTCTGCAGGATACAGCCTGCAGTCAAACCGCGACACGATGTCAACGAGTCGGTTTACCCCGTGCCCGCGCAGCCAGTTGAGAAGATTGATGGTGCCGACAACGTTGGTCTGGATGAAATCTGCGATGTCCTCTGATTCCGAGTCCTTCTCGATATTGGCAGGCATTCGGGCGGCAAGGGACACCGCGGCATCGATCTTCCAGCCGTCAAGCGCGCTCAAAGTCCCAGGCTCAACCATATCCACCATCACGTATGGCACACCGAGTCTCTCGTAATGGGCCTTAAAGTTCTGATTTCTGCCAGTTGCTATAACCTCATGTCCGCGAGCGAGTAGCTCGTCAACCGCATACACGCCGATAAAACTCGAACCGCCAATCACCAGAAATCTCATGTTAAGCCACCTTTCTCGAACTCACACAGGAGAAGATCGGCTCAACAATGACTACGTTAGCGAGCCACCCCCCCGCCGTCGCTTGCACAGAACAGTTCCGGCATCACGCCGCGCTCTTCCTCGCATTTCCAGTCCGCCATCAAATCGCGGAAGTCGGCAAACCTGGGCTCGTAACCGAAATCGCGTCGAGCGCGGGAGATGTCGAAGGAGTACGGGCGTATGCCGTTGCCCCTGGAGCTGTCGACACGCACCTCAGAGGTGCCGTCGGCGCCCGCGAAGACCCCAGCGATCGCCTCGGCCTGCTCACGGAGGGAGACCGGCCGTCCTGACCCGATGTTGTACAGGCCCTCCGCGACATCGCTGCCGCCAGCACGGACGAAGGCCTGCGCGACGTCCTTCACGCTCACGATGTCGCGCTTCGCGCCGTCGGCATCGCCGAAGACCGTGATGGGCTCGCCGGACTTGGCCTTGTCGACGAATATGCCGATCCCGGACCTCCTCACCGCGCCATTGACGCGAAGGGACCCGTGGGGCCCGCAACCGTAGACGGGAGGGAGCCGGAAGACGCAGTTCCTCATCCCGTACTGCTCGTTGTAATAGAAGAGGAGGTCGGCGGAGGCGTTCTTCGAGATGACGTAGGCCGCATGGTCTCCGCTCAGCCTGAAATCGCGCGGCCAGTCCTCTCGGACGGGGGCCGAGGGGCTCCAGCGGTTCTGCACGTCCGCGTAGGAGGTCGTCGACACGATGCGCCCCACGCCGACCCCACGCGCCCACTCGAGCAGATAAGCCGTCCCCAGGGCGTTCGTCCGGATGTACTCGGCGGCGTCGTCCTCGCTGGAAAGGTTGAAATCCGAGTTCGCTGGCAGCCTGCCCGCGAGATGCGCGACGAAGTCGACGTCTTGAGGTAGCTCGCCGAACCCCGAGGGGTCGTCTAGGTCAAACGGACGGTACTCGACGCCCAGCCGCCGGTAGTGGTCGGCGAAGCGCCGGTTCCTCCCCGTACCGACCACGGAATAGCCAGCCTCCAAAAGAGCATCCACCACGTAGGCGCCTATGAAGCTCGACGCCCCTATGACGAGACATTTCTTAGCCAAAACGGCCTCCTTCCAACATGGCGAAAGTACTACAGGTCCGCCGCAGTAATCGGCTCGCCGAACTTGATCTCGCGCTTCGCGGCGCGCCCCAGAAGATCATCGAGGTGCTTAGGTGCGAGGCCGTGCGCCGGGCGGATGCTGCGAACGTTCTCGCTCGTGAACTTCTCTCCGGGCGCGATGTCCCTCACTGCGTAGAGGGAGCGGCGGCCGGCGAGGCCCCTCTCCTCCCTCTCGGAGCGCTCGTACGTCACCCGCCCGACGGATGCCTTCGCGCGGCGCACGTCGCGGACCATAGCGCTGAACTCAGCCGGTTCCATAGAGAACTCCGAGTCCACGGTCTTCTGCTTGCGGGAGATGCAGTAGTGCTTCTCTATGACGCTCGCGCCCAGCGTGGCGGCGGCGACATCGACACCCCAGCCCATCGAATGATCGGAGAGGCCCACCGCGCAGCCGAAGCGGGCGCCCATGTCGGCCATCGTCGCGATGTTCATGTCCTCGTACACGGCGGGGTACTCGCTCGTGCACTTCAGGAGCACAATCCGCTCGTTGCCCACGGAGCGGCACGCCTCCACGGCGTCGGCAATCTCGTCGATGCCGCCCATCCCGCAGGAGATGACCATCGGCTTGCCCTTCGAGGCGGCGTAGCGTATGAGCGGCACGTCGACGAGCTCGGGGGATGCGATCTTGTACATCTCGCAACCAATGGACTCGAGGAAGTCGACGGAGGTGGGGTCGAAGACCGAGGAGAGGAAGTCCATCCCCAGCCGCTCGCATTCCTCCTTGATCTCGGCCTGCCACTCCCAGGGGGTGTGCGCCTCCTCGTACAGGTCGTAAAGGGTGCGCCCCTCCCAGAGACCGCCCGGCGTGGTCTGGAAGTCGGGGGAATCGCAGTCGATGGTGATCGTGTCGGCGGTGAAGGTCTGCAGCTTCAGGCAATCTGCCCCCGCCTCTGCGGCCGAGCGGACGATCTCCATCGCCTTGTCCACGCTGCCGCCGTGGTTCCCGCTCATCTCCGCAATGAAATATACCTCACCGCGCTCAATGGTCTCAAATAGCTTCATATCCTCAATCCTCCTGAATCATTGACAGGTACTTCTGCTCCGCGATCTCCCAATCCTCGAGCGTGTCGATGTCCTGGACGTACTTGCTCGGGATACGAAGCGCGCGAGTCCGCTCGGTGATAAAGCTGCCGCTCCTTTTGAAGGCCTCGGTGTTGGCGAAGTAGAAGCGCCCACAGTCATGGACCATCTCGGGGAGGTCCTGGCTCCGGGCCTGGGCGTATTCCGGGAACGCGTACCCGACAGACCCATCCTCCCCGACCTTGAACCCGCGAAGCGGGGGGAAATCGAAGGAGGTCACCGGGATCACCGAGCTCGCTCCTCCATCCAGTATCGACGCGGCCTCCCGCAGTTCGGACGCTCTCACGAAGGGTGCGGTGGGATAGAGGCAGCATATCGTATCAAAAGAGGCCCCCCTCCTTTGATACTCATCAAGCACCTCGCACAGCACGTCGGCCGTGGTAGCGTAGTCGCTGCTCGCCGCCTCGCTTCGCATGAACGGAACCTCGGCGCCGCATCCGCGCGACACCTCCGCGATCTCGTCGTCGTCGGTCGAGACCATCACCGTGTCGAAGACACCGCTCGCGAGGGCGGCCTCTATGGAGTAGGCGATGATCGATTTGCCGCAGAACTCCTTGATGTTCTTGCGCGGGACGCGCTTGGAGCCGCCGCGCGCCGTTATTATGCAGATGCTAGTCATAGAAGAACACCCCGTTTGCATGGGAATCTACGGCAGCCTTCCGGTTTTCCTTGATGACGAGGTTCGGGCTCTCTCCGAAGACGATGGAGTTGCTCGGAACGTCTTGGTCCTTTATGCAGGCGTTGGCCCCGATGATTACGTTATCGCCGATGCGACAGCCCCCGACGACCTTGCTGTCGCTCATCATGAAGACGCGTTTACCGAATCTGGGGTAGACGCCGTTGTTGTTGCCAACGGTGCAGCCCTGCGAGAACGTGAAGTAGTCTGCGTACTCAGCGCGCCCCATAACGGCACCAAGAGGATGGTCGAAAGTGAAGATATCGGGCAGCTCGACCTCGTAATACAGGTCTGCGGAACTAAGGGCCCGATTCAGCGCATAGATCTTATCGCACACGGAGCGCACCCCCCCCCCCCGGTGGTGAATCTCGTTGGATAGGGTGTAGAGGAAATGGGCCCACTGGCATCCGTGCAAGGGATCAAAGATCACCTCTCCATCACGACTGTAGTACTTGTTCTTGATACGGATGAAGCGCTCCTCGAGCCTGCCCAAGGTTGCTGTCCAGGCGTCATCGATAGCCTCGCGCTCCGCATCGCTCAACGGAAAAAGACTCACGATCTGTCTTACGAGCTGAGCCCTCACCTCAGTCTCGGACGCCATGAGCCTCATCGTCTCGTCCCCTTGTTGGCGCGGCACCACTCGACGACCTTCGTCACGGCGTCGACAACGAGCTGCGCGTCGTCGTCGGTGAGGCCGCAGTGCAACGGCAGCGTCACGCAGCGATCGTAGTAGTCCTCGGCGTTGGGGCATTCGCCGCGGCCATGCCCCAGGTCCTTGTAGTAGGGCAGCAGGTACACGGGCAGGTAGTGAACGTTCACCCCCAGGTTCTCCGCGCGCAGCGCATCGAAGATCCAGCGACGGGTGACGCCCAGGGCATCAGTGTCGAACTTCAAGCAGTACAGGTGCCGCACCGTATCCTCGGGGGTCGCATCGATTTGGAACTGCACCTCAGGGATCTCGGAGAAACGCTCGTTGTAGAAGGCCACGAGCTCCTTGCGACGGGTCCCGAACTGCCCGAGGCGCTCCATCTGGCTCACGCCCAGCGAAGCTTCGATGTCGCTGATGCGGTAGTTGTAGCCCAAGACGAGCTGCTCGTAGTACCAGCCGCCTTGGTCCTTCTCGCGCATGAACCCATGATCGCGCGTGATGCCGTGCTTGGCGTAAAGCTCCACCATCTTGCCCAGCTCGGAGTCGTTGGTAGCCACCGCACCGCCCTCGCCGGTGGTTATGGTCTTCACCGGATGGAAGCTAAACGTCGTGATGTCCGCGATGGAACCCACGGCGCGGCCGTCATGACGCGTACCGATGGAATGGGCTGCGTCCTCGATGAATGTCAGCCCGTTCTCATCGCAGATCTTGCGGATCTCATCGGAATCGACATGCACGCCGCCGAAGTCCACCGCCACGATCGCCCTCGTCTTGTCGGTCAGCTTCTCACGGATCGACGTGGGGTCGATGTTCCAGGTGCCGGGGTCGATGTCGGCGAACACCGGGGTCGCGCCGCAGTAGCGCACGCAGTTGGCGGAGGCGGCAAAGGTGATGGGCGACACGATCACCTCGTCGCCGGGCTTGATCCCGGCGGCCAGGCACGCCACATGCAGCGCTGCGGTGCCGTTGGCCACCGCTGTCACGAACTTGGCGCCGGTCGCCGCCTTGATGGACTCCTCGAAGGCCTCTGTCGCGGGACCGCAGGTAAGATAGTCGCCGCGAAGGCAATCGACCACCGCTTTGATGTCGTCCTCGTTGATGTCCTGATGGCCGTAGCCCAGAACCCTTGAACTGGTAGGCGTCCCGCCGTTGATTGCGAGCTCTTCCATGTTAAACCTCCTGTCTGATCGCCATTCCGCTAGCCTCTGGGTGAGATGTTTAGGTTCGGCGACTTACCGTATACAACAGAGCCGTCGGGAACGCTCTCGTCCCTCACGACGGCGCCCTCTCCGATTAGGCAGCCGTCACCGATGCGCGAGTCTCCAAGCACTTTGCTGCCGGCGCACATCTGCACGTCACGCCCGATGACGGGATAAATCTCATTGAGGTTTCCGACCGTGCAGCCCTGTGTGAACGAGAACCCCTCGCCGTAGGAGGCGCGCCCCATGAAAGAGCCGGTCGGGTGGTCGAAGGCGAAGGTCTCGGGCATCTCCACCTCGTAGTACAGGTCGCAACCGGATACCGCCTTCATCTGGCCGTATATCTTGTCACAGACAACGCGGGCGGCCTCGGAGTTGTCCCTTTCCTCGCGATAGATGGTGTTCGCGGTGAGGTACAGGAACAGGGCCCATTGACAGGTATGCAGGGGATCGAAGTAGGCCTCGCGCTCCCCCGCCGCGTTGAGCTTCCAGTAATACTTGTTGTCGTTGGCCGAGATGTTGCGCTCAAGCCTCTCCAGCGTGCGCTCCATATGCTTGGTGATCAGGCGCTCGTCCTCGATGGACTTGAAGAAATTGTTGCCGATCTGGTTGAGCAGCATGTCCTTGACGTCTCGCAGCGGGAATCGGTAAATCATCTTGCCCTCCTTCAGATATGGCGGATGCCGTCGAGCTCTTCACGGACGTAGTCGGCGGTCATGATCTTCTTCACGGTGCCCTCCACGTCCAGCCGATTCGTATTGTGGGAGGTGTAGGCCTCGTCGGCCATGGTCTGCGCATCGCGTCCGAGCTCGGCATTGTCGTAGTTCAGGCCGCGGATGTCCGCCGCGACGCGATAGTAGCCGCCCATGTCTTCCGATCTCAGGCGCTCCTCGCGCGTCATGAGCGTCTCGAACAGCTTCTCGCCGTGGCGCGGGCCGATGATGCTCGTCCCCGTGTCGCCGAACAGCTTCTGGACCGCCTTTGCCAGGTCTCCGATGGTGCTCGCGTCTGCCTTCTGGATGAACAGGTCACCGGGGTTTGCATGCTCGAATGCGAACTTCACGAGGTCGACGGCCTCATCGAGGTTCATCAGGAAGCGGGTCATGCTCGGATCCGTAATGGTGATAGGGTTACCGGCGCGGATCTGGTCGATGAAGAGCGGGATGACAGAACCGCGCGAGCACATGACGTTGCCGTAGCGGGTGCAGCAGACGACCGTGCCGCCCTTCTCCGCCGACCTACGGGCGTTAGCGAAGATGACGCTCTCCATGAGGGCCTTGGATTTCCCCATGGCGTTGATGGGGTAGGCCGCCTTGTCCGTTGAAAGGCAGACGACGCGCTTGACACCGGCGTCCGAGGCGGCGTGAAGGACGTTGTCCGTGCCCTCAATGTTGGTACGGACGGCCTCCATGGGGAAGAACTCGCATGAGGGGACCTGCTTCAAGGCAGCAGCATGAAAGATGTAATCCACCCCGTGCATCGCGTCGCGGACCGACTGGATGTTGCGAACGTCGCCGATGTGGAACTTCACTTTGGCGACGTGGTCCGGGTAGCGAGCTTGGAGCTCGTGCCGCATGTCGTCCTGCTTCTTCTCATCACGGGAAAAGATGCGAATCTCCCCCACGTCGGAAGTCAGGAAATGCTTAAGGACGGTGTTTCCAAAGGAACCAGTCCCTCCCGTGATCATTAGAGTTGAACCGTTGAATGTTGACATGAGGCTACTATCCTTTCCATAAGTAACTGACCGGTAATTAATTGAAGGGACTAGCGGATACCTCAGCGCCCACCACCTGCGAGTTTGCGCATGAGTGAAACCGCTTCGGAGAGCTCCTTAAACTTGAAGAGCCTTGCTCCACCCAGGTAAACAAGGGAAAATGCGATACACTGGGCAAAAAGCTCGGGCACGTAGTCCAAGTTCAAAAGACGAACGCCGAGCCCTGCCGCGGCAGCAGCAAATGAGAGGCCGAGTATCGGCAGGACATCCTTGATCTGGCACAGAGCCGAGTAGCCGTGCAGTCGTTTTGCGGGCACGGCGTCAACAAAGAGGATTGAGAGGATGCCCACAAAGAAGTTCGCCCAAGCCGTCGCGTAGATATCATGAGTGAGGGCGGCGGTGATCCAGATGATCGCGCCTCCGCCTAGTACCTTGATGATCTGGAGGCGCATATAGAGCGAGCTGTCACCCAATGCCATATATGCGCGCAGATTGACAAGCTGAAGCATCAGTATCGCGTTCGAGATGCAAGTCAGCTGAAAAATGGGCACGCACGCAAGCCATTTCCCGGACAAGAGGATGACGACGAGCGGCTCCGCCGCGACGGCGACCAACAGGGATATGGGAGCAACGATAAACGTGCCAAGAGTGAGCCCACGGCGTATTGCATCGCGCAATGCTCCGACATCCCCCTTAATAGAAGAAAACATCGGAAAGAGCACGTTTGCGATGGCATTGCTCATCACACCGATAGCCGCTATGGGATACTTGCGGCCCTGGCTGTAAAGGCCAAGCTCCCCAGAAGAACAGGCGCGCCCAAGGACGAGCTCAGAAATGCCCGAGTAAAGGACATTCAGGATGCCGGTAATGCATATTTTCCAACCATATCCGAACAAATCCCTTGCCTCAGCAACATCGAATAATAACTTTGGCTTCCAGCTAACTTGAGTCCACATGACAATGCAGATAAACACGCTTTGCAGCAGGGACTGTACAACAAGCGCCCAAACACCAAAACCGAAGAATGCGAGAGCGATACCACCAATGCCCGAGGCGAGCGCAGCGGCTGTCGTGGCGATGAATATTCCTTTGAAATTCATGGACCGCTGCAGAAATGAGCGCTGGATAGAGTTCGCTGAATTGAAGAAAACAATGAGCCCGAGCACACGAAGATACGTGATCAAGTCCGGCATATTGTAGAAAACGGCAATAGCGGGCGCACCGAGAAAAATGCCGACATAGAGCATTGCGGCAAGCCCGATGCTGAGCCACCATGCAGTGGAATAAGAACCGTCATTCGCGTCGCTCTTCTGGATTAGAGCCATTCCAAGGCCGCTCTGCGCGATGGAATCTGCAACTTGCGTCACAACGAGCAAGATAGCCAAGACACCGAATGCTTCTGGGGAAAGTAAGCGAGCAAGAATAATCTGGACAACCATTATGATTGCTTTGGAACCACCCTGCTCGAGGAAACTCCAGAGAAATGACGAAGTATTGCTCTTAGCGCTTGTCATTGACGCCCCCTGAGATCAGGCAATCGTTCACCTTGCTGTCACTAGAAGCAATCGAGGTGCCATATAAACCACGGCTAAACAAGATAAGAATCGTGATTGAAAGCAAAACGCTTAAATCAAAGAACGGCGACAGCAGAAGCATGCTTCGAAAGACGGCCCATGCCCTCCAGATAATGAAACAAGCGAGCGAAGAGAAGACTTCTCGCCCATGTATAACTTTAATCATTAGATTAACCAGGCAGACGGTTCCGAAAGCAGTCAATACGCTGAAGCCAACCGTTCCAAATGGGCCAAAATAATAATACATGCTTGGATAAGCAGCTTCGGTATATCTCGAACCTGATGACAGCTTTGAATCCACAAGGTCCGTAGGAGCGTTTAAATACATCATCTTATAGATGCCATATCTATCACCACGGCATTCGCTGATAGACTTCTCACCAATAGCCAAACCATTCAATTCGTCCGAGAACTCATCTATGCCGTCACAAGGCGAATAGGTACTATACGTAGACCACCATAGCTGTCCTTGTTGTGCAGTCCTATTAAAGAAAAACTCGGAAGCGGTGTCTGAGGATGCTGCAAAGCTATGTGCGAATACCGACAATCCAAGCAATAACCCGAGAACAACAAAAGCCCCGATAAGAAGCTTGTATATAAACTTCCTACTAAAAGTCACTACTTTATCGTAGTAGACGAAAGTCGCCAGACTAAGTAACGAATAAAAGCCGCTGAATTTGATCCCAGTCCAAAACAGATATAAACAGAACACAAAGATTGCAAGCCACCCGCTCTTCCTGTAGCCAAAACGAACAGCGATGAGCGGAATGATGCAAAGAATCATCGAAGCGGAGTGGAGGTATCTCCAAATGCCTGATAAATACTGCGAAGAATAACTAAAACGATCGACTCCATGAATGAACGATGGGTTTGGCAAAGCATGCAAAAACATCATTACAATCATCAAGAGCACGCTAGCATGAAGCCATTTGAACCATTTCCACTCTTTGCGAACAGGAACTTCGGTTAATAATTTTTTATCATCTGCACCAAATGCCCCATCAAACCTATGCAAGCAGGACAGAAAGATAAAATAGTTCAGGATCAGAAGCGGTAAAGACCCTGAATAAAAGACAGTTTTGCGTAATTCTGGTAAGTACCCGCCAAGAAATTCGCACGAAAAGCAACCTGCTATAGCCGCGACTATACCAAACAGTACACTGAAGTATTTTATGAGAAAAGAAGGTGCGGCAATGCAAGTGTATACACCGAATAGCAAGAAGCCTATAAGGCTTGCAAGGGAGGCAATGGGGAAATCAGACAGTAGCGTTGTAATTAAAAAGAACAGACAAAACAATACAAGAGCGCTAGATGAAAGACCGGAATCCGCTCTCCGTAATTCTACAGCCTTATTTGTCAAAGAAACCATGTGTGTCCAATGCTGCTCAGTGAGCCCCTTTAAGGAAGAAGCAGAATTCGTCAACAGATTCGGGTGTCTCGTAGTAATCGCCAAAAAGCGAATCCATACTTCTGCAGAACAGAGCAAAGCCATCTGAGGCCTCGCCATCAGGTATTAACGCATTTAGGCTGATCCCACTGCAGCCAAAAACGGCAGATGCAGTAATCATCGCGGTGCTGCACAAACTCGCAATGCACAACGGCGGTTCATCTAAATCCCCTAGAATATCCTCCAGGGCAACACCACGCCTTGAATCTATAAATGCGTCAAACCCATTGTATATTTCGAAATCGCTTTCCCTAGGATGAAGCTTGATTACCATCGGGACTCCCAAACGCCTTGATACCTGATATGCAGCATCAATGGCGCAACGATGAGCACCAAGCGAAATCGAACCTACTTCCACAAGTGGATATTGTGAGCAAAAAACGACAGCGTTTTTGTATTTGTCATTGTGCGAACTCAGTAAAAAACCAGCGCTCTTTGCATTCAATTCGAAGCTTTGTTTTACGAAAGCAGCATTGGTAGTAGATAGTGTTCCATCGCATTCGAAAAGATAGAACGACTCGTATCTTTTTTTCTCTTCTAATTCGGAAACTAATTTGGGAAGTTCATGCTGCTCATAGTTAAATAACCAATTGCGCATCAGTGCGCTGAACCCATGCAATCCACGGTCTCTTATGCTTTGCTTCGCCCAGTCCTCTGTAGTCGTAAGATACGATCCGACACCTTCATCGAGTAAAATGTAAGAAAGGCGACAATTAAGCTTTAAAGCAGAAAAGCTATCAAATATCGATCCCGGGAAAGATGGGTTTGCGACATAAACCAAGCGACCGCTTTCTTTTTTAGATTGCAAAAAGGGCAAAGCCAAGCGACATGCAAAAGCTTGAATCATGGAAGTCCAACCGCCGTCGCCGCGGTCGAGGTAGGCAACACTCAATCCAGGTGCACTTACTTCAGCTGAAACTAAATAGCCATCCTTATTGTGGCGATCGATAAGGATGATTCCAGAATTAACTAAATGGTCCGCACGCAATTTAAGATAAGAAGCGACTGCCATCCTCACATGCCAAGGGGTGATGGCGACACCGACATAATCAAAGCCTCCGGATTTAATACAGGAAACGATGCTTCTTCGATCCGGCTCAATGCCAAGGTACGCGGCACTTGCGTGTCCTCTGTTTCCCGTCAGTTGCATACTTGTTCCTTAAGCTCATGCTCCCAATCGCGCGGTACAAACCTTACTGATTCGATCTTCGCGAGGTCGAGCGCGGAACGCTCCGGCCTCGGGGCGATGGGCCCCTCGGCTCCGGCATAGTACTCGGAGGTCGTGACGGGCACCACCTTGTCGCCGTTGCCGTTGGCGAGGTCGAACACGCGGGCAGCTATCTGCGCCCAGGACTCCACCGGGCCCGACCCGGTGAGGTTGTAGGTGCCGTGCGGCGCGGGTGCGGAGGGCTCGACGTCCCCCTCCCGGTAGCCGAGCAGCCAGAGGATCCCCTCGGCCATGTCGCGCGTGAAGGTGAGCCGGCCGTACTGGTCGTCGACCACGGTCACGCGCCCGAGGGCGTCGGCCGGGTCGGCCACGCGATCCGAGAGCCCCCTCATCGTCCGGACGAAGTTGCGGCCCTCGCCGATCACCCAGCTGGAGCGCACGATGTAGTGGCGCGGGCAGCCGGCCACGGCGAGGTCGCCCGCGGCCTTGGACTGGCCGTAGACGGACAGCGGGCTGAAGGGCTCGTCCTCGGCGTGGACCTCCGCCGTCCCGTCGAAGACGTAGTCGGAGGACACGTGCACCAGGGCGATGCCGTGCTCGGCGCAGGTGCGGGCGAGAAGGGCCGGGCCCGTCGCGTTGGCCCTCCAGGCCGCCACGCGGCCCTCGGGGGTCTCGGCCTTATCGACCGCGGTGTAGGCGCCGCAGTTGACGACGGCGCCGTAGAGCGGCCAGTCGTACTGACCGTAGGCCGCCGGGTCGGACATGTCGAAGGTGTCGATGTCGCAGAAGTCGAACCAGGGGCTAAGGCCGCGCTCCTCGGCGAGCGCGCGCACCGCCCGTCCCAGCTGGCCGTTGCAGCCGGTGACCAGCGTGCGGCGGGGCGCCATCGGCAGGGCGTCGGCGAGATACGGGTGGTTGAGGTCGGCCTCGGAGACGGTCGCCTGCCCGAGCGGGATGGGCCACTCGATGCCGAGCGCCGGGTCGGCGAGGTTGACGAAGGTGTAGGTGGACTTGAGCTCGGCGGACCAGTGGGCGTTCACCAGGTAGGTGTAGGCGGTGCCGTCCTCGAGCGCCTGGAAGGAGTTGCCCACGCCGCGGGGCACGTAGACCGCCTTCCCCGGGTCGATCACGCAGGTGAAGACCTCGCCGAAGCTCTTCCCCGGGCGCAGGTCCACCCAGGCGCCGAAGACCGATCCTGTGGCCACGGAGATGTACTTGTCCCACGGCTCGGCGTGCACTCCGCGGGTGACGCCGCGCTGCGCGTTGAAGGATATGTTGTTCTGCACGGGGCCCAGGTCGGGCAGGCCGAGCGCGACCTGCTTGGCGCGCTGCCAGTTCTCCTTGAACCAGCCGCGGGCGTCCCCGTGGACCGGCAGGTCGAACACGAGCATGCCGGGTATGTTGGCGGTCTCGGCCGCGAGGGCCTTCTCGAACTCGATCTCAGCCATGGCTCCCCTCCTACTGCCCCTGCGCCCGGTAGCGGGCCTCGGTGGCCTCCTTGGCCGGGCGCCACCGGGACTCGTTCTCGCGGTACCACGCGATGGTCTCCGCGAGTCCCGCGGCGAAATCGGTGTGTTGGGGCTCCCAGCCGAGCTCGCGGCGGAGCTTCGCGCTGTCGATGGCGTAGCGGCGGTCGTGGCCGGGGCGGTCGCGCACCCAGTCGAAGTCGTCCTCCGGGCGGCCGAATGCGCGCAGGATCTCGCGCAGGACCGCGAGGTTGTCGCGCTCCCCGTCGGTGCCGATCAGGTAGGTCTCGCCGATCGCGCCCTTGGTCAGGATGGTCCACACGGCGGAGCTGTGGTCCTCGGTGTGGATCCAGTCGCGGACGTTGCGCCCGTCGCCGTAGAGCCTGGGGCGCACCCCGTCGATCAGGTTGGTCACCTGGCGCGGGATGAACTTCTCCACGTGCTGGTAGGGCCCGTAGTTGTTGGAGCAGTTGGAGATGGTCGCGCGCAGGCCGAACGTCCTCACCCAGGCGCGCACGAGCATGTCGGAGGCCGCCTTGGTGGAGCTGTAGGGGCTG
>USHA01000002.1 GCA_900554325.1 uncultured Collinsella sp.
GTTGGGGCCAGGCCCGATTTTGCCTCTTGACAATGTCCTGCTCATATTAAAAGGAACGTCCCTATCTGCCATCTACGCGCTTGGCCATCCAGACATGGGGCTGGCCCTCGTCTTCGTAATCTACCGGGGCGATTTGCGTGTAGCCCGCCTTTGCATAGAGCGGCAACACGTATTCCTGCGCATGCAGCTTAATAAGCTTAGCGCCGGCATCGCGTGCACACGAAGCACTGGCCTCGACGATCGCACTCGCCAGTCCGCGACGACGCATAGCCGGCAGCACGGCGACGCGCCCCATAATGTAGGTCTCCCCCGCCGCAACGCCTTCGTCCATGTCGCATGCCGGCAACACCGGGGCCTCTGCGTCAGCCACGCGCTCAAGCTCTTCGGGAAACACGCGCGAGCAACCGGCAAGCTCGCCGTCTACATAGAGCGTCACATGAATGCAGTTTGGATCCTCGTCGATAGCGTCGAACTCATTCTCGTAGCCCTGCTCGTCTATAAAAACGACGCGGCGCACCAACGCCGCGTCATCAAAACATCCCGTCTTAAGTTGAATATCCATGGCTGCCCTTTCATTCAATGCGAACGTTAGGGACAGATATTAGCGAAAATGAGCTCCGCGCACGCTAAACTTCGCGCGAGCCTTCGCCAGGCAGTCGTAATGACCCACGTTATGGGCATCGCTCGCGATGAAGCTGTACAGGTTCTGATCGAACAGGCGCTGTGCCGGCTTTTTCTCGCGACCAAAGCGACCGCCGGCAATAAAGTCCGCCGAAGCCTGCAGCTTGCAGCCCATATCGACCAGACGCTCCGCCACGCTTACATCCTTTTGAACCGCACGATAGCGCTCAGGATGAGCGATGATCACCTGGTAGCCACGACACTGCAAATCGTAAATCGTGTTCTCGTACTCTCTAAACGCATACGCATCGGCATGCGTCGAAAGCTCGAGCAGAAACTCGTTGGTCCCATCGAAATGCAAGTGCTCCGCGGCATCGATACCAAGCTCAACGAGCTTTCGATGGTTGACCTCGAAGCCCATCTGGAGCGGAAAACCGTCAGCGTTATCACGCAGCAGCTCAAAGGCATCCCACATCTTGTCGTAATCAAAATAGGGATCACGGCAGTGAGGAGTGCAAACGATTCTGGTTACACCGGCCCGCTTGGCAGCCTCGAGCATCGCCAAGCTCTCATCGAGATCGGCGGCGCCGTCGTCTACACCCGGCAAGATATGGCAATGAATGTCACGCATAGGTCAGCCTTAATCAACTAAACGTTTGCTCGGTTGGTGAAGATGCCCTTTTTGGAAGTCCCCTGATCGTCCGAGCCCTTCTTCACCTTCTTACCGTCCTTGGTGTAGTAGGAGTAGTAGTACTCGCTGGTCTCGGTCTCGCAGTAGTTCATAACGGTACCGATGAGCTTGACCTTTTCGGACTTCTTAAGCTGACCGATGGCGTTGAGCGCCTCCTCGCGCTTGGTGAAATCCTCACGCACGACAAAAAGCGCACCGTCGGTCAGACTTGCGATCTCGGCAGCATCGATGAAGGTGCCGACCGGGGGAGCATCAAAGATGACGTACTGGAACTTGGCGGACAGTGCCTTTACCAGCTTGGCAAAGCGGTGAGAGACGATGATGTCGGCAGGATTGGGAATATGCGGCTCGGCATCGAGGAAGTAGAAGTTCTTCTGACCCGTCTCGACAATCGCCTGGTCAATAGAAACCTGCCCGGAAAGGACTGCATAGAGTCCGCCGCGGGAGCGGACGCCGAGCATATCGGCAAGGGACCTGCGACGCATATCAGCCTCGACCAGCAGGACGCTCTTGCCGCTGGTGGCGATAGCCTGGGCAAGGTTGATGGAAACCGTAGACTTGCCCTCGTTGGGAATCGAGGACGTAACGGTGATGGTGCGAATGGGGTCGTCCACGCTCGCAAAGCGGATGTTGGCCAGAAGGGTCTTGGCGGCATTCTGTACAACGAGCTTATCGGTGTTCTTTGCCTTAGCCATGCCTATTTACCACCTTTCATAGCCGGAATTCGGCCAACAACGGGAATGCCCAGGAGCTCTTCTGCCTCTTCGGCACCGCGGATGCGGGTGTTGAGCATGTCTGCCAAAACGACATAGGCAACTGCGATAAAGATGCCCGCGAGGAACGCGACAGCAACGTACAGCATACGCTTGGGACCGCTGGGGGCTTCGGGGGTCTTAGCCTCGTCGATAACGTTGATGCTCTGGGCAGCGCCGACGTTCTGAGCGACCGTACTCACCGAGCTGGCCATGGCCTTTGCGACCTTAGCCGTCTCCTTGGCATCGGTGCCGGTAACCGAAAGCGTAATGACACGCGTGGTGGTCTCGGAGGAAACAGACACCTTGTAGTCATCCAGATCGGTGAGGCCCAGTTCATTGGCTGCGCCGCTCTTAACGCTATCGCTATCCAGCAGCGTGGCGATATCGTTGGAAAGCATCTGGCTCGCCGAGAGATCGTTGTAGCTCATCTGGCCGCTATCGTCGGTCTTGGCGAGAATGTACATGCTCGTCGTCGCGGTATAGGTGTTGTCCATCGCGGCGAAGGACACGATGCCCATGGCGATCGCGCAGACCACCGGAAGGGTGATGACCAGCTTGAGGTGCTTCTTCAGCAGCTGGAACAGTTCGAGAAGGGTCATGCAGCTTGCCTTTCATTTCCCCAGTTCGGATTGACAAAACTGTCCGTATGTTATCGCATCTTTTTACCGAGACCAAACTCTATACATAAGAAACAGGCTCTCCTGTAAAAATGTCGGAAGCAATCGTAAAATTGCACAACAACGCCGCACCCGAAAGTCAAATGCGGCGTCTACATCAATACCTATGTTGTATCGCTATGCGAATGGCTCGTCCTGCTGTATGGGAAACGTCACCGTAATGGTGGTTCCCACGCCCAACTCGCTCGACAGATCGAGCGTGGCGTGATGATACAGGGCCGCATGCTTGACAATGGCAAGCCCCAGACCGGTTCCGCCGCGCGCCTTGGACCTACTCTTGTCCACGCGATAGAACCGCTCAAATACCTTGCCCTGTTCTTCAGGCGCGATACCGATTCCCGTGTCGGCGACCGCAAGGAACGGATGGCCTTCGTCGTTGGTGCCGCACTGCAGCGTAACCGTACCGCCGGGTCGATTGTAGCGGATGGCGTTGCTTGCCAGATTATAGATGAGCTCGTCAATCAAGCGCGACACGCCTTCGATGACCACAGGCTTGGTCTCATGACTTATCGTCACATTCGCCTGACGGGCGACCTGTTCAAGACGCTGCTCAACCGCGTAGATGGCACGCGAGAGCTCAATAGGCTCCGTGGACCCAATGGGCACCGCCTCGCCCTCAGTTGCACGCTCGGCCTCGTCCAAGTTAGACAGCGTAAGGATGTCGTTGACAAGCGCCGCCAAACGGCCCGCCTCACGATAGATGCGACCGCCAAAGTTGCGCAGGTCGTCCTCGCCCTCGACCATGCCATTTGCGATGAGCTCGGCATAGCCCGAAATCGCCGTAAGCGGCGTCTTGAGCTCATGGGTGATATTCGCCGTGAACTCGCGGCGCATACGGTCGTTGTCCGCTAGCACCGCCATTTGGCGCTTGAGTTCCTGGCGCTGCGACTCGATACGCTCAAGCATGGGGACCATCTCGGCATAGGCGTGCTCATAGCTACGGCGTGGGTGGTCCAAATCCACCTCTTGCAACGGCGCGATGATGGCACGGGACTCGCGGCGCGCCATAAAAAACGAGAGCACCGCACCCGCTGCTGCGATAAGCAGCATCGGCGCCACCATCGACAGCAAAATCGCCGCAACGCCAGGCTGGGCCTGCGCCAAGCGAACAACCTGGCCGTTATCAAGGGCGACGGCGCGATACAGCATAATCTCGTCAAGCGTAGAGCTTGCGCGCTCCGCGGAACCCGAACCATTCTCAAAGGCCTCGATGACCTCGGGGCGATCGCCGTGGTTGGGCAGTGTGGAAGGTGACGCCTCGTTGTCGTAGGCAACCGATCCATCCTTGTTAATCAGCGTGATGCGCAAGTCCTCGCGATCGAGGCTACGCAAGAACGGGATGGGCTCCTGCTGCTCGTCGAGGGCGACAGCAATGAGCTCGGTTTCTTGCGCCAGGTTGGCACTCGTGGCATCCGCCAAGGTGTTTTGCACAAAGAACGCACCCAGCACCGTAAACGCCACGATAACCGCCATGGCGCAGACAAAGATCGTCACAAAAACGCGGTGCGACAGCGTATGTTTTCCCTGGAGGGCGAAGACCACGGGTTACTCCTCCGATGCGGTGGCCGCGGTGTCGTCACCTTCGGCACCATCACCGGCAGAAGGCTCGGCCAAGCGGTAGCCCACGCCGCGCACGGTCTCGATGGCGCTGGCATGCTCGCCCAGTTTTTGGCGAAGCGTCTGCACGTGCACGTCAACGGTGCGCGAACCGCCGTCGAAGTCCCAGCCCCACACGCTCTGCAGCAACGACTCGCGGGTAAAGACCACGCCGGGCTTGCGCATGAGGTACTCGAGCAGGTCGAACTCGCGCAGGGTGAGCTTAAGCGACTCGCCGGCAACGGTCACCTCGCGATGGCTGGGCGAGAGCACAATGTCGCCCACGCTGAGCACATCGCTTGCCTGTTTGACCATACCGCCGCGACGCAACAGTGCGCGGCAGCGACTGGCGAGCTCCATGAGCGAAAACGGCTTAGTCAGGTAATCGTCGGCACCGCCATCGAGCGCCATCACCTTGTCGAGCTCGGTGTCCTTGGCGGTAAGCATCATGATGGGCACCGTCGCCGTCAGACGGTCGGCACGCAGGCGACGCATAATCGCCAAGCCATCGGTATCGGGCAGCATGATGTCGAGCAGGACAGCATCGGGTACCCGTCGCGCCACGGCGGCCTTAAACTCGCCATCGCACGAAAAGCCCTCGGCCTCGATTCCCTGCTTGCGCAGCGCGTAGACCGTCAGATCCCTGATGTTGTCATCGTCCTCGACGTAATAGATCATGTTGAACCCCTTTGCGGCCGGCATGACCGCATCTTAACCCTAAAGGTACCTTCACTAGATGGTATCAGCCAAAACGCCCCGTCAAATAATCCGCCGTGCGCGGATCGGTCGGATTCTTGAAGAGTTGCGCGGTGGGCGCGTGCTCCACCAGCTCACCCAGCAAAAAGAATGCAACCGAATCGGAGATACGCGCCGCCTGCTGCATATTGTGCGTAACGACCACGAGCGTGCAGGTCTCTTTGAGCTCGCAGGCCAGCTGCTCCACCACCAGCGTCGACACAGGGTCGAGTGCCGAGGTCGGCTCGTCCATCAGCAGAATGTCGGGCTGCACGGCAAGTGCGCGGGCGATGCACAGACGCTGCTGCTGGCCGCCCGAAAGACCCAGACCCGACTCTTTGAGCTTGTCCTTGGCCTCGTCCCACAGGGCGGCGCGTCGCAGGGAGTCTTCGACCAGCTCGTCGAGCACGACGCGATCGCGCACACCCATACCGCGCGGCCCATAGGCGACGTTGTCGTAGATGCTCATGGGAAACGGGTTGGGGCGCTGGAACACCATGCCCACGCGCTGGCGAAGGCGGCAGATGTCGTAGTCGCCCAGGATATCTTGACCATCGAGCGCAATCTTGCCCTCGATTCGGCAGTCCTTGATGCCGTCGTTCATGCGGTTA
Source organism: uncultured Collinsella sp. (assembly GCA_900554325.1). GTDB lineage: Bacteria > Actinomycetota > Coriobacteriia > Coriobacteriales > Coriobacteriaceae > Collinsella. The sequence continues at coordinate 5,687 of USHA01000002.1, forward strand.
AAGCAGCGCAGCAACGTGGACTTTCCGCAGCCCGAAGGCCCGATGAACGAGGTAATCTGCTTGTCGCGGATCTTGATATTCACGTCCTTGAGCGCATGGTGGTCGCCATAGAACAGGTCGAGGCCCTCAACATCGATTCGCGTCGGCGAGGCGGCAAGATCCTCTGCCGTGGGGCGAGTCGCATCCCCAACCTCGCGCTCGTGCGCGGCCTCGGCCTGCGCTTTCATGAGTTCTTCAAGCTCCGTGGGCTCCACAGCCGCAGCAGCCGTCATACCGCATACCTCCACATCGATATCAATTCAGCAGTATCGATAGTAGGAATCGCGGCTCATATGCACGTGAGCGCATTGTCAAGTGTTTGTAAGGGCACACTGGCTATGCGGCGGGCAGCTCGATGGTGAATATCGTGTGTTCGGGCGTCGATTCACATGCAACGGTACCGCCGTGCGCGCATACGATCTCCTTGGCGATGGCAAGCCCCAGTCCAGCGCCGCCGCGATTGGTCGCACGCGCCGCATCCAGGCGATAGAACTTCTCAAAGATCACCTTGAGCTTTGCCTCAGGGATGGGATCGCCCTGATTGATAAAGCGCACGCGCACGCCACCGCCGTCCCGGCGTCTGGCCTCGATCGTGATGGTCGAGCCCTCATAGCTATAGGCAATAGCGTTTTTCATGATGTTGTTGAACACGCGAGCCATTTTGTCGCCATCCACGAGCACCGTCAGGTCCTCGCGAATATCAACTTGGACTTCCTTATGCTGCTCGTTGAGGATGGGATAGAACTCGTCAGTCACCTGAGCCAGCAGCAACCCCAGATCAACATAGCCGCGCGTGAGCACGATATCGTGGAAGTCAAAGCGCGTGATATCGAAGAACTCTTCGATGAGCGTATCGAGCCGGTGCGCCTTGTCGAGCGCCACGCCCGTAAAGTGCGCACGTTGCTCAACCGGCAGCTCGGGAGCCTCTTGCAGCAGCGAAAGATAGCCCACCACACTGGCAAGCGGGGTGCGTAGGTCATGTGCCAAGTACGTGACCAAATCGTCCTTGCGATGCGACTCGTCACGCAGAGCTTGCTGCACCTTGCGCTCACGGTCACGCACGCGGTTAAGGGCGCCCTCGACCTCCAAGAAGTCGCCGTCGATGTTATCCCAGGTGTCGGGGTGATCGATCAGGCGATCTTGAATACGAGCGGCCAGCACACAATCGGCATGCTGCTCGCCCTGCTCGTAGCCCTGGTAGTACAGGGCGCGGCCACACAAGAACAGCACGCACGCGGCAAGCGCCAGCACAAAGCCAAGCATGTTGAATACAAAGCCGGCATCGAACAGCACCGGCCCTTCGATGCCGCCGAGCGCCATGGCGCCAATCGCCAACGTCATGGCCCACGCGGCGCCGCCAATCACCACGCAGCGGCACACGATCTCAAATCGATCGATCAGCAAAAAGCCGACAAGCAGCACCGCCAAGATTCCGACGATGTTGTCGATGCCAATCAGCAGCAGGCTCAGCAAAAAGAGCAGCACCGTTGCAAGCGCGCGGTTGTCGACGACCGACCTCACGTATTCAAAGAGCCGATCGGGCACCTCGAACGCTTGCCTATCGTCTTTTGTCATATCAAGATCCTCACAAGCGAAAAGCGCTATTCGATGATGTAGCCGACGCCCCAGACGTTTTTGATAAAGCGTGGCTTTTGTGCGTCGTCGCCGATCTTTTCACGCAAGTGGCGAATATGCACCATCACCGTATTGTTGGAGCCGGGCATAAAGTCCTCGTTCCACACCGCGCGGAACAGGTCCTCCACGGCCACCACGCTGCCGCGATGCTCGACCAGATACAGCAAGATTGAATACTCGGTGGGCGTGAGGCGAACCGGTGAACCGTCCACTGTCACGGAACGAGCATCGCGGTTGATCTCCAAGCCGTCGAGCTGAATGGTCGGCGACTCAGCCGCCTGTGCACGGCTACCGTAGCTGGTGTAGCGGCGAAGCTGAGCGTGCACGCGCGCGATGAGCTCCAGCGGACGGAACGGCTTAACCACGTAATCGTCCGCGCCAAGCGAAAGGCCCCCGATCTTGTCTTGCTGGGCATCGCGCGCCGTCAGCATGATCACGGGATAGGTATGGCTGGAACGGATCGTACGCAGCAGCTCAAACCCATCGATATCGGGCAGCATGACATCAAGCAGCGCCAGATCGAACTCCTGCTCCAAAATCGCCTTGGCAGCATCGGCCCCGCTATAGGCAATCTGGACATCAAAGCCCTCTTTTGTAAGGTAGATGCCAACCAAGTCGGCGATGGCTTTCTCGTCATCAACTACCAAAATGCGCTCGTTCATGCGTGCTCCTCTCGCGCTCCATTATGCCTGAGGCGACGCACGCCACACACAACAAGCGTGGGTGATTAAGTCGGCCTTAAGCACCCTTGTGCCCGTTCGGGTGCGGATGTGGGCCAAGCGCGCACGCGATGATCGCCGACGCCGGCAAACGATATACTCTAGTTTCAGAAGAGACCATCCCGTCGAAAGCGAAATCCGTGAAGTCCCTCACCTCTTTTGCAAAGCGCTCAGCCCAGCTTGCCGCCGGCTTTGTCTGCGCTATCGCCCTTGCCGCTGGCGCGCCCACCGTCGCCGGCGCCCAAGTGCTCACGACCGACAATGTTTGCGGCAAAACCGCCGATGCGCGCGGCATCACGGCCGAAAACCTGCCCGATATCGATGCGACCAATGCCCTCGTCATGGGCAAAGACGGCACCGTCTACTATGGGCGCGGCGCCGATGAGCAGGTCAAAATCGCCTCGATCACCAAGGTCATGACCGCAATCCTAACCGTCGAGAATTGCAAGATGGACGAGAAGGTCACGGTGAGCAACGCCGCAGCCACTGTGGGTAATTCGACCGCCGGCTTGCTCGAAGGCGACGAGCTTACCGTGGAGCAGGCACTGCGCGGCCTGATGATTCCCTCGGGCAACGACGCCGCCATCGTGCTCGCCGAATATGTGGGCAAGAAAATCGACCCTAAGACCAAAGACGCCGAGGCCACATTTGTGAAGGCCATGAACGAGCGCGCTAAGAAGCTCGGCTGCACCGGTACGCTTTTTGAAAACCCGCATGGTCTGGACTTTGATGAGTGGGCTGGCAATATGCACTCAACCGCACACGACGTAGCGCTGATGATGCAGGAGGCCATGAAAAACGACACGATCCGCGAGGTCGTAGCGAGCGAGGATTCCTGGATCGAAGTCACGGGCGCCGACGGCACCGACCATTCGCATTCCATGGACACGCATAACTATTTGCTGGGCCAAGATGGCAACATCGGCGGCAAGACCGGCACCACCGACGATGCAGGCTATTGCTTTACGAGCGCCTACAACCGCGACGGCGACGAGATCTACACCGTTATTTTGAACTCCACCACCACCGATCAGCGCTTTACCGATACCGCCACCCTTGCCAACTGGTACTACGACCACAAGGTGACGGTCGCAATCGCCAACACGCAAGAAAAGACCGCCAACGGCAACCCGCTTATGGCGCGCATTAGTCAAACCGACTGGACGGATAAGACCATCGACGCCACGCTTGCCGACCCCACGGCGCAGGCGACCGTCTTTTCACTTGCCGGAGAGGTGACCGAGAAGGTTACCTACGACGATCTTTCGGGCACGGTGCATGTGGGCGACAAGGTAGGCAGCGTTACACTCAAGCAGGATGGCACCAAGATTGCCGTCGTGGATTTGGTTGCCGACGAGGAAGACTCGGGGCCGAATCCCATTGAATGGCTGCTCGTGAAGCTCGATCGCTTGGGCCGCCGTATCGACAACCGCCCACTTGCGGCAGAGAGCGAGACCGTCGCCAAGGCTCCTGAGGTGTAGAGCGCAAGAATAATCAGCCCACTGAAAGGAGGCGTCCGAAAGGATGCCTCTTTTTTTGAGGGTTCGAATCCCCAGCTAACGTGGTTCAACTAAAAAAGGGCCCCTTTCGGAACCCTTCTTTAAAGTCTTACTGGCGGAGAGCTGGGGATTCGAACCCCAGATGCCCTTTTGGGGCATACTCGCTTAGCAGGCGAGCACCTTCGGCCTCTCGGTCAGCTCTCCGTAACAGCCGTTCTATAGTAACCAAACAGTCGAGGATGGGCAAGGGGGAATTTGCGACGATTCTTTGTTGCCGGTAATCCCGAGAGCCCCAATAGCCCGCAATCTTCCGATGGGAACCAATCACGCGCTCGGTTGGCCGCAGAGGTCCCTCAAGATGAACTTCCACGCGGGGATAACCTCAATGTGCGCATCCTCAACATCGATGTCCCCCTCATCTTCCTTTGTCACAATAACAAGCCTGTTCACGGTGTCATCAACCTTGGCAAGCTTTACCAAGTTGCCAATTTCGCGCGACCGAGCGCTTTTCGACAACGAATACGCCACCTGAACCGCAAGCCCCCTCTCGGGCACGTAGAAATCGATGTCGATCCCGTTTTTTGCGGATTTTAGATAGCAGAGCGCGTCTCCGTACACATCATGCATCGCAACCGCAATTTCGTTTTCGAGCAGCACCGGCTCCTTATTCACCAAGAAGAGGTTGAGCAAACCATTGTCCGAAAAATAGTATTTGGGGCTACCTTCTCGTTCTACGAATTTTGCCGTCGCATTTTTAACGGCAAATAGCAGGTACGCCTCTTGGATCATCCCCAAGTACTCAATGAGTGCCGCCTTGCTTAGGCCATATCCAATGCCTTTGAGCATTCCGTGCAAGGATGAAAAGGAAGCCTCGTTGTGGACCGTTTCCGCAACTTTCTTCACAAGCACGCGCATAGCCTGGGGGTTACGTACGCTGTTGCGCGCAACGACATCTCCGAGCAAAACTTTTTGATAGACACTCTCAACATATTCTCGCGGTGCCCCATAACGAAGGGACTCAGGGAACCCACCGTAGGTATAAAAAGAATCGAACGCCGCGCTCAGGGCACCCATGCCCGACGTCGAGTACAGAGCCGCCTCGTCGCGGCTTTTCCCCAATGCGTCTAGATACTCATCGAATCGGTAGGGAGTAACGTGTTTGACCAGATAACGACCGCCAAGTGTCGTTTCAATCTGGCTGCTCAGCATCTTCGCATTGCTGCCCGTTATATAGGCGCGTCTACCAGAATCTGTTAATCGCCGCGCAAATTTTTCCCAGCCCTCGATGTTCTGGACTTCGTCAAGGAAAAAATAGCCCTCCCGGTCGCTCAGTTCGCTTTGGGCGAGCAAGATATCGTTGAAATCGGCGGAAGTGAATTCAGCGAGGCGCTCATCCTCAAAGTTGATATAGATTATCTGGTTCCACGCTGCTCCGCCTCTAACCAAATCGCGCGCAACTTTATATAGCAGCGTTGATTTTCCCGAGCGACGAAGGCCCGTGATGACATAGTTTCCCTGGGGATCCAAGTGGTAACGGCGCGGCACAATCGTCGCGCTGCGAATAACCTCGTGTTGGTCAAAAATCACATGCTTTAGGAGTTCGCGATTCATAGGGCCTCCCATTTGTTCAGTATACTGAACAAATTATAGCAATTTTTGTTCAGTATACTGAACAAATGGGAGGCCGAGCACGATGTAGTCCCGCTATACCGCCCCTACCCCAGCGAGCGGTTGAGGGAGCCTAGCTCATCGTTGCCCATGGTGCGCCACATCTGGAAGATACAGCCGCGCGCCAGGAAGAAGAAACCGTTATCGACCAACTGCACGGCAGCATCCGCCAGCTGGTTGGTCACGGCGGGCACCGGCGGCAACTCAAGCCCCGCTTTACGGATGGTCTCGACCGCATCATCGAACGTCGGAGGCTCATTGACGCCCATCTCGTTCATGAGGCCCTGCATTTCCTCCAGCGCGCTGCTGCCCGACTCCTCGCCGCGCGGCACGAGGCGGTAGCACGCCAGCGCCAGCTCGAGCTGATCGCAGTTCCAGTATGCAAATGCCAAACGGTAAAACAGGTAGCCGATCGAGGGACGATCGCTAGCGATGCGCAAGCCGTGACGGGCCACCTCGATAACCTCGTCAAAACGCTCCAGACGCGCCAGCACGTTAATCAGCGCAAATTGCGATTGCATGGACGAGCGCGCCAAATCGTAAAGGCGGCGCACCTCGGGCAACGCGCGCTCAAAATCTTCCTGTTCGGCGTAAAAGCTGCAAATCTCGTGCTGGGCAAAGTACAGGGCATCGGGCGCGCGCAGAATGCGCACGGAACGATCCTCCTCCATCACCGGCAGCACCATGCGTACCAACTGGTTGTCGCAGAACTGCGTTTGGACCGGCCCCGTTGCCAAGAGCTCGGCAACGGCACACTTGGCCTCCAGCTCCTCAGCCAAACGAGAAAAGCCCTCGAATGCACCCGCACGGTCAATTTTAGACTGCTCGCGCAATTCAACAACACGGGCCATGTATGGGTCGCCATCCTCTTCCATGACTTCCAACTCGTCAGCCGTATCGGCAAGCAGCAGGTCGCGCAACGCCGGCGGCAGCGGACGATGGTCGTCACGCGGGCGAGCGTGGACCTCAGCAGGCTCAATCATATCCGGCGTGGTCGCCTCATATGCCTCAAGTATGCGCTTGCACGGCATATCGTCCATATCCATGCTCTCAAGATCCTTGGCGACGGGAACACAATCGGCAAGATACTCGGCACGGGCAAAGGAATACGTTGCGACGATGTTCACATCCCGCTCGTTGTCGGGAGCCTCAATCTGCACATAGCAGCGCGTGATGCAGGCACCCGCGGCAAAGCAAGCCGCTGCAAGCGTGAGCGCTACGCGCGCGTCGTGCTCCGCGGCCCAGATCTCGCGCGCACCCTCGTCCAGCTCGCGCCAAGCGTCATCCTGAGCATCGTATTCACGCTGCGGCATGGCATCAACGACAGAGCGCCCAAACTGGACGAGCATAATCCCCTCGACAACGTTGACTCGATAGGTATAGTCGAGTCGCGTGACCACGTTGAGCGCCTCGACAATTCGTGCAAAGCGGGTGCGCACGTCCCACTCGCCACTCGGCTGGCACGCAACGGTTCCCGGCTTGGCCCACGGGTTGTCGCTCGACAGCGTTTCGAGCAAGCGAGGAACATCGTTGGTCGTCTTAGAGATGTGCCACAGATCAAAGAGCGAGCAACCCTCAAAGCTTGGCGATGAGGCGACAGGGGCCAATCCGGCTCCGATACGCTCAAGGATGCCCGAGAGGCGGTTCAGGCGGCACTCAATGGCAAGCAAGGTGTCGATCTCGTCCTGATCCAGCAGGCTGCGATCGAAATTGAGGTAAAAGAGCTTTGAACGGTCGATACGGGCCAAGCTCATTTCGGTTTTTGCCGCGATGGTACGCAGACGAGGCAGATTGACTTCGCCCATCAAGGCCGCGGCATAGCGCTCGATGCCGCTCGGATTATCCGTATGGTCAATGCGGTAGAGCAATGTCTCGATGGCGTCGGGAAGTGGCGTCGAATCAAAGCCCAGCAGCACTTCGACTGGCTCGGGCAGCTTGACGAGTTTGATCTTGTCGACGACATTGTGCATGCTCTCGTCGAGCCTATGGGTGTCTGCCGTGGTCGTAATAGCATTTTCGGAGTCGGCAAATATCACGTAGCGCAAGAACATAGATGCCATGAACTCACCGTAAGGGAGGCTGCGGGCCGAATTCCATGTCTCGCGGTCGGACTGCTCGCGCATAGGGCCTTTTGGAGAGCCGATGACCCGCGCCCGGGGACGCATCGTCCCATCGGCGCCCCTTACCGCAATCTCGCCAATGCTGGAGTCGGACTCATCAAGAACCAGTTGCATATCGGGATCATCGGGCAACGGCGCCTCGCTAACGGGGCGGTCCACCTTGTACACTTCGCCCGAAACGCTCACGTAGCCTAAAAGTGACACATGGCTCTTGCCGACGAATTCAACGGCGTAGCATGATTCGTGCGGATCGTCACCAAAGAGTTTCCAAACAACGCCATATGAGCGCCCCGCAGGCTGCTCGGGCATCACCGGAAAGCGCTTCTTGGGATCGAGAAACTTGAGCTTATAAGTCGGACGCTCTGCCACGAAATATCACCCTGATCGGTCGTCTGTAGGAGAAGTGGCCGCGGATGGAGCGCGGCATCTACTCGAAATCTTACACGACTCGATAAGAATAGTTTCCCGCGACGAAGACGTTCGACCTTGCGAAAGTATCGACGTAAAAGAAAACCCCCGTTGCCGGAAGATTTCGATTTCAATTGGTGCGGCGTATAGGATTCCGCGTATCCGCTTGCGCGGATCAGCACCGGCTTCGGCCGCCTGCCGGCGTCCTCGCCCGCGGGCTAAAAACGCTCCGCGTTTTCTTCACGCCCGCGCCTCGACCGAGGTTCAAATCCATGCGGTGCTTACATAAAAGAAAAGCCCCCGTTACCGGAGGCTTCGATCTCAAATGGTGCGGCGTATAGGATTCGAACCTATGACGTTCTGATTCGTAGTCAGACCCTCTATCCAGCTGAGGTAACGCCGCAGCGCAAGACATATAAAACCACTTTAGTTCATTAGAGTCAAGCAAAATCTCAAACTTTTTTCGCGCGGGCCGCAATTTGTCACGCTGCACCACGAGCATCAGCGCTTTTCGTACGATCGATTGGCTTTTCGATCACATCGAACCCGACGCCAAGCTCCCCCAGAAGCGACCGCACCCGTTGGGCACAGTCGTAGTCGGCAAACGAAATGCTCAGCATTCGGGCCACCTGATTAGAAGATCCAACGCCATAGAAGTGCTCAAGGACAACAAGCGCCTCATGCGCCACAAACGTCTCGACCACATGCGGCGACTCCTCATAGCACCATTGCGTCAATGGTCCCTCACTCGTCTGCCGAACCACCAAGCCACCCATACCCGACGGCTCGCACGTTACCAGCAGGTGCTCCCCGCCCTCATCACTCTGGAACAACACAACCCGCTCGTCGAACAGCTCCATCACATCCCCTTTCTCTTGCTCTTAGTTAACAAAAGCATAGCAGGTAAATGCATGTATACAGAACGTTTGTTCGTGTGTTTTCTATCGAGCTGTCCGCACGGCATGGTATGGACCTGCGCACGAAATAGGGCGCCCCCGAAGGAGCGCCCTTGCATATCCCCTATGCAGCCAAGTTACGCGACCGGCTCGATCTTCTCGAGACCGCCCATGTAAGGACGCAGAACCTCGGGGATCGTGATGGTGCCGTCGGCGTTCTGGTAGTTCTCCAGAATGGCAGCCATGGTACGGCCAGCCGGCAGGCCGGAACCGTTAAGGGTGTGCAGGTAACGCGAGCCCTTGAAGTTCTCGGGGTCGCGGTACTTGATGTTGGCGCGGCGGGCCTGGAAGTCGCCGCAGTTGGAGCAGGAGCTGATCTCCTTGTAGGCGTTGTAGCTCGGCAGCCAGACCTCGACGTCGTAGGTCTGACGGGCAGAGAAGCCCAAGTCGCCGGTGCACAGGCTAATCACGCGATACGGAAGGCCCAGCTGCTGCAGCAGATACTCGGCCTCGGCGGTCATGCTCTCGAGCTCCTCGTCGGACTCCTCCGGCTTAGCGAACTTGACCATCTCGACCTTGTCGAACTCGTGCTGGCGGATGATGCCGCGGGTGTCGCGACCAGCGGAACCGGCTTCCTCACGGAAGCAAGGAGTGAAGGCGGTGTAGCGGCGCGGCAGGGTGTCGGCGTCCAGAACCTCACCGGCATGCAGGTTGGTGAGCACGACCTCGGCGGTGGGGATCAGGAAGTTGTCGCCCGAGACGTGATAGGCGTCGTCCTCGAACTTGGGCAGCTGACCCGTGCCAAACATGGTCTGACGCTTGACGACGATAGGCGGCCACCACTCCTTAAAGCCACGGCTAATGTGCGTATCGAGGAAGAAGTTGATGAGGGCGCGCTCCAGGCGGGCGCCAGCGCCACCGAGAACGGTAAAACGGCTGCCGGAGAGCTTGTTGCCGCGCTCGAAGTCGAGGATGTCGAGGTCGGTGCCCAGATCCCAGTGCGGCTTAAAGTCGAAGTCGAACTCGCGCGGGGTGCCCCAACGACGGCGCTCGATGTTCTCGTCCTCGTCCTTGCCGTACGGCGTGGCCTCGCAAGGAATGTTGGGCAGGTGAGCCATGAAGTCGTACTGCTCCTGCTCGAGAGCAGTACGGCGCTCGGCCAGACCGTCAATCTTCTCGTTGACGGCGCGCACGGCCTCCTTGGCGGCCTCGGCCTCGTCCTTCTTGCCCTCCTTCATCAGGGCGCCGATCTTCTTGGACTCGGCATTGCGCGTAGCCTGGAGCTCCTCGACCTCGGTGATGACGGCACGACGCTCGTCGTCGAGCTCAAAGAACTTCTCGCGATCCCAAGACGTCTGGCGGTTAGCCATGGCGACATCGATGGCATCGGGGTTCTCGCGAACAAACTTGATATCAAGCATTAGATCCTCCGGCGATATACATTCCATTTAGGTTGCAACCTTGTACATGTATGGGCAAGTATATACTTATGAGCGTTTACGACCCAACTCAACTACGCAAGAAGGCACCCAATGGACGCAGTTTTTTCCTTTTTGTTTGGCACCCGCACCGGTTTTGCCATCCTTTTCGCCGGCGGCATCCTACTGTTTGCGATTCTTGCCTTTGTGATGGAGAAGCGCACCCATAAGATGTATGTCGACCGCGGCCCCAAGTCCGAGGACGATTAAGACAGCTTCTGGGACTAACCTGCCAAAAAGGGACAGGTTTATTTTGGTCGGTTTTATCTGGTCAAACGCAAGCGCCCCGCAACTGGAATTGAGCCAGTTGCGGGGCGCTTTTCGCTAAAAGGACAAAACCGCAGAAAATACCTGCCAAAAATAAACCTGTCTTTTTTGGTCGGTTTTACTGGAGAGTTGCGTCGATTGCCTTGACCAGGGCGCTGCGCATGCCGGCGTCCTCGAGCGCAACGACGCCCTTGATGGTGGCACCACCAGGCGAGCATACGGCATCCTTCATCGCCGCAGGATGCTGGCCAGTTGCAAGCTGCAACTTTGCCGTACCCAGCACCATCTGGCTCACAATGCGATAGGCATCGGCACGCGGGATACCGTGCTTGACCGCCGCATCGCCCAGGGCCTCGATTGCCATGGCGACAAATGCCGGAGCGCAACCACCAACCGTGCCGCCCACAAACAGCAGGCTCGTATCGAGCTCGACCACCGCACCGAGCTTGCCAAGCAAATCAAGCACCACTGCGCTCTGCTCATCACTAAGCGTGGAAGCCTTCTCGCAAGCGATGACGCCCTCGCCCACCGAAACCGGTGTGTTGGGCACCGTCGAGATATGCGCGACGCCCGGCAGGACCTGCTCCCACTTGGCGCTGTCCCAGGTCCAGGCAACCGACAGAACGACCTTTTTGGCAAGAGCATCCTTGAGCGGGGCGAATATCTTCTCGATCATGTACGGTTTGACCGCAGCGACCACGATATCGGATGCGGCGACAACCTCGGCGGCATCGTGGCAGGCGACCATGCCGCGCGCCTCGCAGCGCTCAACCAGTGCGTCGTAGCGACCCGCGCAGGCGCACATGTCGCTCGCAGCTACACCGGCAGCGATCCAGCCATCGGCCATAGCGCTCGCCATATTGCCAAAACCGACAAATCCAATCTTCATTTCTCATAGTCCTTTCAGACACATTCCTCAAAACGAAAGGTATTGTCCCACGCCATTGTTTCGCATTGCCGACCTATTTGTGATACGGCTCGCCACGACTGATCTTGCAGGCACGGTAAATCTGCTCTAACAGCACCACACGCGCCAGGTTATGCGGCAAGGTAATGCGTCCAAAGCTGAGCATCTCGTCGGCTCGTGCGCGCACGTCATCGCTCACGCCGTCCGAACCGCCGATTACAAAGGCAATGTCGCTGCTGCCTCGCAGCATAAGATCGTCGAGCCTCGCCGAGAGCTCCTCACTCGAACGCTCCTTGCCCTCGATAGCCAGCAGAATCACATGGGCTCTCGGCGGCAAGGCAGCAAGAATCGCCGCCCCCTCCTTGTCACGCGCGGCATCCACACCGCCCGCCTTAGCCGGGTCGATATCGGCCACCTCGCGGATATCAACCTTGGCATAGGCACCTAGGCGCTTGGTGTACTCAGCGCACGCGTCCTTCCAAAAGCGCTCCTTGAGCTTACCGACGCAAACGACAGTGTATTTCACGCGCGTCTACTCCTTCGAATCGTTTTGAACTTTGCCGGCGGTCAGCATCTGCTCGAACATCGAGGCCGACTGCGAAAAGTCGCTTGGCAACACGACCGTCGAGGTTTTACCCGTGCGAGCGAACTCCGTCATCATCTCGGACCACTGCGTAAACATGAACAGTTGGTTGGCCTCGTCATTGCCGACACCCGTCTCCTGTATGATCTCGAGCGAATCTTTGATACCCAGCGCGATGGCCTTGCGCTGGTTGGCGATGCCCTCGCCCGCCTTTTCCATTGCCTCAGCCTCGGCGGTCGCCTCGGTGACGCGCTTGATGCGGTCTGCCTCAGCGAGCTCCTGTGCCGCAGCGCGCTTGCGCTGGGCGGCGTTGATGTCGTTCATGGAGTTCTCGACCTCGGTCGGCAGTGCAATCTTGGTGATGAGCGTCGACACGAGGGTGAAGCCGTAGGCGGCCATCTGCTCGGAAACGGTAGCGTTGACATCCTTGGCGATGTCAACCTTCTTGGCAAAGACCTCATCGAGTGTGTAGACGGGAATCGAAGAGCGCAGGGCGTCGGTGATGAAGTCACGCATCTGGTCGACGGGCTCCTGCAGCATGTAGTAGCTCTTGTAGATACCCGAATCTGCCGGGCCGGCGCCCATGTCATAGCTCACGTGGTACTGAGCAGAGACCTCAAGGCCGATGGTCACGTTGTCCTGGGTCTTAACGTCGATGCCAAAACCGTTTTTCATGGTGCGCAGACTCACCGTGGCGGCCTTGCGGTCGATCACGGGCACCTTCATGTGGAAGCCCGCGTTGACGATGCGGTTAAACTTGCCCAGACGCTCGATGATCACGGCATGCTGTTGTTCAACGACATAGCAGGCGTTGGGAAGCAGAAGCAACAAAATGATGATGGGAAGCAGAAGGCTCGTAAGGGCGGCAATGATACCGGACAACAGCATGGTCTCTCCTCTGATAGGCACACGTTGGCACTAGGATACCCGCACGAAGCAGCCACGTGACATCAACAAGAGACCCATAACAAAAAAGCTCCCATTGCTGGGAGCTCTTTCAATCAATGGTGCGGGCGAAAGGACGTCCGCGTATCCGCTGCGCGGATCCGCACCGGCTTCGCCCGCCTGCCGGCGGACTCGCCAGCTCGCTAAAACCGCTCCGCGTTTTCTTTACGCTCGCTCCTTCGCAGGTTCAAGTCCCTGCGATGGGCCCATAACAAAAAAGCCCCCATTGCTGGGAGCTCTTTCATTCAATGGTGCGGGCGAAAGGACTTGAACCTTCATGGGGTTGCCCCCATACGGACCTGAACCGTACGCGTCTGCCAATTCCGCCACGCCCGCGTGCAGGAATTAGAATAACGGAGCGCCATCGCGAACGCAAGAACTATTTTTGAAAAAGTTTGCAGGCATTTTCCCAAGCTGCTCGCGCGATTGCCTCAGCATCCTCGCCGGTACGATCGACACGGTCGTTGACCAGCGTGTTTGCCGTAATGGAGATCATTGCGGGCTCGCATTCAAGACCGCGGATGGGCTCCGGAGCCATATACGGGCAATCCGTCTCGAACAAAATTCGATCGAGTGGGGTTGCCGCAAATGCCTCGCGCACATCGTCGTTGCGCTTAAAGGTAGCCGCGCCTCCATAAGCGATATAGCAGCCCAGCTCCACAAAGCGCTCCATCGTGGCGCGGTCCTCGCCAAAACAGTGCAGCACACAACCGGCCTGGGGCACGCCCACCTCACGAAGCACGTTGTACGCATCAACGTGCGAGGTGCGCTCCCCATCCGAGTCCTCGTGACGCAGGTGCAGCTCCACCGGCACGTTACGGCACACGGCAAGCTCGAGCTGGCGCGTCATGCAGTCAATCTGCACGTTATGGGGTGCCGGCGCGATATCGTCGTCATAGTCCATGTGGTAGTCCAGGCCGATTTCGCCAATACCGGCGCATAAGGGGTCATCGAGTGCGGCAACGACCTGCGCGTGAACGTCGTCGGTATAGTCCGGCGCACCATACGGATGCACGCCGGCAAGATACTTGATCTGAGGGATATCCTGCATCGGCAGAATTTCGCGCACGAGCCAGTCGCTATAGTCCGTCACGCTGCGTTTGTCAGCGATGGGGTCGAACATCGTCACCAACAGGTCGACGCCCGCGGCTTTGGCGCGCACGAGCGTCTCGGGCACTTCTTTGCCCCAAAACGAAAGCAGATGCGCATGCGTGTCGGCAAGCGGCGCCAAGGGCACGGGACAAGCAACCGTCTTCTTTTTCTTGGTAAACGTCACGCGTTCGGCATTAAGCGTCATGGATTAGCTCCTGGGCCAGGCGGACAAAGTCGGCAACATCGAGCGTCTCGGCGCGCGTGGTGGATGCGATACCGCAAGCCTCAAAGGCGGCATCGAGCACGTCCTTGGCAAAGCCGTTGGCGCTCATGGAGTTGCGAATGGTCTTGCGACGCTGAGCAAATGCAGCATCAATCACGCGGGCCACAAACTCGCGGTCGAGTCCTTCGGGCACCACGCCGTCAACACGGTCGATACGCACGACGGCCGAGTCCACGTGCGGCGCCGGCATAAAGCAACGCGGCGGCACCTCAAAGCGACCCGTCACCTGCGCATACAGGCCGAGCTTTGCCGTATAGCCGCCATAGGTCTTGTTGCCCGGCACTGCGGCAATGCGATCGGCAACCTCCTTTTGCACCATGACGACGGCACGCTTGAGCGCGGGCATCGTCTGGAAGAACTGCAAGATGATTGTCGCCGCCACGTTATAGGGCAAGTTCGCGACAAATACCGTCGGCTCACCGCCGGCGGCCTGCTCAATCTGCTCCGGGCCCACCTTAAGCGCGTCGCCCATGATAAAGCGGAAGTTGGCGTAGTCGGCGGCGTGAGCATCGAGCACCGGCTCGAGCTCGGGATCGGCCTCGATCGACGTGACGCACGCCGCCTCCTGCAACAGCGCAAGCGTGAGCGTACCAACGCCCGGACCAACCTCGAGCACGCGCTCATCGCCTGCAAGCTCGGCAAGCTCGCAAATGCGCTCAATTACATGGTTGTCGATCAGGAAGTTCTGGCCCAGGCGATGCTTGGTCGCAAGGCCAAACTCCTCCAGCAGCTCCCTGGTGGCCGTGGGGTTTGCCAAAGGCGAAGTTGTCATGGTTGCCTCCTTAGCATGATGGCGGCGTCTTGAAACAAAAGGGCATGGACCGTGGCGGCCATGCCCTTACAGCTAAACAGCAAATTGCCGATATGGCGCGCTGCGTCTTAGCCCAGACGCGGGAACAGCGGATCGCCCTTCTCGACGGGCTGACCACCAGCAAGCAGGCCCCAAGCGCAAATGCCCTTGAGGTCGTCGCTCGCGGCCTCGTCCTCGCAGGACAGGCGGCGCAGAGCCTCGGCAGAAGTCTGGGGCATGAGCGGCATCAGCAGGTGAGCGGCAATGCGGATGGCCTCGAGCAGGTTGTAGATCACAAACGCCAGCTCGTCAGCCTTGGCCTCGTCCTTGGCAAGTGCCCAAGGCTCGGAGTCCTCGATGTAGTGGTTGGCGGCGTGGATGAGCTCCATGACCTCGTCCTTGGCTCCACCGTAATCGAGCACGTCCATCTTGGCCATGTAGCGCTCGACCAAACCGTCGGCAATCTTTGCCAGCGGGTTGTCGAACGCATCGAACGACGCGGGCTTGGCGGGCGCGCAACCGTCAAAGTACTTGCCGCTCATGTTGAGCGAACGCGAGATAAGGTTGCCCCAGCTGTTGGCCAGGTCGGCGTTGTAGACCTGCTCCATGCGATCGAAGCTGATGGCACCGTCGGTGCCGGGGACGACGTCGGTCATGAAGTAGTAGCGATAGCCCTCAACGCCCAACATGTCGATAACGTCCTGCGGAGCGATAGCGTTGCCACGGCTCTTGGACATCTTCTCGGCCTTGCCAGTCTCGGCATTGCGCACGGTCAGGAAGCCGTGGGCAAAGACGTGCTCGGGCAGAGCCTCGCCGATGGCCATGAGCATGGCGGGCCAAATGACGCAGTGGAAGCGGATGATGTCCTTACCCACGATGTGGAACTGCGCGGGCCAGCGATAGGCCAGCTCGGCACGCGCCTCGTCGGTGTCGACACCGTAGCCGACGGCCGTCATATAGTTGAGCAGCGCATCGAACCACACGTAGGTCACGTGACCCTCGTCAAACGGGACCTGAATGCCCCAGTCAAAGCTCGTGCGGCTCACGGAAAGGTCGTTAAGGCCGCCCTCGACAAAGCTGCGCACCTCGTTCATGCGGAACGCGGGCTCGACAAAGTCGGGGTGCTCGTCATAAAGCTTGAGCAGCTTGTCCTGGAAGGCGGAAAGCTTAAAGAAGTAGGACTCCTCCTGCACGCGCTCAAGCGGACGGTGGCAGTCGGGGCACAGGTGCTGGCCGACGCTGCCGTACTCCTCGTCGCCCTTCTGGACCTGCGTATCGGTAAAGTAGGTCTCGTCAGGCACGCAATACCAGCCGTCGTAGCTGCCCTTATACAGGTAGCCGGACTCCTTCATGCGCTCCCACAGGTACTGCACGGCATGATGCTGGCGCGGCTCGGTGGTGCGGATGAAGTCGTCGTTGGAAATCTCGAGCTTGCTCCAAAGCTCTTTGAAGTGCGGAGCCTGGCTGTCGGTCCACTCCTGCGGCGTCATGCCATGCTTGGCTGCGGCCTCGGCGACCTTCTCGCCGTGCTCGTCCATGCCGGTCAGGAACTTGACGTTATAGCCGGCGGAGCGACGATAGCGAGCCTGAACATCGGCGATGATGGTGGAATAAGCCGTGCCCAGGTGCGGATCGGCGTTGACGTAGTAGATGGGCGTCGTGATAAAGAACGAAGGCTTGCTTTGATCCATGGGGTTTGTCCTCCAGAAAAACGTTGCATACAGGGGATGATTCTAGCGCAAGGGCTGGATATCCTCCATCTATTGCATATCGAGCACCATGGCATAGACATCGCGCTTGCGGCGCGAATACTTCTGAGACAGGCGCTTGGCCACCGCAGACGCGGGCTCCCCCTCCTCGAGCGCGGCGCGGATATCCTCGCGCAGGGCCTCGTCGGGATCCGCTGCCGCGGCGCCAACCGGCACGATACCGGCCTCCTCATCCTCGCTCGGCGGCGCGATGACCAGCGCAATCTCGCCCTTCACCTCGCCGCGAGCACGCAGCTCCTCGGCGAGCTGGGCAGCGGGCCCGCGCAAGACTTCCTCGTGCAGCTTGGTGAGCTCGCGGCAGACGGCAACCTCACGCTGGGGAAAAACCTCTGCCACGGCCTCGAGCGTCGCCACGATGCGATGTGGAGACTCGTAGAAGATGAGTGCGCCGGGAACCACGGCAAGGCGCTGCAAACGACGCACGCGGTCGCCGTGCTTTCGGCCCAAAAAGCCCTCAAAGAAAAAATGCTCACAGGGAATGCCGGACGAAACGAGCGCCGTGACGCAAGCGGAGGGCCCGGGAATAACTTCGACGGGCACATCGGCCTCACGTGCCGCCTCGACCAGCGCCTGGCCGGGATCGGACACGCTCGGCATGCCGGCGTCCGAGGCAAAGGCGAGGGTCTCCCCCGCCAGCAGACGGTCGACCAGGCCGGCGGCGCGGCTGGCGATCACATTCTCGTCGCAACGGACAAGCGGCTTGGAAATGCCCAGGTGCATCAGCAGCTTTGACGTCACACGCGTGTCTTCGCAGCAGATGACATCGGCGGCGGCAAAGGCCTCGCCAACGCGCGGGGACAGGTCGCCCAAGTTGCCGATGGGCGTGCCGACCACATAGAGTTTGCCCGTATGGGCGCTGTTTTGCGTCATATCAACCTATTCAATCATGCCACGCTCGAGCGTACCGAGCGCCGCGCGGGCGTCCCATGCTGCAATGCGCTTCTCGGTCTTCCACGTTTGGAAGAACCAACCGGCAGCCGGCGCAAACGAAGCCAGCTGATTGGCGATAAACACGCGCTCGTAGGCATTGCGGCCCTCGGGCGTAACCGACGAGTTGGCAAAGATCGCCGCGCCCGACCATTCGCCCACCAGCACGGGGAACCCAGTTGAAATCGCTTCTTTAAGCTCGCGCTTGTTACGCGAAATCGCCGTCGTCAGCCCGCGGGGGCTCGTGATGTCGAGCGCATGCTCGTCGCGGTAATGGTACAGGTGAAGGTCCATGTAGACGTTCTTGTACTTGGCGCCGCGCATAAAATGCTTCCACTCGCTGGGATGCCCCGACGACGAGAAGACGACGATCTTATCCTCGGGCATATACGAACGGACGAGCTCATAGGCATCGCGATAGAAGTTGCGCAGGTAGTGCGCAGGAATGCCATCCGTCATGGTGAAGAGGCTCTTGCGGACACTCATCTGCGGCGTATCCAGCAGCTCAATGCCCAGCAGGCTCTCGGCCTCGCCGTAGCGATCGGCCAGGCGCTCGAGCACGTCGAGTGCGACATGACGACCGTTGGTGGACGAATGCCACTCGGCAACAGCCTCCGGCGTGGCGGGCGAATCGTTGGAATCGCCCTGGCCACCGGGCACAGTTGCTAGATCAAGCAGCACGCGGATGTCGTACTTGGCAGCCCACTCAATTGCACGGTCGATGTAGTCGACAACCGAGATGTAGGACGCATCGGACTCCTGCGAGCCAAAGGCATACCAGGGTACCGGCAGACGCACGGCATTGAGGCCAATCTGCGCCATGCGGCGGAAATCGTCCTCACTCACAAACGTCTCGTAATGACGGCGCATGCGCTCGTTATAGGCGGCGGTGCCCATGGCCTCCTGCAGCTCGGCCGCGTTGGATGCACCGGTCGCCGCGTATAGCGACGGGGTCACCCAAGGCTCGGGAATAAACCAGCCAGAGAGATTAACGCCGAGTATCCTCTCCATCACTGCCCCCTTCGGATCGTGCAGGCTGAGCCTGCATCGTATTGCACAGGAAAAGTATCGTTTTGAGTATACCCGCGCGTGCGGACAGACGACCGAACGGTCTGTAAAGTGGCGCAAAAGCGGGAGGAATATCTGGGACAGGTGGGCGCGAGCTGGTGCGCCGAGATGTACATATGCGCCGGAAGCAGGTGGCCGGAAAGCGCATCCCGTTTTTCGCAAAAGACTGGGATGCATTTTCCGTTCGAGGCCTCAACCGGAAAATGCATCCCGTTCTGAGCGCGGGATCTGGGACGCAGTTTCCGCCAAAGGCCGAAAAAGGAAAGCACGTCCCATTCTGACGCCGGATTCCGAGTCGTGCTTTCCCAAGCGGCCTCAAAGCGGAAAACGCATCCCACTCTGAAGCCAAATTCTGGGACGCAATTTCCGCAGAGTCCTCGATAAAAGAAAAGGACCCCTTTGCAGAGGTCCTAGTCAATTCAAGGTGGCGGGGAAGGGAATCGAACCCCTGACACGAGGATTTTCAGTCCTCTGCTCTACCAACTGAGCTACCCAGCCATTTGAGGTGTGCCTTGTTTCAAGGCTTGATTAGTATAACCAAGGACGCGTTCCGGTCAACCGAGAATTTTAAAAAAGTTTTTGGGCACAGCCTCGGTTCTATAAATCGGCACGTCAGAGGCATCAGCCGGCAGCAAGAAGTTTTTCACTCAGAGCCGCACGGGCAAACTCACTTGGCGTCATCCCCTCGGCAGCCGCCCGTCGACGAATGGCCTCCTTCATTCCCAGAGGAATCTTGACCGACAGCGTTGCCGTCCCCTCACCTGAGAGCGGGGGCCGTCCATGCACGATCCCACCAACGGTGTGTTCGCCATCCGGAAACTCTCCGCGCTCGTACGACTCGCACCACGCGTCAATCATTTCATCCGTTACAACCTGACCATTAGCGGCCGTATACGTCTTGCCCATCATCGACCCCTTTGCCGAGCCTGTTCAATCTCCTGCCAAAATTTCTTCTGGACTGGAGACAAGGCATGAATGATAAGCCACCCACGGACAAGCTCGACCGCGACAAGCTCCACGCTTCGTCCGTCTGAGAGCCATCCAATTGCAAGCCATCTCGGCGGCTCGTCCTTCGGCTCGCGACGAATGCACTCAGTAACCGCAAGCCAAGCGCTAAGCACCTGCTTTTCCGTCAGGTGCTTTTTAGCGTTGGGATGGATCTCAACATCCATGCATCTTCTCCTCCATCTTACCCAATTTCGTATGACGAAAGTCCACTGTCGCCAATTCTTAAGCCGGCACGCGTTGGAGAGCAGGAGTCGAAACAATGATTGAAGGACGCTCTAGTACGGCCCAGGCGCCGAGGCAGGAGCACATGCGCCAAGGATGAACGTTTTCGTAGCGCGCGAGGATATTGCCGTCGCGATCGATGAAGGCGATGTCGATGGGATAGGCCATAAAACACGTATGGACCGAAGAGCAGCGTGGAAACGCCATGACGAGCGACAGGCCGTTGGCGGCAACCGGACGCCGTCCCAGCATGCCGCGCAGGCGCACGACAAACGACTCCGCCACCACAAACTCGGCCGGCGTCCAACCCAGCCTATTGAGTGCCCGCGCGTAGGCGATGTAGGACGAGACCGCGGTCACATGACCACCCCCGGATGCCATGGATCGACCGTCACCGCGCGCTCGTGCGACAACGTTGTCGGCGCCCCCAGCGGAACGCCAGCGATGCTGAGAGAAGTCGGCCACGGCTCATAGTGCATGGTGCAGGTGTAGGTCCTAAACGTACCGGATAGGGAGAGCAGGCCACCATCTGATGCCTTCGCGCCTTGCTCGCTCGACACTTCGATCTGCAAGTCATAGCCTTCCATGGCATTCAGAATTTGAGTCTGGACCGTCGCCGAGGCATCGGCAGAGCTTTCGTCGCCCTCCCCCTCCGACGCCACGGCATGCGCTAGCACGATGTCGGGCACCACGCGGTCGAAGCGCGCGACAGCGCCGGCAAAGATCATGACGTTGTACACGATGAGTGCCAGCACCAGCAAAACGGGCGTAACCACTGCCATCTCCACCGTCGCTTGGGCGCGCTCCTCGCGCAGACGCATGCGGATACTCATTACGACCCACCGCCCAGAGCGCCAACCAGCGTGGCGACATCGACGGTGAGCGGGATGGAGCCGCCGCCGGGCAGAGGAATCTCCGCAAGTGTGAACACCGTACCGCTAATGGTGCGTTCGACTTGATATTCCAACGCCTCGCAAAGCGCCTTGGGATCGGTCACGCCCAACGGAATACTTCGCAGTTTGTCTTGCGCTTGAGAGAGACCCGCAATGTCAGACCCCGGACTCTTAATGACGTTGGCAGAATCGGTCAGCACCGGCTTTCGCAGGCGCAAGTCGCACGGTTCCAAACCCAGCGCCGCCACGGACGCCGAAACGGTATCGCCGAGCCACGATGCGATGGAGCCCAACGCGCCGCTGCCCCCTCCTAGGCCTTTAATCATCTCGTCCATAAGTTCGTCGGCCGAACCTTGAATATCACCGTATCCTACGAGCAGCCGTCCCCAAACATCCATGACGCCGTCGAGCACGCCGGCAACGCCGCCCGAGCGTTCCTTCAATGTCGAGAAAAATCGCGAAAGCACGTTGTTTTGCGCCGTCGCGTCATCGGGTGCCAGCACCGCGCCAGAGATAGCACCGCGATTGCCAAGCCTGACTGCCGTGTTAAACGAAGAGTTGAGCTCGTCGGGGCTCGAGATGGCACCCGTAACCGCAAAGGCGACCACGCCGTTGCGACCGGGCGGAGCGATACGCGGACGCTCGCCCGAAAGCTCCTTGATGGCCTGGTCAAACGTATTGCCCGCACGATCGGCCTCGTCTTCGGTCTGACGCTCGAGCTCGAGCTCTTTGTTGCGGCATTCGACGTAGTCTTCCAGAGCCTCTTTGAATCGATCAAAGTGGTACTCAAAGCCGTTTTCGATAGAAGTCGAAGGAGCCGCAACGGCACCGAGCGACGAAACACCAAAATGGCATCTATTGCATTTGTCCTGCCCGTCATAAGCAGCAACCGAGGCCAGCCCGCATGGCGCCCCCTTCTTATAGTTGGGGCAACTCGTTCCGTAATGCAGATACGTCTTGCCATCGATGGCACTGGTTGGCCACACCGTATCGGTATAGAGTTCCGTCGCTCGCACCTCGTCAGTGTTGCGCGGCAACAGCGGGATATAGGAAGCGACTTCATCTCCGTCCTCGGTTACATATGCACGATTGACCTCTGTACTCGCATAGGTGTAAAACGCCTTGCGCGCCGCCGACTCCGCCTTCGTCTCGACGCTTGAACCATGCGGTTTTTCGTCTGCCAGGCGTTGACGGTAGTAGGTCTTCGCGCGGTCGAGCGCCACCTGTGGCTCCCACGAAATGCTCGAGGCATAATGCGGGTTCTGCTCACCCGAGAGCTTTGCCAAACTCCTCGCACGTTCCCACATGCATGAACAGCTACCGACCGAAGCCGGAACCGATCCACCACAATCCGCCAGCCAAGCGCGCTCTTTAGCCTTCGCCGTGTCCTCAGAAGCCTTCCGCAGCTCCTCGGCCGCACGCTCTAAATCATCTGATGTGTCTTTAATGGTATCGGTCGAGATCTCTGACCCTTTGAGCGCAGCGAAGTCCGACTCGGATGTCCTGGGCACGGCAAGCGCCGTACCGGTATAGGTCACACTATCGGTATCCTGCGCCGACACCGCCTGCGTGGCACGCGCGGCGATCAGATACGGCAGAGCCGTCTCGATTTTCTGTAAGCCTTCCGATGCGCTTTTGGCAAACTTGTTGCGCGTTTTAATGATCTCAATCCCGGTGTCGACCATATTGCCGGCAACTGGTTCGGCACCCGGGATGAGGATGGCGACCAGGCCCGTCCCGATCGTGGCAAACCCCGCCAGACCCAGACTCAAGATGCTCGCATCCACCACCGTGGCAGCCGTGTGATAGGACGACACTACGTTGACACCCGCCAGCGCGCCGCTATCGGCCGCCACCTGGGTGTCCCCGGCACGCGACATGCTCCATATCGCCGCGGTCGACGAAAACAACAACGTGAGCACCACTAGGATGACCACGGCAGAAGAAAGCGTGGTGTAGGCACCGTCTTCGATAAACAGATCGACACCGGCGCGGCCCATAAAGCCGCCTCGTTTGCGATGGCAGCTCGGACGGCGCGTCAAAACGCATCTAGACCAGAAACGCTTAATCCCATGCAGCAATCCACGAATCATAATCTCCCTCCAGCCATTCGGGACGCGATTGATACGAGACATCGACCTTGAGCTCAACGTAGCCGCCCTCGGCGGTACCACCCATAGCCTGCGCAAACGCACCGATCACAGGCAACGGCTTGACCTCGCCGGAAACGGACACGGACGAGACGCCACCCGCACCGGCCCGGCCAAGCTCGATATCCCACGACAACGGCCCGCCGGCATGAAAGATCGAAACGTTGGGCACTGCGGCAAGCCGGCGGCGGGTGAACTCCTTAAGATCGTCGTCCTCCGCCGTCGTCGTGGTCATGAGCCGCGCGGTCTCGGCGGCGGCAGACTCCATGACCGCGCGCGTATAAAGCAGGCACACCGGTTGCAGTGCGAGAAGGATGAGCGTCAGAAACGTCGGCAGCAAAAAAGCGGCCTCGACCGTAGACTGCGCCCGGTCCTCGCGTGCGATATCAATACAACGCGATGTCCTTAGCGCCCGCAGCGGCGTCGATAACCGACGTCGAGGCAACGCCATGGGATGCCGCCCGCTCAACCAGCGCCGCCAAGCGTCCATCGGTGCCAGCACGCCAAAGTCCCGCAATCGCCAGCACGATCGATAGCAGCGCCACCGTGACGATGGCGTATTCCACAGTCGCTTGGGCAACCTCTTCACGCAGAACGCCATGCATTTCACGATCCCTCCTTTGAGCTTATTGTTTGCGGGACCAGGCGCACCGCGCGCAGACGACACGAAGCATCGCCGGTATCCGCGGCAACCGTCACCATATCGACCCAGCCGCGCCCATCGCGCACGATGGCGCCCCATACGTTGCCCTTAATATCGAGATAGCCGCTCAGGGTGAGCTGGGCCGTTGGCACCTCGCGGTAGGCGCGTAACATATCCGCCGCTGCCTCGGTCATCGGTCGGTCCTCGGACCATGCAAGCCGGACCGCAATCGCGTTGTCCTCAGGCAAATCCGTCGCAGTGCCAGACCGCTTGTCGAGCGTCCGCAGAAAGGTTTGCGCCGTGACAGCGACATCCGAATCGTCCGCATCTCGCATCTCATCTTTTTGAGACGCCACCGCCGAATCTGAGCCCGAATCGAAGGCGGCCCCAGGACGCTGCTGCCGCGCGGCGTTAAGCCCCCAAAGCACCGCCGCTATCGCCACGGTCAGGCAAGCAAACACCAGCAGCACCCCGATGGGGCGCTCGCCCTCTACAGGCTGTTGATGCCCTCGCTGATCGCATCCCATAGCTCTTTAACCTTGCCCTTAAATGCGACGATGGCGATAATCGCGATCACCACGAGCACGCCGACCAAGATGGCATACTCGGTGGTACCCTGTGCACTCTCCTCCTGCAGTAGCTCCTTGGCGCGTTGACGAACATGTGCCGCCCGGCAAAACGCCCAGCCCTGGACCTTGCCAGCAGCGTCAGTCATCGTGTTCATGTATTCCTCCCTACATCATCCCGCCTGCTCCCAGCAGCGGGCCCAATATGGACAGAAGCAACGCCGGCAAGATGAGCGTGCCGGTGGGAATCAGCAGCTTGACGGGCGCACGCTCAATCTCGTGCTCGACCGCGGCGCGATGAGCCGCACGGATCTCGCGACTTTGAGCGGCCAGCGTCTCGGAAAGTGGGGCACCCAGGGCGAGTGCCTGCCCCACCGTGATGGCAAAGGTCTCGAGCGCTCGCACGTCCAGGTCGCGCGCGGCGGCCAACAACTCGTCCTCACGCGTACCCACGCCCACCTGCCACGCCATGCAGGCCCGCTCAAGGCGAAGAGCCAGCACCGACCGGCGGTTGGCGCAGAAAATCTCAAGCGCCGCATCAAACGAAAGGCCGGCCGAAAGACCCAAGCGCACAACATCGATCATCTCGGACACTTCGCCGAGCGACACTCGCGCCGGGCCGCCCACTCCAACCGCGCCCTTCACTCGCGCGGTAAAAGCATCGACCACCGAGCGACCCGCGGCAGCGACCAGCACCGCCTCGCGCTTGCAGGCCCCTGCGATCTTGCGTGCATCCGCCCGATCCAAACCCGTCGCGACAAATACACTCAGGGCGCACAGGCAAGCCGCAACTGCAACCGGGGCGCTCATAGCTCCACCCGCATAATGCGCCGGATAACCACCAGGGCAACGGCGTTGAGGGCAAGACCCAGCACCACAGCGCCCGCGCCGGCAGGCGTCGCAAGACCGCGACGAAAATCTGCCGAAAGCAGCGCCAACACCGCGCACATGCCCGCCGGCATCGCCGCGACCATATGCGCAGACATGCGAGCCTGCGACGTCTTAACATCCAGGCGGCGCTTGAGCTCAATGCGCTCCCCCACCATGCTCGACGCCTCGGACAGTAAGTCGGCAAGCGGAGCACCGGTGCGCTGAGACACCTTAAGCGCCAAGGTCACAAGCGAAAGGCCGGGGGCGTCGATGCGCACGAGCAAGTCATCGAGCGCGTCGGTCGCCGAGATGCCGCAATCGATCGCCGCCGCCACCCGCAAAAACTCGGTATGCACCGGCTCTTGCGCATGAGCGCCCACAAAGCGCATGCCCTGGGCCAGCGAATGTCCCGAGGCAAGCGACATGGAAAGTGCGGTAAACGCCTCGGGCATGGCCTCTTCTGCATCGTGTTGCTCGCGCCGGCTCTCAAAGCCATCCCGAGCGGCGCCAACGGCAATCGGAGCAACAAGTCCCAAGGCAAATCCGAGGGGCGATAACGACACCATCGTTAGTAAAACGCAGCAGACACCGCTCGATAGCAGCAGAAACGCCAAACGCCCCGAAGCATCCTCGATCACGAGGCCAAGGCGATGCGCCGGAGCCAGCGATGCCCACGAACGGGCGATCTTTTTCAGCAGATCGTTTTCCACCAGCTCACGCGGCAGTTTCTCTGCCACCGTCTCGAGCACCTGACGCGCCAGCTCCGCCGGCGGTATCTGCGGCACACGAGGTTCCGCCCCGCACGCCGTCGCGACAGAAAACGCTGCTAAACCCCCTACGACGAGGGGCACAGCGACCTCCATTCGTCCACCTCCTCTTGTGTGAGCGTCCCCGACCGCAGGCCTTCTGCGATAAACGGCGGCTCGCGGTCAAGCGTCCAGGTGCGCTCGGCGGCATCGAAAGTCACATAGCGCTCGAGCTCTACGCCGCCCGACGCGGCGCGACGCACTCCCGAATACGAGGAGACGAAACGCCTGCCATCGGCGTGGCGCTCAGACATCACGATGCCGTCGAGCGCCATGGCAATCTGCTCCTCGATGAGCTCGCTCGGCAGATCGATGCCATAACGTGCAAGCAACGTCAGACGCACCACGGTCTCCTGTTCTGAGCCCGCATGAAGTGTGGTGAGCGACCCGTCGTGGCCCGTGTTCATGGCCTGCAACATGTCGCAGCACTCGGCACCACGCACCTCGCCCACCACGATGCGGTCGGGGCGCATGCGCAGGGCATTAGTTACTAGGTCGCGAATCGTCACCGCACCCTCACCCTCAATTGAAGCCTCGCGCGCCTCTAGGCGCACCACGTGCGGATGATGCGCAAACTTGAGCTCGGCAGAGTCCTCGATCGTCACGATGCGCTCGCCGGTGGAAATCTCGCATGACAACGCGTTGAGCAGGGTGGTCTTACCAGATCCCGTGCCTCCCGCAACCGCCAGGTCCTGTCGCAGCGACACCGCGCACGACAGCAGCTGCGCATACCAAAGCGGCAGCGACCCCAGCCCCACAAGCTCGTCCAGTGAGCAGATGCGGTCCGAGAACTTTCGGATGGTGAGAATCGGTCCGTCAATCGCCACAGGCGGAATCACCGCGTTGACGCGATAGCCCGTTTTGAGGCGGGCGTTGACGATGGGGCTGCGTTCGTCGATACGGCGGCCAAGTGGCGAGATGATGCGGTCGATAAGCACACGGATCTGCTCATCATCCTCAAACGCATGCTCGATGGGGTACAAGACGCCGCCGCGTTCAAAGAAAGCCGAGCGGCAGCCGTTGATCATGATCTCGGTAACGGTGTCGTCCTCGATGAGCGGCTGCAACGGCCCCAAGCCCACCACGTCATCCAAAATCTCGTCGATGATGGTCTCGCGCTCGGGCGTCGCGAGATCGGTCGGTTCCTCAACATTGAGCGCCGCCTCCACCGCGGGACGCAATTCCGAGCGGGCAAGTGCCGGGTCGATATAGGCGCTGATACGCGCCACTTCGTCGTAACCCATGCGGTCCATCACGGCGCGCTTGGTGCGTCGTTTCACCGCGCGGCGACGCCCCGCATCTACAGGCGCTGCCGCCGCTGCAGCGCCGGCAGCCTTAATCCTCGTTTGCAGACTCATCGCTGATCACCCTCGCGCGACCAGGGAAGGCGGATACGCGGGCGCTCGGTACGCGTTGCACGGTCGGCGACCATATCGCTCCAAGGGCCGACGGCGCACCCCAGTTCCACGAGCATCTCGCGCGTAGCCTCGCGCACGCTGGTCGCAAAAGCGCTGGTCTGCCCCACTGCCTCGTCAGCGCGTCCAAACGCCATGAGCGCGGCGAGATCCTGCCCGCCATCGGCGATACGAATCTTGGAGCTCAACGCACAGGCAATCTCAAAGCGCATGGCGACGTCCTCGTCTGCCCCGCGCGCACCGAACCGGTTGAACACGGCGCTCATGCGCGTGCGCGGCACACCCACTCGACTTGCCAGTTCAATGACGCGCGACGCCGATGTCGCGGACGACACCGCCGCATCGCCAACGACCAGGCAGCGGTCGCTCGCCGCCACCGCAGCCGCCACGGCATCACCCCAAAAGACCGAGGTGTCGACAAAGACCACGTCGGATTCGCGACGCAGAACATCAAGCAGTAGCTCCACCGGACGTGCCATGAGCTCGGCTTGCTCGGGCGCCGCGACGGGACCCCAGAGCGTAACGCCCGGCGCCACGCGCATCGATGCGGCTACGATATCTGGCTCGGCGAGGACGCCCGCCGCCGACGGCTCGATAAGTGCCGCCATATCGCGCGGAGCATCGACGCCTAACAAGTCGTAAAGGTTTCCAAACATCAGGTCCAGGTCGAGCACGGCGGCACGCAAGCCCAACAGCGACGATGTGTGTGCCATGGTGGCAACGATCGTCGACTTGCCGCAACCGCCCGAACCCGAAATGGCGCAGATGACCGGAGCTCGGTGCGGCGAAGCGGCAGCGTCTGCCGGCGGCATCGGAGGTGGCGGGGCGGGCGTCGGCGGCAGCGTCCCCGTCTCCCCCGCCGCAACCACACGCTGCGTCCAAGCCGGCATGGCAGCTTGTTCGGTCTGCGAGGCAGGCTCGTTCTGCACAATCTGCTCATGCTGCATCAGCGACAACTCGCCGCACCCGGCAAAGCCCTCAACTTCGTCGAGTTCATCCGCCAGATTCACGCCGTGCACGTATCCCAAATCTACAGCCGGGGAGTCGCCAGCATGCTGCGCCGGCCCTCCAGCGTCATCGTATACAAGGGGGTTCCGGGGGCGCCGACCATGCTCGGCTTCCGCTTTTCCATAATCATCAACACGCGGGCCTCTTGTAGCGCGAGGCGCCCCGGGTTCCCTATCAACAAAAGCATCGGGCTCAATCGTCATGCACCGATCGGAATCAACCGCTCCCTCGCCCGCGCGCCCGTTGCCGCATATACTGTGCGCAGCGATGACCTCGGTCGCCCCTGCGCGAAACAGCCCCTCGATATCCGACGGATCGAGTGCTTCTATCAACACGACCACGCGACTCACGCGGCCTTCGGCCGTCAGGCGCGCAACAGTCTTGCGCACATCTTCGGTATCAAACAGAGACGCCGCGATGATGGCAGCCCCGCGGCGCGACGGAAACGCCCGCGCCATGGAAACCAGCCCGTCCAGGTCACCCACGCGAAGCACCTGTGCACCCG
The DNA here is from genome assembly GCA_900554325.1 of uncultured Collinsella sp. GTDB lineage: Bacteria > Actinomycetota > Coriobacteriia > Coriobacteriales > Coriobacteriaceae > Collinsella. Next base: position 34,866 of record USHA01000002.1, read on the forward strand.
TATCACGGCCCTCGACTTCCCGCTGCAACAGCCCGTAATCGCCGCACGCGCAGCACGCAAGCCAGATCGCCTTCATCACTCGTCGCCTCCGCTCTTTTTGCCGCGCGCCGTGGAGGGAATCGTCAAGCTGACCGTTCCCTTGCCCGATGCCCCCAGCAGTTCCTTGACGTCTTCGGGGTCAGCCGCCAGCGTCACCCATTCGATCTTGCCCTCGCGCGTGGCACCGGAATCTTCACTGGTATCGATCACGCACGCGCCGCACAACCGATCGGTTACGCCGTCTTTTTGCACATACACATCCACGTAGCTGCCCACGCCCGCAGCACCGCCGACCGAGTGCTCGGCATCGACCGCCACCGAAACGGCGACCTTGCCCTTAGGCACCTCGAGCTTGTGACTCTCGGCCTTGGTGTAGACATTGCAGATCACGGCGTTTTTGGGAATACGCGAAGTCGTCACGTCGCCGCGCACCTGGCGCAGCTCGGTCGCCGCGTCACGCGGCAACAGGCTCGTCAGCCATTCCTGGGTTATGACATTGGTCTCATCGAGGGTCTCGCCCACATCGATATCGCGCGCCGCGACGCATACCTCGACGCGATCGCCACCGTACTTGGCCAAGGTCTCAGCCTGGACCTGTTCGGCTTGCGAGCGGATCGACGAGCCGTAAACCATGCAGAGCAGAGCAGCGAGCACGCCCGCGACCAGACTGATGGCGATGCGTTTGCTCTTGTTCACGGCCGCTCCTCTCATGGCAGTGCCGGGCGAATGCCCGTACCACCATTGTCTGGGCGGTCAAAGTGCAAAGCGGCGCAATTGCGATTTTGGTTTTCGATGTCAAACCAATCGCCGACCAAAAGCTGACCAGCCCGTCAAGCTCGTGGCAAGGTTTTGGTCAGTACGTCAGCAAACTGCATGTTTCGAGGCTTTTCCGCAGCAAAAAAGCCGTCTCCCGAACAGTTGGGAGACGGCTGTCATAGGAAAAATCAATTACAGATGGACATCGGGATCGAGCATTTGAGCACTCACGCGCATGGATGACGCCAAGTTTTGGAACGTTTCCAAACGCAGGCTGTCGATCTGCCCGGCGTCCTCGGCCTCGCGAACGGCACAACCCGGCTCATGGGTATGCGTGCAATCGCCAAACCGGCACGCACGCGATGCCTCGACAATCTCGGGGAAGGCGCGCGCCAGACCCCGCTCGTGACCCACGAGCGGTAGGCTGCGTAGGCCCGGGGCATCGGCGATCACGCCGGCGTCGCCCGGTAGCGCCACCATCACGCGCGCGACGGTAGTGTGACGGCCCTGGTCGTCGCGTTCGCGCACACCGCCGGTCGCCAACGCATCGTGGCCCAGCAGCGCATTGAGCAGCGTCGACTTGCCGGCACCCGATTCGCCCAAAATCATGGCACAGCTCCCGGCGGGCACGCAGGCGCGTACCTCGTCCAGGCCGCGGCCCTCGGCAGAGGACGTCACGATTACGCGCACGTCCGGACCCACCAGGCAGCGCACGCGGTCCAGATCGCGCTCGAGCTCCTCGGCATCGCAACGGTCAGCTTTGGTGAGCACTACCACCGGCTCGGCATCGCAGTCGAGCGCCAACACCAGCGAACGCGCCACGCGGTCGAGCAGTACCTCGCCGGCGCCGAGCGCCTGCACGATCAGTACGCTGTCAACGTTGGAGCAAAGCACCTGGCGCTCGCCGCGGGCACGGCCGCGCCAACGCTCAAAGCTCGTACGGCGCGGCAGTACACACTCGATCACGCCCATGTCGTGCCCGGGAGCACGACGCACCGCCACGCGATCGCCCACGGCGGGCAGCAGGACTTCGTCCTCGCCACGCGCCTTGGCAAACCCTACGGCGTGCTCGGCGCGAAATGTGTCATCGGCAGTCGCCACCAGCGGAAACCCGCGGTCCAGGCGCACCACGGCACCAAGTTGCATCTGTTCGGGCTCCTCGGCCTGTGCGCAAAAGTCATCGAAGGCAGCCTGCTGGGCAGCATCGACCGGCAGGTCATCAAACGCCGGAACATCCTGCAGCGCATCGAGCCCCGGCACACTCGCCAGCAACTCCTCGGCAGACGCGGGCGCTTCGGTCGCAAGCTTTCGACGACGATCACGCTTAGCCCGCGCCCCCGTCGTCTTTTTCTTCGCCTTAGCCTTAGCCTTGCCCACAAGCGCCTCCCAGCAACCAAACACACAACTGAGCAGGTATTTTACCCACAAAAAGAGCCGGTCGAGCATATGCTCGACCGGCTCACACACTTTCCCTCAGCTTATGGTCCCGAGAGACTATCCAAAGGCCCGTCCGCCGGGAGGGGTTTCTTCTGAGCGATCCCGCAGCGCGAAGCGCGAGGACCAGCGAAGAAGAAAACACGCAGGGGCGGGCCCGGACAGGTACGTTACTCCTTCTCGACCGCGCGCATGATCGCCTTGTAGATCTCCATCAGCGGAATGATCAGGAAAGCCAAGCCCAGCGCGGCGATAACGCCCTTGAGCTCAAGCGTCACAGGGCCAAAGAACATCTCGGCAAGCGTCGGCTGCACGGTCACGATCACCGTCAGCACCAGCGCCAGCGCAGCCGAGGCCCACAGCCACTTGTTCTGCTTCTTCATGGTGAACAGCGACGCGCGGCGGCTGCGCATATTGAAACAGTGGAAGATCTCGACCATGTTGAGCGTGATGAAGGCCATCATCACGCCTTCCTCGTCGGCGTTGCCGGCGATCATATCGGAGATATGGATGTAGCCCATGTCAAAGTACACGCCCACAAAGAAGCTCGCCAGCACCAGCACGGTAATGATCAGGCCCTGGACCACGCAGTCCAAGCCCATATGTCCGGCAAAGACGCCGTCCTTGGCGTTGCGCGGCTTGCGCTTCATGATGTCGCCCTCGGCGTCCTCCATGCCCAATGCGAGCGCGGGGAAGCAGTCGGTGACCAGGTTCACCCACAGCAGCTGCACCGGCTGGAAGATGGTAAAGCCGATGAGCGTGGCGATGAACACCGAGAAGACCTCGGCAAGGTTGGCCGAAAGCAGGAACTGGATGACCTTGCGGATGTTGTCGTAGATGCGACGGCCCTCTTCGCAGGCGCCGATGATGGTGGCGAAGTTGTCGTCGGCAAGCACCATGTCGGCGACGTTCTTGGTGACGTCGGTACCGGTGATGCCCATACCGACGCCGATGTCGGCGCGCTTGATGGACGGGGCGTCGTTGACGCCGTCGCCCGTCATGGCCACGATCTGGTCACGCGACTTCCAGGCCTCGACGATGCGCGTCTTGTGCTCGGGCTGAACGCGAGCGTACACGCCATAGTCCTCGATGTGCGCGTCGAGTTCCTCGTCGCTCATGCGGTCGAGGTCGGCACCAGTGATGGCCTGGCTGCGGTCGGTGACGATGCCCAGCTGCTTGGCGATGGCCACGGCGGTGTCGATGTGGTCGCCCGTGATCATGACGGTGCGGATACCGGCGTCGTGGGCCTCGCGGATGGCGTCGGCGACCTCGGGGCGGACCGGGTCAATCATGCCGGACAGGCCGCAGAAGACCAGGTCATGCTCGAGCGCGGCGGGGCTGCAATCGCCCGGGACCTCGGTGTAGGTGCGGCTTGCCAGCGCCAGTACGCGCAGGGCCTCGTCGGCCATGGCCTTGTTAGCGGCCACGAGCTCGGCGCGACGCTCCTCGGTCAGCGGAACGACCTTGTCGCCCTCGTAGATATGGGTGCACAGGCCGATCACCACGTCGGGCGCGCCCTTGGTGTACTGCTCATACTCGCCGTCCAGGGTCTCGACGACCACGGACATCATCTTGCGACCAGAGTCGAACGGGGCCTCACCCACACGCGGATGCTCGGCAGTCAGGCCAGTGAGACCAGCCTTGCCGGCATCGTTGACGAGCGCGCACTCGGTCGGCTCGCCCACGGCCTCGCCCAGCTCCTCGTCCCACTGGGCGTCGGAGCACAGCGCCATGCCGGCCAGGAACTTCTCCTTAGGCGCAGCGAGCTCGTGCTTGACGACGGTCATCTTGTTTTGGGTGAGGGTACCGGTCTTGTCGGAGCAGATGGTCTGCGTGCAGCCAAGGGTCTCGACGGCAGAGAGCTTGCGGATAATCGCCTGGCGCTTGGCCATCTTGGTCACGCCAAGCGACAGCACGATAGTCACGACGGCAACTAGGCCCTCGGGGATGGCGGCGACGGCAAGCGAGACAGCGACCATAAAGGTATCGAGCAGGGCGGTCGGATCGGTAAGGACGTTGCCCACGCCGTGGCGGATGATGTCGACGCCAAAGATGACGACGCAGATGACGATAACCATGATGGTGAGGATGCGGCTGAGCTCGGCAAGCTTCACCTGCAGCGGCGTGAGCTCTTCCTTGGCCTCGGCCAGGGCGCCGGCGATCTTACCCATCTCGGTGTTCATGCCGGTACCGACTACGACGGCGCGGCCACGGCCGTACACCACGGTGGAGCCCATGTAGCACATGTTCTTGCGGTCGCCGAGCGGCACGTCGTCGGTGCCGGCGGCGAGCTCGATCACGTTGGCATGCTTCTCGACGGGCACGGACTCGCCGGTAAGGGCGGCCTCCTCGATCTTCATCGTGGCGCTCTCGAGCACGCGGCAGTCGGCCGGGACGGAGTCGCCCGCCTCGAGCATGATCACGTCACCAGGCACGAGCTCGGCACTCGGCAGGTGCACGAGCTTGCCGTCGCGCAGAACCTTGGACTGCGCGGCGCTCATCTCCTGCAGGGCCTCGAGAGCTTCCTCGCTCTTGGCCTCCTGAACCACGCCCAGCACCGAGTTGACGATAACGACGAACATGATGATGGCGACGTCGGCAAAGTCGGGCTCGCCCTTGACCACACCCGTGAGCGCACTGATGGCGGCGGCAACAATCAGCATGATGACCATGGGGTCGGCCATCTGCTCAAAGAAGCGCTTCCACAACGGGGTCTTCTCGGCTTCCTCGAGCTTGTTAGGGCCTGTCTTGGCGAGGCGCGACGACGCCTCGTCGTTGCTCAGGCCGAGGTTCTCATCGACACCTTGGTCGCTGAGTACCTCCGCCGCGGCGGACAGGTATTCCTTTTGCATATAGAGTCCCCTCCTGGGATTCGGGCCACTCAGCAGATTGATGCCCGATCATAATTCCCAGGAGAAGGGCAAGGGCTCATCAAGGCTGCCGTGCTGAGCGGCAGTTGATAGTGGAGCTATGGTACCCCAAAGCGGCGCGTCTAGCCAAAACATTCCAATTGGAAACACGGCTCGAGTGCAACGATGCAGACCGTATGATGTTCGACATTGATAAAACGTTTTTTCTTCGGTGCATCATCAAACTGAAATATCGCCCAGATAGCAGCGGTTAGAACGGTTGGTAAAGTTTTTGCATATACCGTTTATTCGCAAAAAATGAACTTCTAATTCGGCATACGGTCGATTTTTTGGGGTATTCGGTCGTCATTTCGTTATAATCATCTCAGTTTTATTTCTTATGGTTTATCTATCAGCGCAAGACGATGTCAGATGGAGGTCTGAATGTACAAGCGCACCAAGATTGTATGCACCATGGGTCCCGCCTGCGATAGCGACGAGACCATCCGCGAGATGATCAAGGCGGGCATGAACGTCGCCCGTTTTAACTTCTCGCACGGATCCTACGACGAGCACCACGGTCGCATCGAGCGCGTCCGTCGTATTTCCAAGGAGCTCGGTCTGCCCGTCGGCATCCTGCTCGACACCAAGGGCCCCGAGGTCCGCACCGGCCTTCTGGTCGACGGCAAGAAGGTTGCCGTCAAGACCGGCGACAAGATCGTCGTCACTGCTCAGCCCACGTCCGAGGATTTCCACGGCACCGCTGAGCACATCTCCCTCGACTACCTGGCCCTGCCCTCCGAGGTCGAGAAGGGCTCCCTCATCCTGATCGATGACGGCCTGGTTGCCCTCGAGGTCGAGTCCGTCGACGGCCAGGACATGACCTGCGTCGTCAAGAACGACGGCCTGATCGGCGAGCGCAAGGGCGTCAACATGCCCAACGTCAACATCTCGCTGCCCGCCATCACCGAGCGCGATCGTCAGGACATCCTCTTTGGCCTGACCGAGAACATCGACTACATCGCCGCTTCCTTCATCCGTGACGGCGAGTCCGTCCGCGGCATCCGCAAGCTTTGCCGCGAGAACGGTGGCGAGCACGTCACGATCTTCCCGAAGATCGAGTGTGCCCTGGGCGTCGAGAACTTCGACGAGATCCTCGAGGCTTCCGACGGCATCATGGTTGCCCGTGGCGACCTGGGCATCGAGATCAAGCCCGAGCTCGTTCCCCACATCCAGAAGGAGATCATCGCCAAGTGCAACGCGGCCTACAAGCCCGTTATCACCGCTACGCAGATGCTCGACTCCATGCAGCAGAACCCGCGCCCGACGCGCGCCGAGGTTGCCGACGTTGCTAACGCCATTTACGACGGCACCGATGCCGTCATGCTGTCCGGCGAGTCCGCTGCCGGTAAGTACCCGGTTGAGGCCGTCAAGATGCAGGCCAGCATTGCTCTCGAGACCGAGAAGTACCTCCCGGCTCACGCTCCGCTCGAGGTTCCGGCTGACGCTCACGGCACCCGCGTCGTCAACAACGTTGTGGGTATGTCCGCTGTGAACATGGCCACCACCGTTGGCGCCAAGTGCATCACCGTGCCGACGACCACCGGTCGTACCGCCCGCCTGATCTCGCACTTCCGTCCCAACATGCCGATCTGCGCGTTCTCCCGCCACGAGTGGGCCGTCCAGCAGATGATCATGTACTGGGGCGTTATCCCGCACCAAGCCGAGATTACTCAGGGCACCGTCAACGGCACGATCGTCAAGGCGATCGAGACCGCTAAGGAGCTCGGCTACGTCGAGGCCGGCGATCTGACCGTCGCTACCGCCGGCGATCCCCGCATGAGCGTCCAGCTCGAAGATAAGGTCTCCTCGACCAACGTCGCTTACGTCGCTCAGGTGCGCTAAATCGTACTTGCAAGCATATTTGCATTGCAAAGGGCCCGGAAGGCATTGCCTTTCGGGCCCTTTTTCTGTGCACCGATGCCTACCGCACGACATGGCACGCACCCATTTCATTACCAAAAGCGCGAAATCCGCCCTCCGAGGCCCAAAAAATAAAGCCCCAAGCGCTAAAAGTGTTCGCCCGGTGGCAAACCCACACCTCACACAGGGCTGATAAATCGTTTTAGCAAGAACCAAATCGACCTGGTTTTCGGAAGTATGCGGCAAATTCTGGAACCTCCGAGCACACCCTGTTTTTTCGCAACAAAATGCCTGATAAACTAGCCTCAAAAGCCAGGTCCGCTCATAGGGTTCAGATTTTGCCGCATACTTCCGGATTGACGCTGGCATCACTCGCTTCAAAGAGATGATTTCGGCCAGGAGGGCATTATGGACCTGACGCTTTGTGGGCAATCCGCCTTTAACTACTACCGCATCCCGCCGCAGGTATTAGGCCTTTACCCCGCCATTAGCCTTGGCAATATGGATCGCAGATGTTGTGGCCTCGGAAGTCATGCAGTTGTAAAAGACCTGCTTCACGCACCACTTCACAGGCTTGTATTCACTCGGGCACAATCCGGGTCGCGAAGCCTGTTTAAATCGCACCTCCTGACCCAAGAACCACCTCCGGGGTCGTTTAGGCAGACTGAACATGGGTTTGATGTCACGTCACCGGAGTTCACGCTGCTCAACCTTGCTACGCAGGTTTCACGCAACCAGTTACTCATGGCTTGCTACGAGATGTGCGGCTCCTTTGCAGTGTTTAAGCCCTGCGAGCGAACGCAACAACAACTCGATGAAGCTATTTCGCTTAAGTTCATTCCACCCAACTGCGGGTGGGAGCGAGTTAACGACACCAAGGGCAATGACACCAACTTGTGGAAGCGCACGCCGCTTCTTACCGCAACGGATATCGCCGCGTTCGCCAAGCAAGCCGCAGGCCTGCGCGGCGTCAAACAACTGCGCTGGGCGGCCGAGCACATGACGGGGCAGGCCGCCTCGCCCTTCGAAGTACAGACCTCCATGCTTATCTCGCTCCCCCGCGACGAGGGCGGTCAGGGCATCGAGATCGCCAACAACGCGCGCATCCCGCTCAGTGAAGCCGCACGTTCGCTGTATGACAAAACCTGCTGCTACGCCGATATCCTCATCGAAAGCGCCACCGACAGCATGGGCGTCATTCTGGAATGCCAAGGCCGCTCTGCCCACGACAGCGAAGCCGCGAGCCTCTCCGATGCCGAGCGCGCCACCGCACTCACAAGCATGGGCTACGACGTCATCCAAATTACCTATGACCAGATCAAGGAGAAGAAGAGCTTCGACCACATAGCCGAGCTCATCCATAAAAAGGCCGGGCTTCCCCACATCCCAAAGACCAAACAGGAGCGCATTGCCGAAGATACCTTACGGCAAGAGCTACTTGTCGATTGGGTTGAGCTATTCACTGCCGGGCCGGCCGGCTAGCAGCTAGCGATCAGAGGGACTGCGGGGACGTCAGAAGCGGCAACGCGAGCCGCAAAGCCCGCCTCGGTCAGCTCGATCACCTCGGTAAACGTCGCGTCGAAGAACTCCTCGGTCAGCAGGCGGTATGGCGGATGGTCGGGCTCACCGGGGTTTTCTCGCACGATCTCGTGCATAACGCCGATGGTCTTGAGCACATACTCCTTATGGATGGGATACTGCCCAAAACGCGTCGCCGCAGCATACAGGCGATCGGTCGCGCGCGGAATCGAAACAATGCCGAGCGTCTTGCCAAACCAGTCAAAGTCGCCTTGCTTTTTAATGCGGAACTCCTCGCACGGCTTGCCGCCGTGCGCCTCCAGGTACTGATTCACGCGCGTATTCCATACGGTATCGGCCACGAGGTGAGACCAAACGCCCAGCGTCAGATCGAGCAGCGACTGCGCCACGTCATCGGGCGCGAGCGAAAGCTCGCTAGCACCGGGACCGGCAACCGGCTCGGCATCCCTGTAGCGCTGGGGATAGTGCACGCGATTCAGTCGCTCGCGCTCCTCGACAATCGAGGTAGCCGCGGCTGGCGCACCGGTGGGCGAACTTTTAAGCAACGGTGCCACATAGGTATCCCAGAACTCATGCTCACGAGGCTTAGGGATAGGCTCGGGCTTTGCAAAGTGCGTAATGCGGTACGGGATGGGATCGGCGATGCCAGGGACCATATAGCCCACGAAGATATCCGGAACCACGCAGCCAAACAAAAAGGCATTGCGGTCGCGCACGCTATTGGCAAGTGCACCGGTGCGCTCCAGCAAACGCTCCGTCTGAGCGATATGAATGTTCCAACTTGGCATAGCCACCCCCATAAAAAACCTGGATAACTATACCATCACGGCAAAGCCGCGCGGGCGGCTACGCACGCTCTACGCAGCAACTAGTCCGTAGTACCGCTTTCGGTTCCATACGACGGCGAAGGCGTCTCGACCACATGGTGATATCGATCGATATAGATTGCACGGGCACCCAGGCGTCGCACCAAATCCTGGTGATGCGTGCTCATCAAGACCGTCTTACCCGCCGCGACATAAGCCAGCAAGAAATTGACCACGATGTCGCATGAATCCTCGTCGAGCCCATTAGTAGGTTCGTCGAGAACCAAGATATCGGGGTTCATCGATACGACTGCCGCCAGCGCCACACGCTTCTTTTGCCCACCCGAAAGCTGATAGGGCGAGGCATCGACCAGGTCGGCAACTTGAAACAGTTCTATGGCATCGTGCACGCGACGGTCGAGCTCGTCTGCCGGCAGCCCCATCTGCGCGGGACCAAAAGCAACTTCCTCACCCACCGTAGCGCAGAACAACTGGGCGTCGGCATTCTGGAACACAAAGCCCACGCGCTGATGGAACCGCTGGGCCGTCGCGGAATCCTTGAGATATGCCGCATCGACCATACACCCGTCAAACAGGTATGCCCCTGCGTCCGCGAGTTCAAGGCCGTTAATAAGACGCATAATCGTCGTCTTGCCGCAGCCGTTGGGACCGAGCAGGGCAACGAGTTCACCACGATCGACCTGCAGCGACACGCCATCGACAACCGTATGCCCCGCATAGGAGAACACCACGTCGCGCAGCTCGATGAGCGGAACGACCTCGGCGCCGCCCACACCGTTCGTGCCCGCCGCACTATTCATATCGATCGTCAAAACGTCGCCCTTCCCCATTTGCATCCCCAGTCGGAACCAGCAGCGCCTACAGCACGGCGCACAACACTGTCAGCAGCGCCACGCCGGCCGCATAGGCCGCATCGCGCCAGCCAAACCTGGCGCGCGCGGGAGCCGGATACGCACCGGCAAAGCCGCGGCAAAGCATAGCCTCGTCCATCGCGCGGCTGCATTTCATCGCCTTGATAAAGGTCATGCCCATGATACCCGCGATCGAATCGGTACGCGAAAATCCCTCGGGCGCACGGCCAACGCTGCGCAGCATGACCGATTCGCACAGATCGTGCGCCGTACGACCCAGCACCTCGATGTGCTTGAGCGCCATATCAAACGTAAAGATAACTTCGTCGGGTAGATGCAGCATCTTGAGCGCCGCCGACATGCGGCTCCACGTGAGGGTCCACGAAACGCCCAGCACCAGCGACACATTAATGAAGGTCTTGAGCGCAATCTTGAGCATGGCGCCCGTAGCGGAAGCACCCAGCAGCAGGGCAGGCAGCGCCAAAACCACTGCGAGCCCCGCGGCGCCAAGCGCCGGCACAAAGGTCGCGCGCAGCCCGCGTACGGGACGCACGGCAACGAGCACCAGCGCAATGGCCGCCATCAACATGAGGTACAGCGGGCTTTGTGTCAGGCACACGCACAGGACGCAAACGAATATCCCCACCAGGCGCACCGGAGCCGAAACGCAAGAAAGGGCGCGGTCGACCATCGACCCGCCCTCGTGCGCGCCCCCACCCAGGCGAACCCGCTCAAGCAGGCTCGCCAGGTGCAGGACATTCTTTTGCATCACACGATGCCGAGCCCCCGCGGGCTCGTATCGCTCCTCGGCTGCAAGCCAGCTAGGCAGCTCGGCTATTGCCATGAGCACCGCTTTCCTTAACCGTCAGCGAGATCAGACGGAATGCGATAGTGAGCACCGCCACGCCAATCACGCCGGACAGGATATACATGGCAGCCTGACCGGCAAAGCCAAGACCCTGCTCCTCGGAATAGGCCTGCAGGTAATCACCCGTAGGCAGAGCGTCGGCAAAGGTCGGGGTATCAAGGCCGACCGAAGCCTGCAGACTGTCGTCACCAGCCTCCTGAACGGCGGTCGCGGCGCCCTCGGCGTCCCACTCGCCCCATGCGTCACCCGTGGCCAGCAGGCCCAGCGGTGTGGCCACGACAAGCACGGCGACCAGGATGAGCGTGGGGACCAGGGAAGTCTTCTTGGCAGTACCATCGCCGGCAAGCTGTCCATCGGCGGCTTCGGGGCCGACGATAACGCCCGGCGCCGTCTTCTTGATAAAGCCGTAGATCGCGGCAGTCGCCACGCCCTCGACCACGCCGGCAACCAGCATATGCGGGATCATCATGGCAGGAATAGCAATAGACAGCGGGAAGGGGCAGTACAGCGGCGCGCCCGAAGCGTTGGTAAAGAGCATCGGCTGAATGCCAAACTCGATGGCAGCGCACAGGGCAGCCACGCACAAGCCGATCCAGCCGCTCACGATGGCAGAAACCGAAGTGCCCCAGCTCTTGTCGTGCAAACGGCTGTTAAGCGCGCGGAACACGATGGCTGCGGCAAACGGCAACACGAAGGCCATGTTAAAGCAGTTAGCGCCAAAGGACAGGATGCCGCCGTCGCCAAACAGCAGCGCTTGCAGCGCCAGCGCGACCGAAACCGCGATAGCCGCGGCCTCGGGGCCCAGCAGCAGCGCGATGAGTGCGCCACCAACGGCGTGGCCAGTGGTGCCGCCGGGCAGCGGCACGTTGAACATCATAAGCAAGAAGGAAAATGCGGCGCAGATGCCCAGGAAAGCCATGTGCTCGCGATCGAGCGTGGCGCGCACCTTCTTGATACAGTGAGCCCAGACGGGCACCATCGCCACCGCCATGACGGCATCGGTCTGCGGGGACAGATAATTATCTGGAATGTGCATGTACGCCTCCCGGTTATCGGCGCACGGAATTGCAACGCCGCTTGAATCACCTTTCCAGTGTTACGTAATGTCAGATTCGTAACACGCCGCGGGCTATCATAGCAAAACGGCGTACTGCCGACAAAGCAGCACGCCGTTATGTAATGCGCGTGTCATATATGCAGGCTCAACGGTGCCTTATACCGAAAACAGCAGTCACGTAGGACTCGGCAGCAGCCACCGCTGACCCATACCCCAGCGCAGGACCTAGCCGCGGACCTCGCCGTTTACGCCCTTGCACACCTTGGTGACGATCTTCTGGTGCGCTTTTTCGACCTCTTCGCTGGTGAGCGTATGGTCGTCGGAGCGATACGTAAGCGCAAAGGCCATGGACTTCTTGCCCGCACCGATACGGATGGGATCGCGGTAGACATCGAACAGGCGCACGCCCTCGAGCAGCTTGCCGCCGGCACTCGTAATACGACGCTCAAGATCCTCGCAGGTCACAGTGTTGTCGACTACGATAGCAAGGTCGTGCTCAACGGCCGGGTACTGCGAGAACTCACGGTAGTTCTCCTGGTTGCGGGCGCCCTTGATCAGCTTGTCCAGGTCGAGCTCAAAGGCAACGACGACCTCATCAATGCCCATAGTCTCGCGCGCCTCGGGGTGAATCTCGCCAACCCAGCCCAGCACGGTACCGCCCGAGAGTACCTCGGCAGCACGACCAGGTTGCAGGAAGGCATAGCTCTCGCCCTCGACGGGACGGAAGCGAACCTTCTCGATGCGCAGCTGGGCAAGCAGCTCCTCAACGATGCCCTTGCCAAAGAAGAAACGCAGCTTGCGGTACTTCATGGTCCAAGACTGCTCGCTCCACTGGCCCGAGAGCACGCCCGCCACGGACTTGGTCTCCTTGGGCAGGCTGGCGTTCTCGCGACCGTGGAACAAGCTGCCGACCTCGTACAGATGCACGTTGGGCGTGCCGTGGGCCTCGTTGTAGGCCACAGACTGCAACAGGCCTGGCAACAGCGAGCGGCGCATCTCGGTCTGCTCGGCTACCAGCGGGTTCATGAGCACCACGGGGCAACCGCGACCCTCGGTGGACATACCGATCTTCTCCAGGTCGCCCGGGGCGGCAAAGCCAAAAGTCGTGGTCTCGTTGAGGCCGCAGGCGCGCAGGATCTCGCCGACCTTACGAGTGAGCTTCTGCTCGCGGGTCAGACCGCCGATGTGGTTCTTGGCAGCCGGAATGGTCGCCGTCACGCGGCCCATGCCCCATAGGCGCAAGACCTCCTCGATCAGGTCGATCTCACGCGGCAGGTCGGGACGGAAGCTCGGCGGCGTGACCATAAAGTCCTCGCCGTCGCGCTCGACGGTGCAGCCCAGGCGGGTGAGCGAGCGCTCGATAAAGTCGGGCTCGATGTCGGCACCGCAGATGGCGTGCACGCGGGCCAAGCGCAGCTTGATGCTGTCGATGGTCTTGGGCGCGGGGAACACGTCCACATAGCCGGGGGCGACCTCGCCGCCGGCGATCTCCTCGATCAGCGCGCAGGTAACGTTGGCGACATCCACGCAGCCGGTCTCGTCGACCTGGCGCTCAAAGCGAATGGAGGCGTCGGAGATCAGCGACAGATCGCGGCTGGTGTGCGAGGTGCGACCGGCGTTGAAGCAGGCGCTCTCGACCATCACGTCGACGGTGTCGTCCTCGATCTCGGAATCCATGCCGCCCATGACACCGGCCAGCGCCACGGGACGCTCGCCGTCGGTGATGAGGCCCATGCCGGCGTCGAGCACGCGCTCCTCGCCGTCGAGCGTCGTGAACTTCTCGTCCTGCTGGGCGGCACGAACCACCACACGACGGTGGCCATCGCGCTCGGCAAAGGTGTCCAGGTCAAAGGCGTGCAGCGGCTGACCGGTGAGCATCATCATGTAGTTGGTGATGTCGACGATGTTGTTGTGCGGGCGCACGCCCAGGGCGTTGAGGCGCTTGACCATCCAGTCTGGCGACGGGCCGACCTTGACGTTGCGCACGATGCGGGCAACGTAGCGGTCGCACAGGCCCTCGTCGGCGATCTCGACCGAAAGCTCGTCGTCGGTCGCGCGGCCGGTCTCGACCTTGATAGCGGGCAGCTCAACGTGGAAATCGCGGTCGAAGATGGCGCCGGTCTCGCGGGCCATGCCGATCATGGACAGGCAGTCGGGACGGTTGGGCGTGATCTCACAGTCGAGCACGGTGTCGCTCGAGCCCACGTACTCGGCAAACGGCATGCCGCAGGGCGTATCCTCGGGCAGGATCATGATGCCGGAGTGGTCGCCACCCAGGCCGAGCTCGCGCGCGGAGCAGTTCATGCCCATGGACACGACGCCGCGAAGCTTGCTCTTCTTGATCTTAACGTCGCCGGGAAGCACGGCGCCAATCATGGCCGTGACGATGTGGTCGCCGGCCTCGAAGTTCTGCGCGCCGCAGACGATCTGCAGCGGAGCGGGGTTGCCGTCGGCGTCGAGGTTCTTGTCACCCACGTCGACCGAGCACACATACATGTGGTCGCTATCGGGGTGCGGGGTCTTGGTGAGCACCTTGGCGGTCACCACGTGGTCGAAGGACTCGCCCACGGTGTCGATCGCCTCGACCTCGGTGCCGGTACGGATATATTCGTCCGAAAGGGTCTTGGGATCCTCCGGAATATCGATCATGGTCTTGAGCCAGTCGTAAGAAACACGCATCTAGCTCTCCTTTCATACTGAAAGCCTGCGAAGAGATGCAGGTGGAAACTTCAACTTTGTGAACATTCCTTACAAAGCGAGGGTTGTCCAAGTGCGGCAGATCGGCCCGAAAGAGGAGCGCCGCGTACTTTGGTACGCAAGCGACGGTTTGAACGGCAAGATCGGGTGCCTGGGGAAGCCGCCGGGACGAATAGTCCTAAATGGTTTCCAAGAAAGCCTCAATCCTGGTTTGCAGTTGGCCTGCATCCTCGCCGGCGTAGTCGGTCGTGATGTGCATAAACGGAATGCCGGCCTCCTCGGCAGCCTTCTCCACGGCAAACGACTCCATCTCGTAGAGCGTGCAGAACTGCAGGGCCACGTCGACGATGCCGTCGGCATGCAAGTCCTTGGCCATCTGGACAATGTCCTTCATACGCTGATCGTTGGGCGTAAAGACGGCGCAGTTAATCTTAAAGTAGCGCTCGGCGATGGCGTCGAGCATCTCGTCGACCGTCTCACCGGACTCGTCGACCAGGTCCTTGTAGTAGCGCGAGCCCGTGCAGGACTCCTCGCCTACCACAACGCCGCCGGCCTTCTCGATGAGGTTGAACAGCTTCCAGTTGGGCACGGCCATGGGCGTGCCGGTGTACAGGATGCGCTTGGTCCCCTTGGGCGCCACGCCCTCGCCGGCCTCAACGCGCTGCTCGCACTCGGCGGCCATCTCGTTGATGGCTCCGGTCAGACGCGGCGTATCGTCCATAAAGGCGGCCTGAACGGTCAGCAGGCTGTCGAGACCGCTGATGGGCGCCGGATCGGCAGCGCGCGTGGCAGCCAGACGCTGCAGGGCGCGACGCTTCTCGTTGACGGCGTGGATGGCAGCCTTCAGGCGCTCGGGCGTAATCTTGACGCCGCACTCTTCCTCGATCTTGGCGGCAAGCTTTTTAACCTCGGCCTTCCAGGTCACGAGCGTCGACTCGTCGTGCACGTTGGGGATATCCATGACGTACATGTTCTTTTGCGTGGCAAAGAACTCGTAGGCCTTCTTCTTGCCATCGCAGGTGTTCTCGCCCACCACCAGATCACTCGACTCAATGTAGGGGCAGACCTCGCCCAGCTTAAAGCCGGCAAAGCTCTTGATGAGCGGACAGGTGTTGCGCGGCAAGTGCTCCTCGACCTTGTCCGTTGCCCAGTCGGCACCCGAGCACAGGCCCACGGGGATGCCGTCACAGGCAAGTACGATCTCCTCGGGCACGTACACGCAGAACGAACCCACGATTTTGGTGGCCTCGCCGGCCTCCTTCTTGTCGAGCATCTCCTTAATACGGCCGCTGTGGATGTTGGTGGCGACAAAATCCAGGTAGGACGTTGACTTGGGGCGGTTGTTCTGCGACAGGAACATGTCCCCGTACATCTGGCCCACGGCGCCCAGCAGCATGTCGTGGTCGGCAAGATTCATGCCGAGGCTCTCCCACATCGGATGGAAATCGAATTCTTCAGCCATGACGGTTCCCCTCTCGAACCAAAAATGAATAGCTACGGTATTGCTGCACGGTGGATGGCGAAAACCCAGCCGCGCCTAAACCCGGAATTTTGGGGAACCTGCTTTGCAGCTGATTATTTAGTTGTGCGTCGTCTCTCCCGGAGCCGTGAACATACCTGCTCATATGCGGCTCCGAGCCATATACAGGGCGCGCGCCGCAACGCGGCGAATATATGTCGTCTGCGGCATGTGCGCACCCTCCTTTACAAGATAAGGTCAACTATATCAACGGTCATCGAACATGCGAACACCGTTGACATTCGTACGACAGCGTCGTGTGCCGTAGTTTAATAAATATTTATCTTGATTGATAAGAGTTTGTCATCCCTCATTCGGCGAGCGGCAAGACAAAGCCGCCAAGGCTTATATCCCCGACGGCATTACCCGGCGCTATCGACAAACCAAATGGATCCTACTCGCATCGAAGTGCATGCGCAGCGTCTCGCCTGCTTGCGGCAGCTCGTCGACAGGCACGCCCACCTTATTGACCTTCCACTGCAGACGCGTGGGCGCATCAGCACGCGGCACGTCCAGGAGCACCAGCCGCTCAAAGCGTGAATCACTCACACGGGCCACGTGCAAATCGTAGCTGTTACGGCCCCGCTCCGCGCGGTTGTCAACATGGAAGTAGCTTGCGCGAATACCCAGGTACGCCACATTATCGGGAACCGCGCGACCCACGTTAAAGGTCATGCCCCAATCGAGGGCCTCGATCTCCTGGGGCCCAATCTTGCGCGCCCGGCTTGTGTTCTTGCAGCCCGTCAAGCGCAGCGCCGCCAGCGTCTGCGGGCGGCGGACCACGTCCTCGACGGAGCCGATCTCCTCAACATGCCCGTCGTGCATCACGCAGATGCGCTGGCAGAGGCGGCATGCTTCGTCGATGTCGTGGCTCACGTAGAGCACGGTACGGTTGCACACATCGAACAGGTCGAGCATGTTCTGTTCGAGGGCACTCTTAAGATACGCATCGAGTGCGCTCATGGGCTCGTCGAACATAAAAATGCCCGGATGCGCCGCCACCATGCGCGCAAGCGCCACACGTTGCTGCTGACCGCCCGAGAGTCGCGCGGGATAGCGGTCGGCAAAATAGGCCAGGCCAAAAATGCCCAGGTAGCGTTCGGCAAGCTTTTTGCGCGCCGCGGCGTCGCCCGCGTCCTTTACGCCGGCACATACGTTATCGGCCACCGTCATGTTGGGAAACAGCTGATAGTTTTGGAACAGCAGGGCGCATTTTCGCTCCTGGGGCGACAGGTTGATGCCCGCCGCAGAGTCAAAAAAGGTCACGCCGTTGACGACGATCTTGCCCTCGTCGGGCGTCTCCACACCGGCAATGCAGCGCAAGGTGCAGCTCTTGCCACATCCGGAGGCACCGAGCAGCGCCACACGCTCCTCGCCGGCCTCAAGCTGCATGTCGAGCATAAACCCGGGATAGTGCTTTTTGATATCCAAAACGAGTGACATGACCTATCGACCTCCCTGCGGCGCCGCATCATCGCGCATAAGCTCAGTCAGCGCCTCGCGATCGATACGCAAGGCATCGCCGCCCGCCGGGTCAAGCGAATCGCCCTGTCCGGCGAGATCTTTGGCCCGTTTGCGCTCCGCACGGGAAAGGCCCCGCTCGCGATACTTTTGCGAATGAGCGGTGTACATGTTGATGAACAGGATGACCAGGAAGCTGAACACGATCACGACGACGACCCAAAAGAGAGCCACCGACGTGTTGCCTCCCATCCACTCAAAGTAGATGGCGATGGGGATGGTCTGCGTAATACCGGCGTAGTTGCCCGCAAAGAACAGGGTGCAGCCAAACTCGCCCATCGCGCGGGCAAAGGCGAGCACCGTGCCGGCGGCAATCGAGGGCCAGCCGAGCGGCATCATAAGCTTGGTAAAGATGCGACGCTCTGACCAGCCCAGTGTGCGCGCCGCATCGAGCATCTGCGTGTCGAGGCTCTCGAAGGCTCCGAGCGCCGTACGGTAGACCAGGGGGAACGACACCACCACGGCAGAGATTACCGCCGCCGGCCACGTAAAGACGATCGAGACGCCGTGCGCGATAAGCCACCGACCGACCCCGGTCGAGCGGCCAAACAACATGAGGAGCAGAAAGCCGCAGACCGTGGGCGGCAGCACCATGGGAATGGTAAAGACCGAGTCGAGCAGGCCCTTGATGCGACTCGAGGTACCCATGGTCTTCCACGCGGCAAACAGGCCCAGCGCAAAGGAGATCAGCAGGGCAAGGCCGCTCGTTTTTATGGACACCCAAAACGGTCGGTAGTCGATGTCGCCCAAAAAGGAGGCCAGAGAGGTCAAGGGCCCCTGCTCATCCCGCAGCACGACAGACGATGCCTCTACCATGTGAGCGCTATCAAGCCAACGCGCGCCGCCCTTGGCATCACCCGAGGCTGATGCAATCACCACATAGCGGTCCCCATCCGCACCGCGCTCGTCAAAGCCATAGGTATACCCGCCGGATTCAAACGTTGTTTCCGCCGTGACATACCAAGGAAGATCCACGTCCCCTAGCTGCGCACCTCCCATGCAGTTTGCGCTGTCGAGCTTACAGACGAGGGCCTTGAGACCCGATACGCACTCGTTGTCCTGCGGATCCAATCCATACCTCTCGACCGCCTTGGGCGATATCCACACCACAACGCGATCGGCAGCAGGCGCCACCACAAGGCCCGCGTCCTCGTCAACGGGAAACCGGTAGCCCTCAGGCTGGCCCTCCATGGCACGAGCAGTCCCCTTGGCCAGCCGCTCAAAACCCTCGATCCCATAGGAAAGCCCATGGGCGGTCGCAGCAACCTGGGCCCCGTCCTCAGCGTCCCCAGCAAACGCAAATCCCGGCACCCAGCAAAGCGCGAAGGTCAAAGCACAGGCGACAAGCATGCGGAATCTATTAAGCACGAAAAGCTCCAAGCGAATACAAGGACGGAGTGAAACACAAAACGATGGAATTATCGCGCCAAGCCGCACTACGCGGAAAGCTCAAAGCCGTACTTGGCCCAAATCTTCTGAGCCTTCTTGTTAGTCAGGCAGAAGTCGATGAACGCCTTGGCCTCGTCGGCGTGCTCGGAGCTCTCGGCAACGGCACCCGGGTACACGATGGGCTTGTGCGAGTCCTCGGGGCACACGAAGGCCTCCTCGATGCCGTCGTAGCGGTAGATGTCGGAGCTGTAGACAAAACCGGCCACGCAGTCGCCTGTGGACACATAGGCAGCTGCGGTGCCCACTTTATCGGCCAGCGCGACCTTGTCGGCGATCTCGGGAGTATACTCGCCGTCGTCGCCCTCGGTGCCGGTGTAGAGGCCCACGGAGGCCAGAGCCTGGTTGGCGTACTTTCCGGCGGGAACGGTCTTGGCGTCGCCGATGGCAATCTTGCCGTCCAGATTCGCGACGTCGGCGATGGCCTCGACCTTGGTGTCGGAGCCCTCGGCGCGAATGATCACGAGGTCGTTGACGAACATATCCTCACGGGTGTCGGCGTCGACGAGCTCGGCGGCCTCGGCGTCGTCCATGGTGCCCTTGGAAGCCGTGATGAGCACGTCGACGGCGGCACCGGCGCGCATCTGCTCAACAAGGTCGCCAGACGCCTTAAACTGCGTGTCGGCAAAGGTGGTGCCGGTCTGCTCGGTGTAGAGCTCCTGAACCTCGGGCAGGGCCTTCTCGAGCGAGTTGGCGGCAAAGACCTGCAGCTCGACAGCTTTCTTGGAAGATGCCTTAGCAGAACCGGCATCGGATCCGGCCGGCTCGGACGTCTTGCTGCCCGAACAGCCGGCAAGACCAAGGCCGGCAGCGGCGACAGCAGAAAGCGAAACGAATCCGCGGCGAGAAACCATATCGAACATGTTCAACCCTTTCGAACGCTATGCCCGGGCACCCCGCCGCGGGCTTTAATCTGCAATCAGATTATACTTCTGCGCGAATAATGATAGTGAGATATTATTCTCGTCAGAGAATATAGTTTCAAGTTACCGTGCACCTCGGCGTCGATTCAGCGGAAAACAAAGGCGGAGCAGCCGTTCAGGTCGCCCCGCCGCAGGTAAACCGCTTAGTTGGTATGTCCACCGCCCGCCGTCATTTGGGCCGCATGCTCCAGCTGGTCGCTCACGGCCTCCCAGCTTTCGCGGGCGGCTTTCGTAGATCCCGGAAAATTGATGACAAGCGTATGCCCACGCTGCATGCACACGGCGCGCGAGAGCATGGCGCGGCGCGTCTTGGTCATCGAGTACGCACGAATTGCCTCGGCAATGCCCGGCACATCGCGGTCGCAGACGGCACGCGTCGCCTCGGGTGTCACGTCGCGCATCGAAAGCCCCGTGCCGCCGCAGGTGAGCACGACATTGGCGTGGCACTCATCGGCGGCTTCCACAATGGCATCACCGATCTCGCTGACGTCGTCGCGCACGACCACATGTGAGGCGACCGTCCAGCCCTGTGCCTCGATAAGTTCCTCGAGTGCGGCTCCGGCCTCATCCTGCAAAAGATCGCGTGTGTCCGAGCACGTCACGATCGAAATCTTCAACTCCATAGCGTTCCTCCTATAGCGCCGTTCCCTCGGGCAGGTCGACGCGCACGACATCCACGACGTCGCCCGCCTTGAGCTCGCACGGTCCTTCGTCAATACGCAGCAGGCAGTTGGCCCGCTGCATCGTGCCGAGCAGCGCCGAATTCTGCGTCTTGGCCTCGGTCACCAACAGCTCACCGGTCTCGGGGTCGCGCAAAACCGTGGCGCGATCGAAGAAGCGGCGATGCTGTCGCTTTTTCACGCCGTGCGTGAGCGTCGCCTGCTGCACGGGACGCACGCCCTCAGCAAAACCGCGCATCTTGCGGATCGCCGGACGAGCAAGCATCTCAAAGCCCACATACGCCGCCGCGGGATTGCCTGAAAGCCCCAGGTAGGGCTTACCTCCGAGCAAGCCAAACGTGATGGCCTTGCCGGGGCGCATCGAGATGCGATCGAAGAGCACCTCGCCCTCGCGCTGGACCAGCGCCGTCACATAGTCGTAGTCGCCCGCCGAGGCACCGCCGCTCGTAATGACAAAGTCGCACTCCTGCACGGCACGATGAACCAGCTCGGCAATCGCCTGCTCATCATCGGGCGCAATGCCGTAGAACACGGGCTCGGCGCCGGCATCAAGTGCTTCGGCCATCAACGCCGACGAGTTGGAATCACGAATCTGACCGCGCGCCGGTACCTTACTCGGTGCGACCAGTTCCGTGCCCAGCGAGATAATGCCCACACGTGGGGCGGCGTGCACCTTCACGCTCGCGTATCCGGCGCTTGCCAGCAGACCCGCGCCCGCCGGAGCCACGACCTCGCCGGCGTGCATCACAGCATCGCCGGCATGGGCCTCCTCGGCGGCAGAGCGAACGTTCTCCCCCACCTTGGCCGGCGCCGAGAACCTCACACGCGAGCCCTCGTTGCCATCGCCATCGAGTACGTCGACGATCTCGTACTTCACCACGGCATCGGCACCTTCGGGCACCGGCGCGCCCGTCATGATGCGGACGGTCTCGCCCGCGCCGATTGTGCCCTCAAAGACATGGCCCGCGGCCTCGTGTCCTACGACGGAGAGCGTCACCGGAGTGTCACCGGCGGCCGCAGCAAGATCGGCTGCGCGCACGGCATACCCGTCCATGGCGCTGTTGGCAAACGGCGAGATGTCGATATCGGCCACCGCGTCCTCGGCCAAGGGAAGACCGGCGGCCTGCCACACGGGAATCTCGACGAGATCGGTCGGAGCAACGTGCGACAGAACAATCGACTGCGCGTCCTCCAGCGGAATGAGTTTCTCTGCCATATGCACCTCTTAATGCCATGGCGCACAACAGGGGCGCCGATTCTTTATGCTTGTCTCAGTATAATCCCCCGACGCACGACCGCGACTCGGCCTGCACCCGCAAATACACCTGTCGGTTGCAGGCCGCGAAACAGAATGGAAACCAACCCACCGGCTCGTCGCGTTTACCGCGTTTTATAATGCTTGCGTTGCAACCTAAAAGAGGAACGTATGGCTCATAACGACAAACCCGAAAGCGCAAACGAAGCGCAGGATCATTCCCAGCCGCTCGACGAAGGCGGTTTTTTCTCCCTGAACGACGTCATCACGGCAGGCAGGCATCAGCTCACCCGCTCTGAGCATCTCTTGGCTGCCGACACGCGCCGCAACGCTCGCAACCTACTCGCGAGCGCCAAGTTGCTCGCACTCGTCGTCATCGTCTCGCTCGCCATGGGCGTTGCCGCTTGGGCGTTTTTGGCCTCGCTGAATATCGCCACCGACTATCGCGAGCACCATGCGTGGATTTACGCACTGCTTCCCGTTGTGGGCGTTGCCACCGCATGGGTGTACAAAAACCACGGTCTTGCCGCCAAACGCGGTAACAACCTGGTCATCGACTCCGCTCTGGGCACACGCCTCATCCATATGCGCATGGCCGTCCTCACCTTCGTCTGCTCCACGCTCACGCACCTAACGGGCGGATCGGCCGGTCGCGAGGGAGCTGCGGTGCAGATTGGCGGCACCATCGCCAGCAACATCTCGAGCCTCGCCCACCTCAAAAAGCATGACCACCACGACCTCATGCTCGCCGGCATCTCGTCGGCCTTTGGCGCCGTATTCGGTTCGCCCCTTGCCGGCGCGTTCTTTGGCATGGAGATGTGCTTTATCGGCAAAATCGACTACACCGCGGGCATCTACTGCCTGTTCGCCTCGTTTACCGGCTACTTTACATCGCTTGCCTTGGGAACCGAGTACGAGGCGAATGTTATCGCCAGCGTTCCCGCTATGACGCCCAAAACGGTCGTCATCGTTGTTATCAGCGCCATTATCTTCGGTCTGACGGCACGCCTCTTTGCCTGGTCGGTTCGAACCGTCAAGAGCCTGTACGGTCGCTTTATCACCAATTACCTCGTTCGCGCACTCATGGGCGCACTCGTGGTTTTGGCCGCCTATGCCCTCCTCGACGCCTGGAACTACGCCGGCCTTTCCACGTGGCTTTCCGGCGCCGGATTTGCCGGCAACACCACCCTGGCGGACGCAGCCATCAAGTTGGTCGTCACAGCGCTCACCCTGGGCGCCGGCTTCCAAGGCGGCGAGGTCACGCCCCTGTTTGGTATCGGTGCGGCGCTCGGCGGCTGGATCGGTTGCCTCGTCGGAATCGATCCCAGCTTTCTGGCGGCTCTCGGCATGCTCGGCGTGTTCTGCGCCGGCCTTAACGTGCCTATCACCACCTGTATGATGGCCATCGACCTATTCCACGGCACGGCCGCCGGGTTCTTTGTCATCGTGGCCTTTATCAGCTACCTAACCGGCGGACACCGCGGCGTGTACCCCGCCCAGCGCATCATCTCACCCAAGCGCCGTTCGCTTATTGTGGATGAGGGCGGTACGGTAGCGGATGCTATCGAGCGCCACAACGACCTGATAGAGTAGACGTAAATATTCGCCGTGCAGCCACAATCGGGGGCAATTCGACCTGAACGCGACCGCACTGTCATGTCACACGCCGGGAGTCGCCCCATGCACGCAACTGATTTTGGTCGCACGCTCATCATCGCCAACCCCGCCGCCCAGTCGGGTGCGGCGCGCGAAGTTGCCGAGCGCCTGCAGCGCTTTTTGGACATGACCGCGCGCTCATCCCAGTTTGATCTGGTGCTGACCGAGCGCATAGGACATGCCAAGGAACTTGCCGCACGGGCCCAGGGCTACCGCACGGTTATCGCACTCGGCGGCGACGGAGTGATCCACGAGGTCGTCAATGGACTCATGACGCAGGATGAGGCGGTCCGTCCCGCCCTTGCCGTCCTGCCCGTAGGCTCCGGCAACGATTTTGCCCAAACGCTCGGTATCGACGATTTCTCCGGCAAGGATTTTGGCGCGCTACTCACCTGTGAGCTGCAGCACCAGGATATCGGACGCATTCGCTCATGGAACCCCGCAAACGGCAGCGGCGAGGCTACCGTTGAGTACTACGACCAAACGCTTTCGGTCGGCATCGATGCCGCCATCGGCCTGGGCACCACCGAGCTGCGAAAAAAGACCGGCTTGACGGGCGCTCCGCTCTACACCCTCTCGGGACTTGAGCAGTTTGGTCTGCGCTACCGCAACTACCCCATGACCATTAGCTTTGATGGCGCGCCAGCCGAGCGCGTGCGCGCGATTATCATGGCGATTCAGCTGGGCCCCACCTATGGTTCGGGCTATCGCATCTGTCCCGACGCCAACCCGTGCGACGGCATCCTCGACGTTTGCTACGCCTGCGGCCCCGTCCCCCGTGCGGTCGCCCTGCCTATGTTCCTTTCGGCAAAGGACGGCCACCATACCAAGCTGCCGCCGGTTCGCATGCGTCGTTGCCGTCATGCCGAGCTTACCTTTGAGGAGCCCGACTACCCCATTCAGGCCGACGGCGAGCCCATCGTCGCCTCGCGCATCGAGATGGACATCCTTCCCGCCGTTCTCGAGGTCTGGCACCCAACCCGCTAACCCCACCTAAGTTGCGGTGAAATAGGGACTGTTTTGCGGCTTTAGCTGCATAAACAGTCCCTATTTCACCGAACGTATTGAGAAGATCATTCCTCCCCGCCCGGCTTGCGACGGTTGGCCTTTTTAATCGCGTTGAAGTGCTTGTCGTTGAGCCTGCGCTGGCGCGATCGTTGTGGCACTTTGGTCTTGACACGACGGCGCGGTGGACGCCCGCGACGCTCAAGCTCTGCCCTCAGCTTACGCAGACAGCAGCTGCGATTCTGAAACTGACTGCGGCTCTCACGCGCCGTCACGACAATCCCCGTGGGCCCATGCTTCATGCGCACCGCCGAGTCCGTCGTGTTCACGCCCTGTCCGCCCGGACCCGTCGCGCGAAACACCTGCACCTCGCAATCGCGTGCCAGCTCCTCGACCGGCATCTCGGCATAGCGCGCATACTCGCGCCATCCCATCTTGCTCTCATCCATAACAACACCTCACCTCATACAAAAAAATGTGACAAAGGGACAGTCCCTTTGTCACATCGCATACCAATCGCTTGTGTTGCGCGCCTAGGCGAACGTGATCTCGCCGTTCTCGCAGTCCATTTCGGCGATACGAGCCAGGCTCTCAACGCGGAAACCGCGCTCGCGGAGCTTATCGCCGCCGCCCTGGAAGCCCTTCTCCACGGCAATGCCGATACCGGCAACCTCGGCGCCCGCAGCCTCACAGATTTTGATAAGGCCCTCAAGCGCGCAACCGTTGGCCAGGAAGTCGTCGATAATCAGGACTTTATCGCCCTCGGACAGGAAACGCTTACCAACGATGACCGGGTACTCCTTCTGCTTGGTAAAGGAGTAGATAGTCGTGGCATACTGCTCGCCGTCGAGGTTGATGGACTGCGCCTTCTTGGCAAAGACCACCGGCACGCCGCCAAAATGCTGGGCCGCGATGCAAGCCATTCCAATGCCCGAAGCCTCGATAGTCAGGATCTTGTTGATCTCGACACCCTCGAACAGACGGGCCCACTCGGCGCCCATGTGGTCGAACAGCTCAACGTCGCACTGATGGTTGAGGAAGGCATCAACCTTAAGGACGTTACCGGCCTTTACGATGCCGTCATGGCGAATACGATCCTCAAGCTCCTGCATGGCGCAACCCCTTCTCGCGGCAACGATGCCGCGCGATTAATAAACGTTGTTCGATAGTCTACCACGGACCGACCCCCGCCTGCCCCACAAGCCGCATCGCACCACAAACCAGTCTTTTTGGGACGGCGCGAATCGTGGCAGACAGCCTCCCAACACGCTAATGGCGGGCGCGCATCTTCACCAAACGCACCATGGCAAGCGCAAAGCCCACGGCGGCCACAACCATAAGCACGTAGAACACCGATCGAAAGCCGAATAGGAATACATCCGGACGGCCTGCAACAAAACTGGTCACGGCCTCGCCCATCGCCACGCTCATCTGCCCATAGAGGATATGCGAACCTGCCGTAATACCCAGCGCCATGCCCGCATAGCGCGCCAAGCTGCCCAAGCTACCTGCAAAGCCAAGTGCCTCGCGCGGAGCCGAGCCCATGTACAGCGAGTTGTTGGGGCTCTGGAAAATCGACGTACCGCACGACATAAATGCGACGCAGCACACGATCACAGGGATAGAAGAGTGCTCGTTGAGCGTGCTTACTGCAAAGAGACCGCACACATACACGCCCAGGCCGACCGCCGTGGGACCCTCGCAGCCAACACGGTCCGAAACCGTTCCCGAAAGCGGGCCGATAAAGGCATTCACCATTGGCAGCGCCAAAAAGAGCAGTCCGGAAATGTCGGAACCAAAGCCGTGGGCGTCCTGAAAATAGAACGGCAGAATAAACTCGGATGCGCCAATGCCAACGAACACGATGAGCATGCAGGCAAGGTTGATAGTGAAGGCCGAATTTGCAAAGCAGCGACGCGCGGCCTCCGCCAGCGACATGGGGCGTTCACCGGCCTCTGGCCTAACATGCGGCAGCGTGTAGAGCCCCACGATAAACGAGATCACGCCAATGGGCAGGTTGATGAGGAAGATGCTCTCCCAGGGAAAGCTTGCCACCAGCATGCCACCGAGCACGGGGCCACACATCATGCCGAGGGCCACAAAGGTCGCGAGAATACCCATGGCACGGCCTCGTTCGCGCGCCGGGAACGACTCGGTGATGATACCCATGTTGTTAGCCATGGCCGCCGCGCAACCGACGCCCTGAACAATGCGCGCCAGGATAAGAACCTCGAGCGAACCCGAAAGGCCGCACAGCAACGAGCCGACCGTAAAGACGATTACGCCCAGCTGAAATACGCCCACCTTGCCGCGCACGTCGCCCAGGCGGCCAAACGGCAACATGGCCACGCACGTCGCAAGCAGATACACCGAGCTCACCAGCTGAATGCGATCGAGGCCCACGCCCAGCTCCTTTTGCATCACGGGCAGCGCCACGGTCACGACGGTCGAATCCAGACACACCATAAACGTCATGATGAGCACGGTAAACAGAATCGCCCATTTGTTCTTGCCATGGGTATCGCCCTCTAGGGCAATGTGCTCGCGGCGCAGCTGCTCTGCGGTTTTCTCCATATCCATCCTTTCGAGTGGCGCAACGCAAAAACGGGGCCCCGATCGCCTACAAACAGTCGCGATTGGGGCCCCGCCTACGGAATCGGAACGAAAGGTCGCCGAAGCTTTCTGCCAGCATCGGCGCCTCGCACGAACGCTAGCCTAGCACTGCTCGAGCGCCTGCTCAAGGTCGGCAATCAGATCGGCCGTGTCCTCGAGGCCGCACGACAGGCGCACCATGTCGGCGGAGATGCCACAGGCGATGAGCTCCTCATCGTTCATCTGGCGGTGCGTAGCGTTAGCGGGATGCAGGCAGCAGGTGCGGGCGTCGGCCACATGCGTGGCGATCTGGGCGAGCTTGAGGCTCTTCATAAAGGTCTCGGCCGCCGCGCGACCACCATTAAAGCCAAAGCTCACAACGCCGCAGGTACCGTTTGGCATGTACTTCTGAGCGAGGTCATAGTACTTGTCGCCCTCCAGGCCCGGATAGCTCACGAAACGCACCTTGGGATGGCTCTGCAGGAACTTGGCAACGGCCAGGCCGTTCTCGCAATGACGCGGCATGCGCACATGCAGGCTCTCGAGCGAGCTGTTCAAGAAGAAGGCCGCCTGCGGATTCTGCATGGGGCCAAGATCGCGCATGAGCTGCGCGGTGGCCTTGGTAATGAAGGCGCCCTCGCGACCGAACTTCTCGGCATAGGTCACGCCATGGTAGCTCTCGTCAGGCGTGGTGAGACCCGGGAACTTGTCCGCATGGGCCATCCAGTCAAACTGGCCGTGGTCGACGATCACGCCGCCCAGGTAGGCCGCATGTCCATCCATGTACTTGGTGGTGGAGTGCGTAACGATGTCGGCGCCCCACTCAAAAGGACGGCACATCACGGGCGTCGGGAAGGTGTTGTCGACCATCAGCGGTACGCCGTGGTCGTGCGCGGCCTTGGCAAAGCGCTCAATATCGAGCACGGCAAGGGCGGGATTGGCGATCGTCTCGCCAAAGACGAGCTTGGTGTTGGGTTGGAAGGCTGCCTCGAGCTCTTCGTCGGTGCAGTCGGGGGCAACGAACGTGCAGGTCAAGCCCATACGACCCATGGTATGGGCAAGCAGGTTGTAGGTACCGCCGTAGATGGCAGAGCTTGCGACCACGTGATCGCCGGCACCGGCCACGTTAAAAATCGCGAGGAAGTTCGCAGCCATGCCCGAGCTCGTGAGCATCGCAGCGGTACCGCCCTCCATCTCGCAGATCTTGGCGGCAACCAAATCGCACGTGGGGTTCTGCAGACGGCTGTAGAAATAGCCCGACTCCTCTAGGTCAAACAGCTTGCCCATGTGCTCCGACGTGTCGTACTTCCACGTGGTGGACTGGTAGATGGGCACCTGGCGCGGCTCCGCATCTCCCGGGTGATAGCCGCCCTGAACACATGTGGTACCGATGGTCTGCTCGCTCATATCTTGCTCCCTTGCCTGGGTTACGTTTTATTCGGTTCACGATACCGCTACCCTGCACCCCTCTCAACCCATCCCCAAGGTAGGTTATGGGACAAATTGATCCGGGGCATTTATCTCAAGCCTTGGACATTTGCTCGACAGATAAAAATGAGGCGCACATGAAGCTCTCGATGATTACACGCACCGTCACGGGTACCATAGGCGGGTACACCGTGACCAAGGAGACAACGATGAAGCAAATCGATACGGCCCAGCTCGACATCAACGCCTGTCAGGCTCAGGCTGCCGAATACCACGCCCGCGGCTTTAACTGCGCCCAGGCCGTCGCCTGCGCGCTCGCGCCCGCCGTCGGACTCGACCCCCAGGTCGCCTTTACCCTCACCGAGGGCTTTGGCGCCGGCATGGGCGGCATGACCGAAACCTGCGGCGCCATCTCGGGCGCCGTGGCCATCATGGGCTTCGTGATGAGCGACGGCATGGAAAACCCCAAGACCAAGGGCCAGACCTACAAGCTGTCGCGCGAAATCGCCAAGCGTTTTGGCGAGAAGAACACGACGACCGTCTGCGGCACGCTCAAGGGCATCGGATCGGATAAGGGTCCGCTCCGCAGCTGCCCCGGTTGCATCGACGATGCCATCGAGATCGCCTGCGATGTGCTAAAGCAGCTCGCCGAGTAGACGGCATCAACATAAAACGACGGCCGGCGCGCTTGGGATCCATCCAAAAGCACGCCGGCTGTCGCCGTCAGAACTCGGCAAATTCGGGAGCGCCGACCTCGATCTCCTCGCGTCCCGCCATAAGCTCGCGCATCTTGGCGCAAAATGGCTCCTGCTCCCCCGCCTTAAACACCAAGTGAAGTGTAACGGTATCCGCGTAATCGGTATCCGAAACCTTGGCACCCGAATCCTGCGCCAAGCGAAGCGCCTGCTCATACTGTGGATAGGCCACATGCACATCAACCGGCACGACACTCGTCATCTCGACGATCTGCCCGGACACCTGAGCCTCGGCCACCGCCGCCTGCGTTGCCGCGGTATAGGCGCGCACCAAGCCACCAGGCCCCAACAGCGTGCCACCAAAATAGCGCGTCACTACGCAGCAAACATTTTTGAGCCCCGCGCCGCGCAGCACCTCGAGCGTCGGCATACCGCTCGTGCGGCTCGGCTCGCCATCATCGCTCTGGCGCTCGCGTCCATCGACCAAAATCCACGCGGGAACATTGTGTCGAGCGTCGTAATGACGCTTGCGAAC
Source organism: uncultured Collinsella sp. (assembly GCA_900554325.1). Classification (GTDB taxonomy): domain Bacteria; phylum Actinomycetota; class Coriobacteriia; order Coriobacteriales; family Coriobacteriaceae; genus Collinsella. The sequence goes on from USHA01000002.1 coordinate 64,961, forward strand.
CATCTCAATAAAGGCATTCGCCTCATCCTCGGACTCAATATGGATCAGCTGGGCAATAAACCGACTCTTGCGGTCCGCAAACTCGCCCGAAGCCTCAGTATTCGATTGCAGAGTAAAATAGCTGTCCAACAAAGCCCCTCAACAACAAGCAAAGCAACAAACAGCCTCAATAATACGGCAAAGACAGTACCATTGCCCTCGCCAACAAGAACGGAAACGCCAATGATGCCGTCGCCAACAGCGAGAACCCGTCAGCGCGAGCAAGGTGCCTTGAAAGACGAGGGCATTGACCTTATGGTCATGCCCGAAGGCTCGAAAGGCAGATTGCCGCGCTGACGGGTTCGCAGCGTCAACAAAGTGCCAAGTGGGCCTGTAAGCCGGGTTCTGTCGTGAACGGTCATTTATCTTGTCTGCACGTTACCGTGCAGCTCCACGCACGCTACCCGAACGCGGACCGGGCCGGCCCATAGCGTTCCTATTCGCGCTTGCTCCGGATGGGGCTTGCCAAGCCGCCGTGTTGCCACGACGCTGGTGGTCTCTTACACCACCGTTTCAGCTTTTCCCTTTACGCCTTGCGGCGCAGGTGGGAGTCTTCTTTTCTGCGGCGCTTTCCGTCGGATCACTCCGCCCGGCCGTTAGCCGGCATCCCGCCCTCTGGAGCCCGGACTTTCCTCACGCGTACTGTAAGCAGCACATCGCGCGACCGTCTGGCCCACTCAGCAGTGCAAGAGTGTAGCACACCGTTGCCGCAGGCAATGGCACAACACAAGCGTTCGACACGATAAACCAAGAACCACGCTATGCAGTACAATAGTGTCGTCGATGGGCAACGTCGTCAGTCGAGACGCGACCGCGCTCCGCACCCCTCCGTCTACTCGGTGCGTTCCCGCCTCCTCCCCGAGGCGGGATGTCGGCATTTTTCATGCACCAACAACCTAATAGCCCGTGAACAGCCTAGGCGGCATTGCACACAGACAGCATCGCGCATCTCGGCAGGAAATGCAAAAAGGGACCCGTCCATTGCGGACGGATCCCTTAAAACAAGTGATCGTCAAACCGATTTACTCGGCGTCGGTCTCCTCGTCCTTCTTCTCGGAAGGCAGCGGGGTAACCTCGATCTCGACGCCCAGAGTCTCAGCAGCAGACTTCATGGACAGGGAGATACGACGACGGTCGAGGTCGATCTCCATGACCTTGACCTGAACCTTGTCGCCCACGTGGGTGACCTGAGAAGGCTGGTCGACGTGCTTGTTGGCCATCTCGGAGATGTGCACCAGGCCCTCGATGCCCTCGCCCAGGTCGACGAAAGCGCCGAACGGGACAAGCTTGGTCACAGTGCCCTCGACGATAGCGCCGACGGGGTACTTCTTGACCAGTGCGCGCCACGGATCCTCGGTGGTCTGCTTGAGACCCAGGGAGATGCGCTCGCGGTTGAGATCGACGTCGAGAACCTCGACCTCGACCTCCTGACCGACCTTGACAACCTCGGAAGGATGGTTGACGTGGTTCCAGGAGAGCTCGGAGATGTGGATGAGGCCGTCGATACCGCCGAGGTCGACGAAGGCGCCGAAGTCGACGATGGAGGAAACGGTGCCCTGGAGACGCATGCCAGACTTGAGCTTGGACAGGATCTCGGAGCGCTCGGCCTTACGGGACTCCTCGAGCACGACGCGACGGGAGAGGACGACGTTGTTGCGGTTGCGGTCCATCTCGATGACGCGGGCCTCGATGCGGGTGCCCATGTAGGAGGTGAGGTCCTTGACGCGACGGAGGTCGACGAGGGAAGCGGGCAGGAAGCCACGCAGACCGATGTCGAGGATCAGGCCGCCCTTGACAACCTCGATAACCTCGCCCTCGACGTTCTCGCCAGAGTTGAACTTCTCCTCGATGCGGTTCCAAGCACGCTCGTACTCGGCACGCTTCTTGGACAGGACCAGACGACCGTCCTTGTCCTCCTTCTGGAGAACCAGGGCCTCGATGGGATCACCGAGTGCAACGATGTCTGCAGGGTTAGCGTCCTTGCGGATGGACAGCTCGCGGACCGGGATAACGCCCTCGGACTTGAATCCGATGTCAACGAGCACCTCGTCATGCTCGATCTTAACGACAGTGCCGTTAACGAGATCGCCCTCATCAAAGTCGGTAATCGTACCGTCGATGAGGTTGTTCATCTCCTCCTCGTTGACATCGTCAAGAGAGAAAATGGACGAGTTCTGAATCTCACTCAAAGGTGGACCCCTTTCGAACTACGGGGCCCCGATTGCTAGGACCTACAGAAGGGTGCGACAAGCACACAACGTTTAGGAACACTCGGGAGCCGACAGATACTAATGTGACGCTTATGCAATCACGTTCGTATAGGTTACGGGGAAATGGGTTCGATTTCAAGCGTGAACTGCGTTTTTTTACTCGTGTGAAGACTTTTTCGTAATCTTATGGACAGCGGTCTCCACAACTTGACAATAAGCAGTTTGCCCATACGCCTTTGAGGTAAAGTATCCGGAGCCAACGATTCTGGAACGATTTATCGAGAAAGGTGCCCACGTGCTCAAAGCAGTCGTTTTCGATATGGACGAAACGCTTCTTAGCATCAACCTCAACGCATTCATCCTTCGGTATTTTAAGGATGTCTCGTCGATGCTCGCAGACATCGGGCGACGCAGCCGCGGTGGCACAATGGCACGCCTCGGCACCATCTTGGTCGACCTCAACGCCAACCGCCGAAGCGGCACGGATAATCGCACCAATCTTGAGTTCTACCAAGAAGAGGTTGAGCGCCGGTGCGGCATTTGCCTCTCGGACCCACTCATCTACGAGGCGTTTACCTACTACGATCGTGAAGTCCTGCCGTACAAGAACGACGATGTCATCAACGCCCACGCCATGCCCGGCGCGCACGCCGCGCTCCAGGCCGTACAGGATGCAGGACTGCGTTGCGCGCTCTTTACCAACCCCAGCTTTCCGCAGGGGGCCATCGAGTGCCGCATGGGTTGGGGCGACCTGACCGACGCCCCCTTTGAGCTCGTCACGCACATGGGAAACACCACCCGCTGCAAGCCCGATGCCACCTACTATCTAGAGCAGCTTCAGGTGATGGGGCTCCAGCCGCACGAGGTCCTTATGGTGGGCAACGATCCCAAACGCGACTTCCCCAGCCCCGCCTGCGGCATTCAGACTGCCTATGTGGGCCAAGGCAAGCCCAGCCGAGCCACCTGGCGCGGAACCATGGAAGACTTCGCCCGCGACTTTAACGCCGTAATCGAAGCCTTCTACGAACACCAAGTAGCCGACGAACTGTCATAGGACCCCTCGCTCCAAACAAAATGGCGCCGCAGGTTGAGCACAAGTCAGCGAAAATGCCCCTAAGCGAGCAATGTGCCTTGAAAGAGGAGGGCATAGGCCTTCTGGCCATGCCCGACGATTGAAAGGCAGATTGCCGCTTAGGGGCGTTTACAGCGTCGACTGGTTACGCGGTTTGGTAAAACCGCGTAACTAGCACACCTGGGTTTTGCCGATCATGATGTTGAGGATCTCGATGTCGGTGTCCTTCATGCCCACGCGGCCCACGTAGCCCATGCTGGCAATCGTCTGCTCGACGGTATCCTGAATGAGACCCTCGCCGGCGCGGAAGCCGCGGCCCTGCATGGCCATATCGTGGCCCAGAATCGCAGCATCAACGGCAGCGGAAATCTTAGCCGCGCAACTCGCCTTGGCGCCATCGCACACGATGCCGCCCACGTTACCGAGCGTATTCGAGACCGTCGCGCCAATCTGCTCGCGCGTGCCACCGCACAGCCAGGTAATCGCAGCGCCGGCGCCGCACGCGGCGCAAATAGCACCGCAAAACGCCGAGAGCGCACCAATATAGCTCTTGATATGCACGGCGATAAGATCGGACAGCATCACGGCGCGCACCAGGCGCTCGTGGTCGCAACGCAGGTACTCGGCATACTCCATGACGGGCAATGCGCAGGTAATGCCCTGATTGCCCGAGCCGCACACAATGGCGACCGGCAGCGCGCAGCCGTTCATGCGGGCGTCGGACCCGGCGGCCGCACGGGCACGGGCACGGCAGGCGACGTCATCGGCACGAGCACCCAGCAGCGTACGACCCACCTCGGCGCCCCAAGCGTGCGCAAGGCCCTCGGCACTGATTGCGCCATTCAGCTCAATCTGACGCTCAACGGCAGCGCGGGCGTCCTCAATGTCACCGTCCTCGATAAAGTCGATGATGGACTCAATGCTCATAGGGGCATCGGCCTTATCCGCCGCACGCTCGGCCACCACGCGCTCGGCGCAGGCGGCACACTCCCCCGCCGACTTGCCGCATACCGGAATACCATCGAGCGTATGGCACGTGACATTAGTGTGGTGATCGGTAATCTCGACGACCGCGGTATGGCCCCCGGCCGTCGCAGTCACCTTGATGTAGAGGTTGGGCACACCTTCGACAAGCGACACATCGCAGTAGCCGGCGTCGGCGAGGAGCTCGGCCACGCGAGCGCGGTCTTCATCGTTAACGCTCTCGAGCACCTCGAGCGCGCTCTTAGCGTCGCCGCCCACGGCACCCAGCACGGCCGCGGCCTCAATACCGTGCATACCGCCCGAGTTGGGCACGGTCACGCTCTTGACGTTCTTGATGATGTTGCCCGAGCAGGCAACATCCATATGATCGGGCTCGCAACCGAGCGTCTGGCTCGCCAGTGCCGCTGCATAGGCAACGGCAATGGGCTCGGTACAGCCGAGCGCGCAGACAAGCTCGCGGTTCAAAACATCGCAAAACGCGGCATCACGAAGGGAATCGGCAGGCATAGGTATCTCCTACTTGTATAACGGGCTGGGCTCTCAATAATAATTAGCTCTTTTATTTGATAACAATGCATCAAAAACCGCAACCCAGGTTCCGGTAGACGGCATTCAGGCGCAAACTGACGGCATTCATTCATGAGAAACCGGTCTTGTCGCATGCTAAAGCGTTTGACCAAAAAACGCTCGAGCGTTTACGCAAAAGTCGCGCTATCATGCAGTCGAACGCGGTAAACACCTTTAGCATTTGCGCCGCACAGACAAGAGAGGAACCATCCATGAAGATCGGTATCGGTAACGACCACGCCGCCGTCGAGCTCAAGAACATCATTTCCGAGCACCTGAAGGAGCGCGGCTGCGAGGTCGTGAACTTTGGCACCGACACCTCCGAGAGCTTTGACTACCCCATCGCCGGCTACAAGGTGGGTAAGGCCGTTGCCAACGGCGACGTCGACCTGGGCATCCTCATCTGTGGAACCGGTGTCGGGATTAGTCTGGCTGCCAACAAGGTCGAGGGCGTACGCGCCGTCGTGTGCTCCGAACCCTTCAGCGCCAAGCTCTCGCGCATGCACAACAACACCAACGTGCTCGCCTTTGGTGCTCGCGTCGTGGGCTCCGAGCTCGCCAAGATGATTGTCGACGAGTGGCTCGACGCCGAGTTTGAGGGCGGTCGTCACGAGCGTCGCGTTAACCTCCTCAACGAGATCGACCACACGCGCGGCCTCAAGGTCGTCGACGAGGCCTAAACCACTCAGTGCCACAAGCTAACAGCAGGGGCCCGCTCGGAACTCATGACCGAGCGGGCCCCTTCATAGATTTTGGAATAAAAGGGCGCCGCGGATGG
>USHA01000003.1 GCA_900554325.1 uncultured Collinsella sp.
GCCCGGGTGGCGCCCGCAACATTGGTCGCGGCGGCAAGCCGACCGATCGTGTCGCGCACATCCTCGTTCACGACGTCGGCCGCCTCATCCTGAAGCGTCAGCAGCACGTCGCGCATGAGCGTCCGCGCGCTCGCCAGCGCTTCCATGATACCCGAACGCTCGCGCGCGTTGAGTTCGCGCTTGTTGCGGTCCTCAAGCTGCTTCAATGCTCCACGCGACAGGTAATCGGCGTTTTGCTCGAGCACCTTTTCCTGCGTGGACTTGACCTCGGCGAGCGGCGCCTTAACGGCGACGATGAGTGACTTGGCGCGGCTGAGCACGTCGGCCTCGTCGGCGGCGATAAGCGAATCGATGGCGCGAACCATCTGACGGCGGGCGTCCTGGCGCTCGGCGCTCTTGAGGAACTCGATGCCACGCGTGGGGCTTCCCGCTACGGCGACGGCCATGCGGCAACGCGCAGGGTCCTGACCGGTGGCGCGGCTCACGGCCTGCGCGGCGACGACGGGCGATACCAGCCGAAACGGCACGCACTGGCAGCGGCTCACGATGGTGGGCAACATCACGTCTGCCGAGGTGCCCAGCAGGATGAACATAACGCCCTCGGGCGGCTCCTCGAGTGTTTTGAGCAGTGCGTTGGCGGTGTTGGCGCGCAGTTGCTCGGCACGGTCGATGATGTAGACCTTGGCCTTGGCACGGATGGGCGCCAGCGGAACGTCGTCGAGCAGCTCGCGGGTCTGGGCGATGAGGTAGCCCGTGGCGCTCTCGGGCGTGTAATAGTGCACGTCGGGGTGCGTATGGCGGGCGACGCGCACGCAGCTATCGCATGAGCCGCAGCCATCCTGCTCGCACAGGAAGGCTTGGGCGAGCGCCCACGCGGCGTCGAGCTTGCCCGCGCTGGGCGCGCCCAAAAACAGGTAGGCGTGCGATGCGCGACCGCTGGCGACGGCATTGGTCAAAAAGTCGCGCACGCGCTCTTGGGTGTCGAGCTTGGCCAGCAGGCTTGCCTGAGCGAGGGCCATGTTACTCGGCCTCCTGGGCAAGCGCGGCGGTGACGGCGTCTTGCGGAATGTCGAGACCGTATGCGCGAATCTGCTCGACCGTCTTCTCGAAGACTTCCTCGACGGTCGCAGTGGCGTCGATGAGTTTTACGCGGTTTGGTTCCTCGGCGGCAATGGCGCAAAATCCCTGGTAGACGCGCTCTTGGAAGGTCATGCCTTTTGCCTCCATGCGATCTGCCGCGCCACGGGCTGCCATGCGTAGCGCCGCCTGCTCGGGTGTGATGTGGTAGACGAGCGTGAGCGCCGGATGCGTACCGGCGACAGCCAGGTTGTTGGCATCGCGTACCATCTGACGGTCGAGACCATCGGCAAACGCCTGATAGCAGGTCGTGGAATCGTAGAAACGGTCGCACAGGACCACCTTGCCGGCCGCGAGGGCGGGCGCGATAACCTCATGCACTAGCTGGGCGCGCGCCGCCTCGTAGAGCAACAGCTCGCAAGTATCGCCCATCGCCGTATTGGCGGGGTCGAGCAGCAGGGCGCGGATCTTTTCGCTGATGGCGGTACCGCCCGGCTCGCGCAGGCTCACAACCTGGTAGCCAGCGAGTTCAAGAGCGCGGGCAAGCAGGCGCGCCTGCGTGGACTTGCCGGCGCCATCGACGCCCTCGAGCGTGATAAAGCTATGTTGAGCGGGCTCAAAAGCCATGGGCGCAGCCCCTTCCTACAAGGCGCGTAAATGCAGATATATATCAACCAAGCCATGATACCCCAGTGCTCGGTGCGTCCCCAATGGCTAAAGGTGCCTTTCCAAAGTTGCGGTGAAATAGGGACTGATTGAAGCTCTGAGACCGCCAAACAGTCCCTATTTCACCGCAACTTATGATGGGGAATTTTGTGCGCTGGGTATAATCGTCGTATTGCATTGAAATGTGGCGAAAGGAGTGGCAATGTCTAGGTATTGCGCCTCGTGCGGCAAGCTTCTTGCAGATAATGCCAAGTTCTGCACCTCGTGCGGTGCACCCGTTGAGCAAACAGCCGCGAGCGATAGCCAGCCCGCTTTCGAGCAGACCGGTTCCCTCGATACGCCGCAAGCCAAGGCGGATGACCCCCTCGCCTATCGCCCCGACCCCGCCGCAGGCCCCGCGGCCGTCGAGACCACGCAGCGCATACCCGTCGCGAGCGGCTCGCCCCAACAGCAGCCGGCTCCCGCATACGCGCCCGCTTCGCCACAGACCCCCGCTCCCAAAAAGAGCGGCATCGGGCCGCTTATCGCCGTTATCGTTGTGCTGGTGGCGATCATCATCGCCCTGGTCGTTTTCTTTGTGATCAAGCCTTTCGACAGCGCCGCCACGCAGACGACTGCCGAGGTAGCTAAGCTGCACCATGACGTCGACGACGATGACCTAAAGCCTCTCGGCGATCCCAACAGCCTGTACGACGATGATGACGATGACTACGAGGATGGCGGCGAAGCAACGCTCTCCGAGCAGAACCTTTACCGCCGACTGAGCGAATACTACGACTTGCTCGAAGACCTCGACAACTACGTCCGTGGCTGCGCGCAGAACTTCAACGGCAGCTATCTGGAAGAGGATCGAACCACCCGTCAAAATCTCGCCGACGTCGCCGAGCGCACGGAAGACACCATCGAGCAGTATTACGACATCGTCGAGGACCTAGACGTCCCGACGAGCTCCAAGAACTACAGCTCCTGGAAGGACATCATCGCCCTGTACGACGACCTGGACCACCGCATTGACGCAATCTGTGATGCCTGGGAGATCAGCCTGAAATACGCCAAGCCTGCGGACCACAAGAATGAGATCGTGGCACCGCTGTCGCGCGACAACGTGGCAGGCACCAATGACAATAAGTACCGCCTAGACTTTGAGGAGCGCTATCCCGGCGCCAAACCCGTCGAAGTGAACTAGTCGCATGCGACGGTCTTAAACGACTAGTCATTCAAGAACGTCCCCAATGACTACGCAAAAAACGAGCGAGGATCATGGGACCCTCGCTCGTTTTTGTTTTGGGCTATGTTTCGGCTGCGCCGCTACTTGTCGGCGGCCGCCTTCTTGGTGGTCGTCTTTTTCGCGGCAGTCTTCTTGGCAGTCGACTTCTTGGCGGTCGAAGTCTTCTTTGCTGCTGTGGTCTTCTTCGCCGTGATCGCCTTGGTCGCAGTCTTGCGGCCGCGGGCGGGCTTCTTCTCCTTGGTCGGGCAGTCCATATTGACGCAGATACGCCACGGACCGCGCGCCGTGTTGACCACCACGATGGGAGCGCCGCACTCGGGACAGGTCTCGCCCGTCGCCTCGAGCTTGCCACGCGCCGGCAGCGGATAGCTCACGCCGCAATCGTCATAGTTGGTGCAGCGGATAAAGCGCTTGCCGCTCTTCTCGCTCTTGTGTGCGATCAGGTCGCCATGGCGTCCGGCCTCGGCACACACCTTGCACTCGCCCACCTTAAGGTCGGGCTCGTAGTTGGTGGGGCACGTGGGGTTCACGCAAATCTCGAAGGCCTTCTGGCGGAACGGCTGGCATTTAATGCGCGGCGCGCCGCACTCGGGGCACACGGCTGCCTCGCCCTCGAGCGGGCTCACCTTGACGCCGCTCGGCACCGGATAGGTCACATCGCAGTCGGGCCAGCCCATGCAGCCGATAAAGCTGCCACGGGTCTTGGCGCTCGTCTTCATAACCAGGTCTTTGCCGCACTTGGGGCAAGCGCCCACGCGCGCATCGGCCGTGACGGCGTCGCTGATGGCGTCGCCCAGCTCCTGCGTGTGCTTGAGCAGCTCATCGAGCACGCCAGCCAGCAGCGCGCGCGAGTGCGTCACGACATGCTCTTCGGTATCCTCGCCGCGCTCCACACGGGTCATGTCGCCATCGAGCTCGCTGGTCATATCGGGGCTCGTGATGCGCGGGGCAAACTGCGTCAGTGCATCGATGATGGCGATGCCCAGCTGACTCGGCTCCACGGGATCGTTTTTGAGGTAGCGCACGGCGTACAGGCGCTCGATGATGCTCGCGCGCGTGGACTTGGTGCCCAGGCCGCGCTTCTCCATCTCCTGCACGAGCTTGCCCTGACTGTAGCGCGCGGGCGGCTCGGTCTGCTTGGCCTCGAGCTTAATGTCGAATACGTCGACCGTATCGCCCTGCTCCAGCGGCGGCATCTGCTCGTCGCGTTTAAGGCCATACGGGTAGGCCTCGCGGAAACCCGGGGTCACGAGCACATCGCCCGAAGCCACGAACGGCTCACCGTTCACATCGAGCTCGAGCTTGGTGTTCTCGATGGTCGCGGGACCCATGAGCGTCGCCAGGAAGCGGCGGGCGATGAGGTCGTAGAGCTTGCGCTGGCCGCCGTCGAGCGTGGACGGATCGCCCTCGCCCGTGGGATAGATAGGCGGGTGGTCGGTGGTCTCGACCTTGCCGCGCGTGGGCTTCATGGGGCCGGCGAGGACCTTTTTGCATACGGGCGCCAGCGCCGGGTTGATCTTTGCCAGGTCGCTCACCACGGCGCCCAGATCAAGCGTCGCGGGGTACACGGTATTGTCGACACGCGGGTAGCTGATGAGGCCCGCCATGTAGAGGGACTCGGCGATGCGCATGGTACGCGCAGGCGAGATACCCTCGGCTGCGGCGGCAGCCTGCAGCGAGGTGGTCGCAAACGGCGTGGGCGGCTGCTGCTTGCGCGAGCGCTTGGTCACCGCGGCGACGGTTGCCGTCGCGACGCCGTCAACATGGCCGTACGCCGTCTCAGCAGCATCCTTGTCGGTAAAGCGTGCCGTCTTGTGCGCAATCTTAAATCGGTCGTCCTCGGCAGTACCCTGTGCGGCGCCCATGCCGCGAATCTGCCAATAGTCCTCAGGCACAAACGCCATGCGCTCGCGCTCGCGCTCGACCACCAGGGCAAGCGTCGGCGTCTGCACGCGGCCGGCGGAACGCACGTTGCCAAAGCCGCCAAACTTGGCGAGCGTCAGGTAGCGCGTGAGCACCGCACCCCAAATGAGGTCGATGTGCTGACGGCTCTCGCCGGCATCGGCCAAGTTCTGGTCGAGCGAGACGAGGTTATCGAAGGCCTGCGTGATCTCGGCCTTGGTAAACGAAGAGTACTGGGCGCGGGCGACCGGCAAGTCCGGCGCAACCTCGCGTACCTTGTTGAGAGCGTCCGAGCCGATCAGCTCGCCCTCGCGATCGAAGTCCGTGGCGATGATGACACTGTCGGACTTCTTAGCCAGGTTCTTGAGCGAACGAATGAGTTCTTTCTCGGCCGGCAACTTAATGACGGGCGCCCAGGTGAGGTAGGGCAGGCTCTCGAGCTTCCAGCCCTTGATGGAGATACCGTCGGCAAGAAACGGCTTGCGCTTGGTGTCGTACGGTGGGCGGGCCAGGCCATCGGGCATATCGGCCGGCAGCATCTCGCCGTCCTCGGTCACCGAATACCAGCCCAGCTTTTTATCGAACAGCACGCTGTCGCAAAAATCGGGCGCAAGGATGTGACCGGCAAGACCGATCGTCACACACTCCTCGCCCTTCCACTCAAAACGGTAGATGGCGGTGTTGTACACCTTGTCCTTTTTGGGTTTGCCCGTGGACAGACGCTCGGCGATCTGACGCGCGGCGTCGTTTTTCTCGGCGATGATGAGCTTCAAAAGAGGCTCCTATCTCGTGTCTCTGCGGCTACGCCCGCCCGTATGGCGGCCGACTTACGCCCTTGCTTGCTCGATTTGCCCGATGAGCCAGTCGCACCAGGCATCCATGCCCTCGCCCTTGCGCGCGCTCACGGCAAACCGCGGCGCCTGCGGATTGAGGTCATCGAGTGTCTTAGTATACCTATCCATGTCAAAATCGAAAGCCGGGGCCACGTCGACCTTATTGAGCAGCTGTGCGCCGGCGTGCTGGAAGATGCCCGGGTACTTGATGGGCTTGTCGTCGCCCTCGGGCACCGAGAGAATCATGATGGACAGGTTCTCACCCAGGTCAAAGTCGACCGGGCAGACCAAGTTGCCCACGTTTTCGATAAAGATGACGTCGATGTTTTGAAGACCCACCGCCTGGTCAAACGCGTCAACGGCCTCCATGATCATGTTACCCTCGAGGTGGCACAGACCGCCTGTGTTGATCTGGATGGCGGGCATGCCGGCTTCCTTCATGGTGATGGCATCGACATCCGAGGCGATATCGCCCTCGATGACAGCGCAGCGCAAGCCGGCCTTGTCGCGCAGGCGCTCGTTGGTGCCCAGGATCGTGGTGGTCTTGCCCGAACCGGGGCTCGACAAGACGTTGATCACATAGGTGTTTGTCTCATTATATCGCTGACGCAGCTGATCTGCCAGGCGCTCGTTGCGCGACAGAATCGGCGATGCGATATCAATCGTTTTCTCGGCCATACTTAGCGCTCCTTACTTTGGCCCCTTTATACCCCATCACTAGATGGCTAGCGGGCTAATCGTCGGGGGTTTCGATTTCGATGCTTGCGATGTCGAGCTCGCGGCCGTGCAGCAGACGCACGTTGGCGCCGCCACATTGGGGACAGCGGCAATGGAAGCGGTCGTGCTCAAAGACCTCCCCGCAGTCCAGGCACTCGCTTTGTGGATGGACCTCCTCCACGGCAAGCTCGCAGCCTCGCGTGAGCGGGTCCTCGTCGCGAAACGTCTCCCACGCAAAGTCAAGCGCCTCGCGCACGACCTCGGTCATATCCCCGATACGCAGCGTTACCAAAACGGCGCGCGAGGCCCCCGCCCCACGCGCCGCACGAATCACTGTATCGAGTATGCCGTTGACAATGCCAACCTCGTGCATACCGATTTACTCCTCGCTATCCTCTTCGTCGTCCGAAAACAGGTCCAGACGGCTCACAAACAAGCCCTCCTTACCCTCGCGCGCGGTAATGACCACGCGAGCGATGGCGAGCGAAATCTCGTAGAGCGAGAGCAGGGCGCCATACATGAGGCCCAGCGTAACGGGCGAGCCGTCGGGCGTAATCACAGCCGAGCCCGCAAGCAGGCCAACGTATACGTAACGCCAGGCACTGCGGAAGGCCGCATAGGACACAATATGGAAGACGGACAGGTAGAAGATGATGAGCGGCAGCTCAAACGCCACACCAAAGCCGATCATAAAGAGCAGCTCCATGTTGACGTAGTTCTCCAGGTCGGGCAGCGCCGTGGCGACGGCCGAGGTCTCACCGATAAGCCACTCAAAGCCCGCCGGGATGATGATGAAGTAGCAGAAGATAGCGCCCAGGAAGAACAGCACCGTCGAGGCGAGCACCGTGGGCACGACCCATTTGCGCTCGTTGGGACGCAGTGCCGGCAGGAAAAATGCCAGAATCTGCCAGATGATCATGGGCGTGCACATGACCACGGCCATCTTGATGGCCAGCGAGAAGCGCAAGCCAAAGCCGCCCAGCGTGGTGGTGATGTAGAACTTACCGTCCGGCACAAAGGAGCGGATAGGGTCTTCCAAGATGTCGAGCACCACGGGCGTGGCGAAATACAGCACGATGGCGGCGGCAAACACCGACACGACCACGATGGTCAGGCGGCGACGGAGCTCTCCCAAGTGATCGAAGAGCGGCATGCGCGCAGGTCCGATAGGCATTACTCATCGCCTCCCTTCGGGGCATCGGCGGCAGCGGCGTCGTCCTCGGCCTCGAGCTCACGAGCGAGCTGGTCGACGACGGCCTTGCGCTTGCGGGGACGACGGGCGTAGAGGTCAGCCGTCGTGGGCTCTGTCGGCTCGGGCTCGGACTCGGGCTCTGCAGCAGGCTCGGGCTCGACGACAGGCTCGGCGGCAGCGGCAGGCTCGGCGCCCTCGGCCTCGGACTCCTCAGCAGCACCCTCGCCCTCGGCGGCACCCTCGCTCGCAGCCTTCTCGGCAGCAAGGCGGGCACGGCGCTCGGCAAAGGTCTCCTTCTTGGCGGGCGCTGCCGTCTCGGCGGCATCCTCGTCCGCATCGGAATCGTCATCGACGGCAGTCTTCTTGGGCTTGACCGGTGCCGAAGCGGCCTCGCTCACCGGATCGATAATCTCGGACTGAACAACGGCCGTCATCTTTTCCTGCGTCTCGCGGAACTGACGGATGGCACGGCCGATCGTGCGGCCCATCTGTGGGAGCTTATCCGGGCCAAACAGCAAAAAGCCGAAGACCACGATGATCGCGAGCTCACCCTCTCCAATACCAAACACACATACCTCCAAGGCTCGATGTGAGTCGAGCCCGCACCGCGCCATTCGGCCGGAACTCGTCTATTCATTCGGTCAAGTATAGCGCCCGGACGCCAAAACGTCCGAGCGCATCACAAACATATGCCAAACGGCATGCCCTTTTGGGGGCAAAGATTATGCAGCGGTGATCGAAATCTCCTGGTCGACACCCAACAGCTGAACCACGCGCATCACCGGGGGCTGCACATTGGTGCAGCTAAAGCGCTTGCCGTGGTCGACCGCGTGGTGCGCGGCGCCCACGAGCACGCCAATGCCCGTCGAATCGATGTAGCTCACCTGGGCAAAATCGAGCTCAACGGCCTCAGTGGGCTGCTCGAGCGCCAGGTCGATGGCATTGCGCAGGCTATCGGCGTTAGAGATATCGATCTCGCCGGTTACCTTAATGGTGTAGAGCTCTGGCGTGGGGTTGGTGGAAATACCCAAATCCATGTATACGCTCCTTTGTGTATCGAAAGTGCGGATAGTACGGGAAGCCGCGCGTTAGGCGCGCTCGGCACGCGCAAGCTCGGCAGCGACAAGCTTGACGGCCAGCACCAGCACATCGAGCGCGGCCTCCAGGTCCTCGACCGTGGGATAGCTCGGCGCGATGCGGATGTTGGTGTCGCGCGGGTCCTTGCCATAAGGCCAGGTAGCACCGGCCGGCGTGAGCTTGACGCCCAGGTCGGCGCAGAGCGCGGCGACCTTCTGGGCCGAGCCCTCGGGACCATCGAAGCTTACAAAGTAGCCGCCGCGGGGGTGCGTCCAGGTGGCGCAGCCCGTCTCGCCCAGACCCTCGGTGAGCTTGCGCTCGACGGCCTCAAAGCGCGGGCGCAGGAACTCGGCATGCTTTTTCATGTGCTCCTTGACCGCCTCGATGGTGGGAAGGAAGCGCACGTGACGCAGCTGGTTGAGCTTGTCGGCGCTGATGAGGCCGGCCTTCAGGCGCTTGGAGAACTCCGCGATAACCGCGGGGCTCGCACCGATAAAGCCGATACCGGCACCCGGGAAGGTGATCTTGGACGTCGAGGCAAAGGCCACCACGCGGTCCTCGGTGCCCGCCGCGCGGGCAAGATCGAAGATGTTGGCGAGCTCGTCGGTCTCGTCGTACAGGTCGTGCACACAGTAGGCGTTGTCCCAGAAGATGCGGAAATCGGGCGCGGCCGTGGGCATCTCGACCAGGCGACGCACGGTGTCCTCGCTAAAGGTGATGCCCGTGGGGTTGGAATACTTGGGCACGCACCAGATGCCCTTGATGGAATCGTCGGCGGCAACGAGGCGCTCGATCTCGTCCATATCGGGGCCGTTGCCGGTCATCGCGACGGGAACGTTCTCGATACCCAAGTCGGCAGTAATGCCAAAGTGGCGATCGTAGCCGGGAACCGGGCACAGGAACTTGACCTTCTTGCCGTCGTGCGCTGCCTCGTAAGCCTCCCAAGGGTCGCTACCACACGAGCCGCAACGCCAGAACATACCGGCGATATCGTGCTCGATCAGCAAACTCGACGAACCCAGCACGAGCGTCTGCTCGGCGGGGCAACCCAGGAACTCCCCCGCTAGCTTGCGTGCCGAGGGAATGCCCTCAAAACAGCCGTAGTTGGAACAGTCGACGTTGCCGTCGTGCAGATCGGCATCGGCATTGAGGATATCGAGCATGGGTCGAGAGATGTCCACCTGGGAGGGCGACGGCTTGCCGCGGGCCATGTCGAGCGCCAGGCCCTTGGCCTTGACCTCGGCGACCTCGGCCTTGAGCGCCTCGATGGCGGCATCGAGTTCGGTGGTTTCCATCTTCTGGTAGATCGTCTGCATGGGTGCGACCTTTCACGAAGCGGTACGTTGCAATTCTTCTAAGTATAGACCGCCACCGTCGCAACGTTATGAAGCCGTGATAGATTAAGTCCATCGCAATGAATTACGAATCGCCGCGCATGCCGGCGTGGAGCGCCCAAGGAGGCACTATGGAGTACGGATCGTTCCAGGCCGAAGAATTCGGCGACCTGCAGCGCCTGGTCGACGGACTATTTTACGACCGTCACGCCATCGACCGCCTGGATCTGATCGTACAGGCCGAAATCTTGGACCTGGCACCCGATCTCATGGAGATCGTCAACCTGCTACCGCCCGGCTATTACGACCGCCAGTCACTTTGCGACCAGCTCAACTCCGCCTTGGCCGCCCACGGCTGGGGCGCCGTCTACGGCACCGTGGAATAAACCTCGAGGCCGACGATTTGGCCCGTTTCCCGACCCTGGCGAGGCTTGTTTTAGGGCTTGTGGCCAAAAAAGGGCAAATATGAGTACTGTTACCTTTTTAGTAGCAGCGATTCTTGGTCGAAATCGGCAAAGCTGGACTTGAAACTCCTTAATCACCGTCAGTTAGCGCCGAATTGGAAGTCGATGGTCACTCATTAACGTACAGCTCTTATAACTTTGTTCATTATTTTCCACACCTAAAATGAAACGCCGTTTGTGACAGTACTCACAAACGGCGTTTTTTGACCACGGGGGCATCTGGCAGGGGGCCAGTAGCACCCTGATCCGAGTTTCGAACGCATCCAAACCGGTTCTGGTGTCTGTTTTCGAGCTTTTACTCGTCCTTGGACGCGGGGTGCTTGCAGACCACGCTCATGTAGATCATGCCGAGCACGGCAGCGGTAACCGAACCGGCAAGGATGGCGGCCTTGGCAGCCAGAACCTCAAACTGGGCCGTCGGGAAGGCGAGACCGCTGATGAGAATCGACATGGTAAAGCCGATGCCGCCCAGAATACCCACGCCGGCAATCATGTGCCAGTTGACGTTGCGCGGTAGCTCGCAGGCCTTGAGCTTGACCAAGGCGAACGTCATGCCAAAGATGCCGATCGGCTTGCCCAGCAGCATGCCAAAGTACACGCCGAGCGTCACCGGGTCGGTGAGCAGCGTGCTCATATCCACGCCCACTAGGCGAACCTGCGCGTTCACGAACGCAAAGATCGGCAGGATCACAAAGTTGACCGGCGTGGAAATCAGACGCTCCATGCGGATGAGCGGCGGGGTCACGCGGTGCATGACGCGCTCGACCTTGGTGGTCGAGACGGTAAAGTCATGCTGGCCCAGGATGTGCGCCTCGTCGTCGTAGCGGTCATCGAGCAGCGGCAGGCACTCCCCCAACCAATCGGTAAGGCTGTCGAGCTTAACACCGCACTTGGCCGGGATGGTAAAGGCCAAGATGACGCCAGCAAGCGTGGCATGTACGCCGCTCTTGAACATGCAGAACCACAACAGCAGGCCCAGTACCGAATACGGGGCAAGGCGGTAATGCTGCGTCTTGTTGAGCCACACGAGCGCGCAGGTCACAAGCGCGGCGGCGCCCAACCAAAACGGATTGGGGCTCTGACCGTAGAAGATGGCGATGGCGGCGATGGAGATGAGGTCGTCGGCGATGGCGAGCGTCGAGAAGAACACGCGCACGCCGTTGGGCACACGGTTGCCCAAAAGCGACAGCACGCCCAGTGCAAAGGCAATATCGGTTGCCATGGGAATGGCCCAGCCGTTGTGCGCGCCGGCATGGTTAAAGATCAGATAGATGCAGGCGGGAACGACGACGCCGCCCACGGCCGCCAGCATGGGAAGCATGGCCTGGCGCGGGTTTTTGAGCTCGCCGACCGTCATCTCATACTTGAGCTCAATACCCACCAGCAAAAAGAAAATCGCCATGAGGAAGTCGTTGACGAAAAGCTCAACGGTGAGACCGGCCGTAAGGTTGCCCAGGCCCACATACAGCGGGGTCTCCAAAAAGTGATGGATGGCCTCGTAGGCATCGGTATTGGCGCAAATGACGGCGGCGATGGCGGCGAAGACCATGACGGCGGCGGAAATCGTGCCGTTCTCGGCGATGCGCTCCCAGATGTCGTGACGTTCAAAGCGCTTGCGCTCACGAACGTTGAACAGCTGCTCAGTTGCTGCCATGGGCGGCTCCTTTCACGGGAAAGCTCCCGTCTTAAAAAAGCACGGCCCGCCCAAGTGGCGGCGCCGCGCTCTAACGTATTACGCTTGCATCTAGCCTACCCTGCACGACAAGCACGCAGGCGTGGCCGAAAAGCGGAACCACAGGTTGAACATTATTTGTTCAACGGCACGGGCATACCTGTCCAAGAGACGACGCGGCGCCGTGCACAAAAAACGACCGGAGCGCGGGGCGTCCGCGATCCGGTCGTGGCGTTTGGTCAACTAAACCTAGCAGGCGGCCATGATGGGGGCTGCGACCTGCTTCTTACGGGAGAGGACGCCCGGCATCCAGACGCCGTCGTGCTCGTCGGCAATGCCCAGGCCCTTCTGAGCGGCCTCGGTCTCGCCCTCGAGCAGGACCTGCGAGCCTTCCTCCATGATGTCGGTGATGCACAGAACGATGCCGTCGGCACCCTTCTCGGCGGCGTAGGCGCGCATGGCCTCGCGAATCTCGTCGATCATGCCGAGTGCGCGGGTCTTGTCGACAGTCTCGTACTGGCCGATGAGCAGCTTCTTGCCGGCGGGCTCGAACATCTTGATGTCGTTACCGACCATCTCGGCTGCGGTGAAGGAGCCGGACGGACGGGTGAGGAAGACCTCCATGCCAAACTTGACCGGGTCGACGCCCACCTGCTCGCCGAGCTTGGCGGCGACGGCGCGGTCGACATCGGTGGTGGTGGGGCTCTTGAGCATGAGCGTGTCAGTCATCATGGCCGAGAGCAGCAGCTTGGCCTGAACGTCGGAAAGCTCAACGCCGAGCACGCCGGCGAGCTTGGTGACGATGGTGCAGCTGGAGCCCCAGGGCAGGCAGATGTAGTGCAGCGGGCCGGCGGTCTCGAAGTCGCCGATGCGGTGATGATCGACAACGCCAAAGACCGTGGCGTCCTTAAGGCCGGCGACGGACTGGGCAGACTCGTTGTGGTCGGTGAGGACGACGAGCTGACCGGCCTCGACGGACTCGATCACGCGGGGCTCGGCAATGCCGGCGTCGGCGAGCAGCTTGGCAGACTCTGCCGGAAGCTGACCAAGGGCGCAGGCCTCGTAGGTGTTGCCGGCATACTCAACCTGGTTGAGCAACTGGGACAGGACGACGGCGCTCATGATAGCGTCGTTATCGGGGTTCTGGTGACCAAAGACAAGAACGTTTGCCATGGGTATCCTCCACTTGATATGTGTACTTGGACGTAGCTATGGTAGCACGCCGATGCCGAGCCTTCGCAGACGGAAGGGTCACGGCATATTTTGGGGCAGGCATGGGGGCCAAGACTGTCCCTTTTGCACCGTGTTGGTGCAAAGTAACCTGACCCCCTTGCACCAGCTATTTACCGGCGGCGCGCAGGGCTACGTAGGCGGCACCGATGATACCGGCGTCGTTGCCGAGCGAGGCGACCTCGATGGGCGTCTCGCGCGAGACGGAAAACGCGTACTGCTTAAAGTGCTCGCGCACGGCGTCGAGGTAGACATCGGCCGAGGCGGAGGCGCCGCCGCCGATGAGGAACATCTCAGGGTCGACCACGTTGGCGATAAGCGCCAGGGCACGGCCGAGGTAGTCGGCCATGGTATCGGCCGCGGCAAGCGCGAGCTTATCGCCCTCGCGGCAGGCTTGGAATACGTCCTTGGAATCGGAAGGACCGGTGAGCTCGATGGGCTCGACGCCCGCAGCCTTGCACTCGGCCAGGTAATTGCTCACCACGCCGGTGGCGCTGGAATACTGCTCCAGGTGGCCATGGCCGCCGCAGCCGCAGGTACGCTCCTCGTCGGGGTTCAGGCACATGTGGCCAATCTCGCCGCCGGCACCCACAACGCCCGACACAACGTCGCCGTTGATGATGACGCCGCCGCCCACGCCGGTACCGATGGTGACCATCACCACGTTCTGCACGCCCTTGGCAGAGCCGAGCCAGGCCTCGCCCATGGCGGCGGCGTTGGCGTCGTTCTCGTACTTTACGACCGCGTCGGGGCAGTGCTCCTGAATGGCAATCTTAAGCTCGGGCAGGTTGATGGAGATGTTCGCCTTGACCTTGGCATCGCCCGCAGCCGGAATGGGGCACGGAACGGCCAGGCCGATGCCCGCCACAAAGGCGCGCGGAATCTGAGCCTTGGCGACCACCTGGTCGATAGCCTCGGTTACCGCGGCAAAGCCCGCAGCGTCGACGATGGGAGGCGTGGGCACGCTGGCCTTGGCAAGCAGGTTGCCGTCCTCGTCGAACAGGCCCTCCTTAACCGAAGTGCCGCCGACGTCAATGCCGATGTAGTACTGCTTAGGTTCCATGAGAGCCCACCTTTCTCGTTTAAACATTGCCTGTATGGTACCGCTCTCAAGACAAAAACCCGCCAAAAAGGGACAGGTTTGTTTTGGCAGGTTTTATCTGGGGAAACGTCCGCCCGCTCAACGAGCAATGACGCTCAGCAACTCGCCAAACAAAAAGCGCCGGGAGAGGGAGACTCCCGGCGCCTGCAAAAGGGACTGGATTGTATGCGAACCGCACGATCCGTCGCGGCGAAAACGCCAGCTAGGCCTTGAGTGCCTGTAGCTGTTTGTGGACCTCAATGAGCTCCGTGGCCATGACGCGCATGGTCTCGGTGCCGGCCATCTGGTCCTCGGCGTGCAGCAGAATCAGCGGGGCCTCGCCGTTGCGCTCGCCATTGGCCTCCTTCTTAAGAAGTCCCATGTGAACATCGTGGCCGCCGTTATAGGCCTCGTCGCCCTGCTTAATGAGCTCCTCGGCGGCGTCAAAATCGCCCTCCTTGGCCTTTTGCACGGCATTGATGTACATGCTCTTGGCGGTACCGACGTAGCTGATGATCTCAAAGCAGGTCATCTGCAGTTCGTTCATATCCTCCATGCAGAGCACCTAGCCCATCACGCTGACGCAGTGGTCGATGATGCCGGCAGCGTTCATGCGGCCGTAGTCGACCATGTTGATAACCTCGACCGGGAAGCGGCCGGCGGCCTCCTTCTCAAAATCGCCCTTGGTGTAGCCGATCTGCGGACCAAGCAGCAACATGTCGCACTCGTCCAGGTGATCGTGGGCCTCGTTCATGGGACGAGCCTCGACCTCAATATCCAGACCACGGTTTGCAACCTCGGCCTGCATCTTCTGGACCAGCAGGCTCGTGGACATACCGGCATTGCAGCAGAGCATGATCTTCTTCATGGTTTCCTCCTTATAACTGCGCGGCGCGCAGACGACAACTGGTTTTATTCCTTGCGGCTATTGTGCCCACCCCCCTGCATCTTTACACAAGGGAGAGAGCTGCGGGCACCGGCACCGCGTACCGGCGCCCGCAAAGGTGAAAGGGACGAACGTTAGGCGTTCTACTCGGCGAAAGCCTCCTGCTTGGCGATTGCCTTCTCGGAAATCTTCATAAAAGGCAGGTAGACGGCCATGCCAATGACAATCTCGATAGCCTGCCACACGCCGGCGCGCCAGTCAAAGCCCGTAGCGAGCAGGGCATTGATGACGGGAGGCATGGTCCAGGGCACCTGGGCGATGCAGGGGCTGATGATGCCTGCGCAGGTAAGGCCATAGGTGATGCCGATGAACAGATCGGGAAGAAGAACGAACGGGATCATGAGCGGCAGGTTGTACACGATGGGGTAACCGTAGATAACCGGCTCGTTGATGTTGAACAGACCAGGCAGGATAGCCATCTTGGAAACGGTCTCGGAAGCCTTGTTCTTGGAGAACAGGAGCGTGTCGAGCAGGAGCATGAGGGTGCAGCCCGAGCCGCCGATGAGGGCGAAGCTGTTAACGATCTGCATGTTCATGTAGTGATCGGGCTGGATGGTGCCACCGGCGGCAAAGGTAGCCATGTTGTCGACGATGAGCATGGTCAGGATCGGCTCGACGGTAGCGCCAGAGATGGTGGACTGGTGAATACCGACGCAGAACAGCAGGTTAGCAAGGGTGTAGATGAGGATAACAGCCCACGGACCGGCGTTCATGATGCTCTTGAGCGGGTTGGAGATGCACGTGGAGATGATGGTGCACAGATCGGTGCCGGCGCACACGGCGAGCAGGGCTGCGGCAAGAGCGAAGACCGCGAGGTTAAGCAGCATCGGAATCATGACGTTGAAGGAGTTGGAGACCGCGGGAGGCACGCCCTCGCCCAGCTTAACCTTGAGCTTCTCGACGCCAGAAATCTTGATGAAGAGCGAGACGGAAAGCAGGGCGATGATAATAGCCGAGAACAGACCGTTGGTGCCGGTGTTGGCAGTCGAAAGGGCGCCCGTGACCTCGGCGGAGGTGATCTTGTCGGTGAGCAGTGGGCTCGTGGCGGCAAGCGAGGCGGTGATCTGCTGCGGCATCATGATGACGAAGGCAGAGATGGCGACGACCACGCAAGCGAGCGGGTTATCGAAACGCTTGTTCTTGGCGAGGCTGTAGCCAATCAATCCGGCCAAGATAATGGCAGAGACGTTGAGGGTGCCCAGCGTAATTGCCGAGCCCCACGTCTGAAGGTTGGCAAGGCCCGCCGCATCGAGCGGGAACAGAGGGAACACGACGTTGTTAATAAGAACCGCGATACCCGCAAGGATATAGAGCGGCGTGATGGTCGCGAAGGCGTCACGCAGGGAACGCAGGTGAACCTGGTTTCCCACCTTCGCAGAGACCTCGGCAAACTTGTCGAGGAAGCTCTTTCCGTTGTCACTGGCCATGATTGCTCCTAACTTTCAAATCCGGCCTTTTCCTATGCGCACGGTGGTCTGTCGCCCTCTGCCACCAGATGTGCCATGTGTTGCGCGCGGCGGCGCGCGGTCTGGGCGTTCGCCCGGTCGCTAATCAACCACGTGGGTCGTGGCGACCTGTTTGAGCCAGGCCGCCGACTTCTTAAGGCGGCGCTTGTAGCCGTCCATGAGATCGACCTCGACAAAGCCGTAACGATTCTTAAAGGCATTGGCCCAAGACCAGTTATCGATGACGGCCCAGTAGTGATAGCCCCGGCACTTGGCGCCCTCGGCGATTGCCTTGGCAACCCACTCCAGGTGCTGACGTACAAAGTCGACGCGGTAGTCATCCTGGATGGTTCCTTCGGCGTCACGGTTCTTGTATTCGTCCATGATGCCGATGCCGTTCTCGGAAACGAACCACTCAAGATCGGGGTAGTTCTTAGCGCAGTCCATGCCAAAGTCGTAGAGGCCCTGCGGGTAGATCTCCCAGCCGCGGCTCTCGTTCATAACGGCGTCGGGCCATACGTACTCGTCGGCAAAGTGCGGCAGGCCGTACTGGTCGACCTTGCTCGCCGGCGCCTGAACACGCGTGGGGTGGTAGTAGTTGCAGCCGAGCCAGTCGACAACACCCTGCTTGAGGATCTCTTGGTCGCCGGCGCGGAACGGGAGCTTAACGCCGCCCTCGGCCAGGCTGTCGAGCACGTCGGCAGGAAGCTCGCCCTTGGTGATGAGGTCGAGCCACCAGCGGTTGTTGATGCCGCTGGTCATGCGCACGGCCTCGAGGTCCGCCTCGCTGGGGTTCTCCTTGGTGTAGACCGGGGTAAAGCAGTTGATCATGCCGATCTTGGCATCGGCGCGAATAGCGCCCTCGTCATAGGCGCGACGATAGTTGGCCACGGCCAGCGCGTGCGCCAGCGAGATGTGATACTGCACGGTGCGGGCGCGGTTGAAGTCGTGGAGCTGCGGGAACCACACGCCCTCCTGATAGCGCTGCTCGGGCTCGACGATGGGCTCGTTAAAGGTGAACCAGTACTTAATCTCCTGGCCAAACTCGTGGAAGGCGACGTCGGCGTAATGTGCGTAAGCCTCGACAACCTCACGGCTCTCCCAGCCGCCACGGTTAAAGAGGTAGGTGGGCATGTCAAAGTGGTACAAGTTGACAAACGGCTCCAAGCCGGCTTCGCGAGAGGCGCGGAACAACTCGTGATACCACGCGGCACCTTCCTCGTTGAGGTTGCCGTCGGCATCGAGCAGACGGCTCCACTGGATGGAAGTGCGATAGGTATCCAGACCCAAGTCCTTCAAAATGCGAAGGTCTTCCTGGTACTTGGCCATAAAGTCATTGCCGGCGTAAGAGCCAACACGGTTGTAGAACGAACCCAGATCCTGGATGGACCAGGTGTCCCACAGGTTCTCGAGCTTGCCGCCCTGGTTCCACTGACCCTCAGTCTGCGGGCCGGACATAGCAGCGCCAAAGAAGAAGTCGTTGGGCAGCTGATACTGTGCCATCAAAGTCCTCGCTTTCGTGTTCTAGAGCTTCCGGTTGGAGACGGGTTTGCTTTGGCAGGTTATCCGGCGCGGGCGCGCACCGGCCATACCGATATCCAACCCGCCAAAACAAAACCGTCCCCAAACGGTCGATCCTGTTGTGCGGAAGGATTCCGTTCGTTGCTTAAACTATAGCGCTCTAATTTTAAAAGTAAAGCGTCTTTTTCTTTTTTCTTTCTCGAACTTCTTAGATAAAAGTAATATGGATGCCCTGTTGAGGGTTATACTTACTTTTTGTATTCATATATGTCGGAAAGGAGGTTCCTTGATTCCCAAATACGAGGCAATAGCTGCAGATATTCGTCGAAGTATCGAGGACGGTGCTCTTAAACCGGGCGACAAGCTTCCCACCGTCGTTGAGTTCTGCGAGCTCTATAGCGTTTCCAAAATCACCGTCAAACGAGCTATCGAGCAAATCACCGAGGAAGGTCTTATTACCAGCCGTCGTGGATCGGGTACCTACGTTAAGGACACGGCGGGACTTCCCGGCCAGGCGTTTTTCCAGGGCAAAAACGACCGTGCCCAGGGTTTTTCGTATGAGCACCGCGGGGAGAAGGTGACCTCGGTGGTCTACGATTTCTCGATTGTTAATCCACCAGCGGACATCGCAGCCCAGCTGGGAATTGCCGAGGATGACTTTGCCTATCACATCGTGCGCGTGCGTCAGGCCGATGAGAAGCCCATCGTTATCGAGTACACCTACATGCCCCTCGAGCTGATTCCGGGCCTTAAAAAGAAGGACCTGTACGGATCGGTCTACCGCTTTGTCCGCGAGCAATGTGGGCTGAAGATTTCGAGCTTCCACCGTACCATTCGCGCCGTGGCAGCAACCAAGGAAGAAGCTGAGCGCCTGGACACCAAACCTGGCTCTCCCCTGCTCGAGCTCAAGCAGATTGGCTTTTTGGACAGCGGCGCCGCCTTTGAGTATTCGGTCTCGCGCAACGTTGGCGACCGCTTTGAGTTGCACAACGTAACATTGGCATAGGTTTTTGTAGTCATACAGGCGCTCGTTTTGAACAGTTTTACGCGGCGCCCACGCAGCACAATGGGGGTATGAACATGTCCGATTTGATTAAACTGACGCCGATCTTTCACGAGAAGATCTGGGGCGGCCGTCAACTCGAAACCGTATTTGGCTACGACATTCCCGAGGGTCCCATCGGCGAGTGCTGGGCCATCTCGGCCCATCCCAACGGCGACTGCCAGATTGCGGAGGGCCCGTATGCCGGCCACACGCTGTCGTGGCTGTGGGCCGAGCATCGCGAGCTCTTTGGCAACTGCGAGGGCAAGGAGTTCCCGCTACTCGTTAAGATTCTGGACGCCAAGGACGACCTTTCGATCCAGATTCACCCCAACGACGAGTACGCCGCCGAGCACGAGAACGGCAGCCTGGGCAAAACCGAGTGCTGGTATGTGCTGGACTGCGAGCCCGGCTCCACGATTATCGTCGGCCAGCGCGCGCATGACCGCGCCGAGGCCGCACAGATGATCGAGGATGGCCGCTGGGACGACATGCTCAATGTGCTGCCAATCCACAAGGGCGACTTTTTCCAGATCGACTCCGGCACCGTTCACGCCATCAAGACCGGCACGCTGATTCTGGAGACGCAGCAGTCGAGCGACGTGACATATCGCCTGTACGACTACGACCGCCCCGGCACCGACGGTAAGCTGCGCCCGCTGCACATTGAGCAGAGCCTGGACTGCATTAACTTTAACGCGCAGGCCCCGACCGACGGCACCGTGACCGCACCCGAGGTCGACGGTGTGACCGAGCTCGAGTCCAACCCCTGCTACACCGTCGATCGCGTGCGCGTGGACGGCAGCAAGACCTTGGACCAGCGCTGGCCCTTCATGTGCCTGTCGGTCATCGATGGCGAAGGCACCGTCTGCGGCGACTCCGTCCACAAGGGCAGTCACCTACTGGCGCCGTCCACCGTGAACAAGATTGAACTCGAGGGCACCATGGAGCTGATCATCAGCCATCTGTAAGCCGCAGAAACAACCCAAAACGCAACAAGGGGCTCCCCCGTTCTTCAACGGAGGAGTCCCTTGCCATATCTATTTATCAGCCCACCCGGCTCTCCAGACCAAAAAGCGAACGAGCAGAGCGATGTTCGCGAGCTGCATGCCGTAACGCCACAAGGAAGAGGGCGCGACGGGGGCTTTGGTCGATCGCGAGTTCCGCACGAGCCGGAGAGCACTTAATGTGCTCTCCGTGCGAGCAGGACTGTCCGAGCAGGCGACCAAAGCCCCCGGCGTGCCCGGTCAACCTCGCAGTTAGGCATTCAGCTTAACGATCGGCGCAAAGCCCTTCATCAGCTTTTTGGTCTGGCCGGTCTTCTCGAATTGGACCTCGATCATGTCTCCGACGACCGAGATCACGGTGCCCGTGCCAAAGGTCTTGTGGCTCACGGTGTCGCCCGCCGCAAAGTCCTGCGATGCGCTCGCGCGGTCGACCTTGCGCTCCACCGTCGGTGACACCTTGGACGACGGCTTTTTGGCGCGCGGCGCCCCCGAGCCAAAGGTCGAGGCGACGCGGCCGGCATCGGGCGAAACGCCGCGATGGCGCTCAGTTCCGTAGCTGCTGCCGCCAAAGAAGTCGTCGAAGCTCGAACCGCCGCGCGAGCCGGAACCGCCGGTCGAGCGCGTGCGCGAGCCAAACACCTTGCCACCATACATGTCCGAGCCCATGCCCGAGCCAAAGGTACCGTGACGGTCGCCGCGCTTCTCCCAGCCCGTGCCCTCAAAGCCGGCAGAGCCAATACCGCTAAACTCGATATCCTCAAACGGAATCTCGTTGAGGAAGCGCGAGCGCGGGTTGGCCGAGGTCGAGCCGTAGGTACGGCGCGTTGCCGCATATGTTAGGAACAGGCGCTTGCGGGCGCGCGTGATGGCGACGTAGGCCAAGCGGCGCTCTTCCTCGAGCTTGCCCGGATCATCGCTACCACCAAAGTCGTGCACGTGCGGGAAGATGCCCTCCTCCATGCCGGCAACGAAGACCGCAGGGAACTCCAGGCCCTTGGCGGAGTGGATAGTCATCATGGTAATGGCATGCGTCTCGCCGGCAAGAGAATCCAGGTCGGAACGCAGGGCCAGCCACTCCATGAGGGCGGGCAGCGCCTTGCAGGTAAGCGGGCCATAGGTGCGCTCAATCTCGTCGGCATGCACGGCACCCGCGGGCAGCTCCGTCGGCGCGGCATAGGCATTGCCCGCGATGGCGGCAGCCAGAGCATCCTGCGGAGAGAGCGCCGGAGCCACCAGACTGTCGAGCGGATTGGAGCCAGCGGCGTCACGGGCGCCGACCAATGCCTCAAACGAAGACGCAGGCGCAGACGGTCCTGGCTCCGGTGCGGGCGCGCTCACCACGACGGGCTCGGGCTCAGCGCCAGCAGGCACGTCGGCAACACCGGCTGCGCGCAGCTCTTCTAGGCTCTCGAGCGTACCCTCGATATCCTCGTGCGTCTCCTCAAATTCGGCGGCGACGCCCAGGAATTCCTGGATGTTCTCGGCGCGGCTCTCGGACTCCATGGTGCCCTCGGCGCGGAAAGCCTGCAGCAGGCCCGTCTTATCGACAATCATCTCGACAACGTCCTTGAGCTCGCCGTCCATGCGGCGACCCTCGCGCACCAGCAACACAAAGCTCGACAGGCCATTGCGCACCTTGGCGCTAAACATGCCGGTTTCGGCGCACGCGATCTCGCAAGCCTGGAAGAACGAGCAACGGTTGTCGCGCGCCAGCTGCTCAATCTTTTGGATCGAGGTGGAGCCGATGCCGCGGCGCGGCGTGTTGATGACGCGCTTGACGCTCATCTCGTCTGCCGGGTTCACGATCATCTTGAGGTAGGCCATGACGTCGCGGATCTCGGCACGGTCGAAGAATCGCGTGCCGCCCACAATCTTGTAGGGCACGCCCGCGCGCAGGAACATATCTTCGAGAATACGCGACTGGGCGTTGGTGCGGTAGAACACGGCGATATCGTCGTAACTCGTGCCCTTGGAGTGCAGCTTTTCGATCTCGCCGGCAATCCAGCGGCCCTCGTCGCGCTCATCGCTTGCCTGGAAGGCCTGGATCTTCTCGCCGTCGCCCTCGGCCGTAAACAGGCGCTTGTCCTTGCGCTGCGAGTTGTGGCGCACCACGGCATTGGCGGCGCTCAGGATGTGACCCGTAGAGCGGTAGTTCTGCTCCAGCTTGACGGTCTTGCAGTTTTTAAAGTCCTTCTCAAAGTCCAGGATGTTGGTGATGTCGGCGCCACGCCAGCTGTAAATGGACTGGTCATCGTCGCCCACGACCATGAGGTTTTGGTACTTGGCGGCCAGCAGGTTGGCGATCTCGTACTGGACGTGGTTGGTGTCCTGATACTCGTCGACGCTAATGTAGCGGAAACGCTCTTGGTACTTGTCGAGCACCTCGGGGCGGGTGCGCAGCAGCTCGAGCGTGCGCACGAGCAGGTCGTCGAAGTCCATCGCGTTGGCGGCGCGCAGGCGGCGTTCCAGCTCCAGGTAGACCTGCGCGGCCTTTTTGTCGTTGGGGCTGTCGGCGGATTTGAGCATGTCCTCGGGGCCGATCATGGCGTTTTTGGCCGAACTGATCTTGCTGCGGATCATATTGATGGGGAATTGCTTTTGCTCGATACCGAGCGCCTGCATAATATCGCGCACCATGCGCTTGGAATCGTCGTCATCGTAGATGGTGAACTGACCGGTGTAGCCCAGCAGGTCAGCGTCCTCGCGCAGCATGCGCACGCACATAGCATGGAAGGTGCACACCCACATGCCGCGGGTGCCGCTGGGGATGAGTGCCGCCAGACGCTCGCGCATCTCAGCCGCGGCCTTGTTGGTAAACGTGATGGCAAGGATCTGCCAGGGCTTAACGCCCAGGTCGCCGAGCATATGTGCGATGCGAAAGGTCAAGACGCGGGTCTTGCCCGAGCCGGCGCCGGCAAGGACCAGCAACGGACCCTCGGTGGTCAGGACGGCCTCGCGCTGGGCGGGATTAAGGCTGTCGATGTCGACGAGCGGCTTGGTGGGCTTGGGTGCCGGCGCGGGAGCGTCGTAGATGTCGAGCGGAACGAGCTCGGGCTCCGGCGCAGCGGGGGCGGTGTATGCATCGAGCGGCACGGGTTCCGGCGCGGGCGGCACGGGTACCGCGGCGTTCTTTTCCCAGGGCAAGGGCTGGGTCATGGGCGACTCCTCATCTGACGGACGGCGCGCCTGCGGGCGGCGCCATAGTTTGAGCCGTACCAGTATACCGAGCCGCGCGGACACCGACGCAAATCACACCACGACTCCGTGCGTCACCGTCAGGCCCGCCCCAGCGGATTTGGCGCAATGGGGTCAGGTTACTTTGCACCAATCTATTGACAATCACGAAACCACCGATGTCATGGCAGCAGCAGCGAGCGGCGGTCAGGGCGAACAAATTGGCATGAAAAGGGGGCGGCATAGACCTTTTGGTCATGCCACCCCCTTTGAATGACAAGTTGTCGCCCTGACCGCCGCGCAGCGTCGACTAAGTTAGAGGCCGAGCATCGGCTCCAGGACGAAGAAGTACGCAAGCACCACGATGCCCAGAATGATGCGGTAGACGCCGAAGCACTTGAAGTCGTGACGGCGGACGAAGCCAATGAGCCACTTAATGGCGATGAGCGAAACCACAAAGGCCACAACGCAGCCCACGCCCAGGATGGCGATCTCGTTGGCGCCAAAGGTACCGCCCTTGATGAAGTACTTGACCAGCTTGAGCGCACTCGCGCCAAACATGACGGGAATGGCAAGGAAGAACGTAAACTTGGACGCCACCGAACGCGTGCAGCCCAAAAGCAGGCCGCCGATGATGGTGGAACCGGAGCGCGACGTGCCCGGAATCAGCGAGAGCACCTGAAAGCATCCGATGCCCAGTGCGGTCTTCCAACTTAGGTCCTCGAGCGTAGTGATGGAACCAAAGTCCAGATCCTCGTCATCGTCATCGTCCTCGGCAACATCTGCCGCGGGCGCCGCAAAGTGTGCACCGGCGGGACGTCCACCCGACACCACAGCACGCGAACCAAACGAACCGGCAACGGCCATTTCCTCGCGCTTACTCGCGCGCCAGTTCTCGATCACGATAAACAGCACGCCGTACACAATGAGCGCCAGCGCCACGACGGGAGCATTGTAGAAATGCTCCTCCATCCAGTCGTTGAGCGGCAGGCCGATCGCCGCGGCGGGAATACAGCCGAGAACGATCTTGCCCCACAGCACCCAGGTGTCGCGACGGCCCTCCTTGCCCTTGCTGGGCGAGAACGGATTGAGCTCATGGAAGAACAGCACACAGACGGCCAGAATGGCGCCGAGCTGGATCACGACCAGGAACATATTCCAGAACGTCTCGCTCACGTTCATCTTGACGAACTCGTCCACCAAGATCATGTGACCGGTCGACGAAACAGGCAGCCATTCGGTGATGCCCTCGACCAGGCCCATGAAAGCAGATTTTAGAAGCTCGATAATATCCAAAGGGACCCCCTCGTTAGACACCCGCCGATATTGTTCTGCGGACGGTGCGGGCGATGTCCCATTATCAACCGTTGGCGGCGCGCCTGCGCCTACCCTTACCAAAAAACTCGCCCGTTCACAGAATTGCGAGCGGTCAAACCCAAATCCTTGGGTATAACTGCAACAAGATAAAGTGTCCGGCGGCCAACGCGCCCGCGCCCGCCCGATGCACGAGCCCCGCGCCCGTGCGATAGACCAAGGAGGAAACCATGAACGAGGGCTACACCAAGGTATTTGTTTCACTCGACGGTACTGAGCAGCAGGATTTTGTGCTCGCACGCGCCATCAAGGTCGCCGCGAACAACGGCGCCAAGCTAATCATCGGCCACGTTATCGATTCCACGGCGCTCGAGAGCGCCGGTTCCTATCCGGTCGATCTGGTCAACGGCCTAGAGGAGGCATTTAAGAACTCCATCGCCAAGCAGCTCGAAGAGGCCAAGGCCAATCCCGATATTCCCGAGGTCGAGGTCATGATTCGCGCCGGCCGCATTCGCGAGACGCTCAAGGACGAGATGCTCGACGTGGTTAAGCCCGACCTGGTGCTCTGCGGCGCCCGCGGTCTGTCCTCGATTAAGTACGCGCTCCTGGGTTCGATTTCGACGTTCCTGCTGCGCAATACGGACTGCGACATTTTGGTCGTGAAGTAGGTTCCTTCCCGCCGGCGCAAGGCCTGCGGGGTTATCACGCCGACGTCCTCGCCGCTTCGCGGCTGCGGGATGTCGGCTTAGATAACCCCTCCCGGCCTTGCGCCTTCGTCACCGTACTTCAGCGAGTTGGCTGATAAAAGATGGGGCGGCACGTTTTTGTTTGGGCGGACGTCTGCCGCGTGCGTTACTCGAAATATTGGAACTTGTTCGTTGAAAAAGCGAATGTTACGACGAAGCCTTCGCCGGGCTCGGACGATGCGGTGACGTCGATGCCCATCTTGGAGCACAGGCGCGCCACCAGATAGAGACCGATGCCCGTTGCGCGCTTGGTGGTGCGGCCGTTGTCGCCGGTAAAGCCCTTCTCGAACACGCGCGGCAGGTCGGCCGCGCTCACGCCGCAGCCGTTGTCCGCGACGGTAAGCTCGATGCGCTCGCTTGCCAGGCCCTCGTCCAGCAACGCACCCGAAAACACGATCTTTGCGCCATCCGCGCGCGCATATTTAATGCTGTTCTGAATGAGCTGGCCCAGAATAAACTCGAGCCACTTCTCGTCGGTAAAGACCTCAAAGTCGAGGTTCTCGCACACCGGGGCCACGTGCGCCGCGATGAGCTCGCGCGCGTTGGCCTTAATCGCGCCCGTCACCAGGGTCTTGAGATCCCAGCGGCGAATCAAGTAGTCGCGCTCCACGACTTCCGAGCGCGCGTAGTACAGCGCCTGGTCGATATAGCGCTCCACGCGAGCCAGCTCGCGACCCAGGTCATCCACACGCGACAGGTCGTCTTCGCTGCCATCCAGGTTTTCCAAAATCAGATGGGCCGCCGCCAGGGGCAGCTTGGCCTCGTGGACCCAGCTCTCGATATAGTCGCGATAGTCATCGGTCTGACGCCGGCCTTCGGCAACCTCGTCGCAGGCGGCTTTGCCCACCCGGCGCAAGACCTCGTACTCGAGCTCGCCCTCGGCATAGGTCGGGCATTGCACCATCTCCTGCACCCATGCGGGACTCTCGAGCTCCTCGGCCGCGCGCTCCAACTGACGCAGAAAACGGCGACGGCGAGCGTATTCGATCACGATGCCGAGCATGCCAAAGATAAAGGACACGCCGACCGCCACGACCATGATAGAGACGGGTGCACCGGCGACCGTCAGCACAAAGCAGCTCAGCAGCACGCCGCACGTCCACACGGCGACGGGAAGCAGTGCGTCTTTAAAGAACTTGCCAAACGACATAGCCGGCCCCTAGACCGAATAGCCTTGGCCGCGGTGCGTCGTCAAATACCCCTTGACGCCGATTTTTTCGAGCGTGGTGCGCAGACGGTTGATGTTGACGGTGAGCGTGTTGTAGTCCACGAAGGCATCGGAGTCCCACAGGTCCTGCATGATGGCCGAGCGCGAGACGATCTTACCCGCACGCCCCATAAGCAACGAAAGGATACGCAGCTCGTTTTTGGTGAGCTCGGTACTGTCACCGGTTGCCGTGTTGATGACCATGGAGCGAGCAAGGTCGAGCTCCAGCCCCTTGTGGACGAGCGCACTGCGCTCGCCTGCCGCCGCGGTGCGACGCAGCAGTGCGTTGATGCGCGCTACGAGCACGCGCGCGCTGTAGGGCTTGGGAACAAAGTCGTCCGCGCCGAGCGTCATGGCCATGACCTCGTCGATCTCGGTCGTGCGCGAGGTGAGGACGATGATGGGGACCTCGGATTCGCGGCGAACCTCATGGCAGATATGCTGGCCGTCCTTGACGGGAAGCGTCAGGTCGAGCAGCACCAGGTCGGGCGCGGCGGCGAGAATATCGCGCGAAACATGCTCGAACGATTCGCAGGCCTCGACCTCAAAACCGGCACGGGCAAGGATGTCGGCAAGCTCGCGACGAATGGGCTCGTCGTCCTCAACGATATAGATCAGCGCCATGGATTCCGCTCCCCTCTTGGTTGTCTTGCCCCATTATGACCGCGGAGCCGCAGGTGCGCGCCTCGCGCGGCACCAAGGTGACAGAACTGTTCGCAAGCGGGGGCGTTTTGTCCGCCTCACGCTCGCGACGGAAACGGAGACCAAAATGAGTTTTTAATCCCCGTCCCAGAAAAATCATTTAGCGGCGGGCGCGGAGCTTTTCGTAGCCGTCGGCAAAGAAGGCGACCGTCGCGGCGTCGGCCTCGGCGGCGTCCGTCTCAGTTGCGGGGACCACGCCGTGCTCGTCGCTCACCAGGAACAACGCGCCCTTAAGCTGCGCGGGAATGTCTACACGCGTGACCGGGATGCCTTTGGTCTGGGCCAGCTGCTCAATGAGCGTCGCCGTGCCGCACAGGCACTCGTCCGCTGGCGCCACAAAGGCAAGCTCGCCGTTATCGACGGCGGCGAGCAGCTCGGGCGCCACGCCGGTTTCGTCGGCCTCGGAGCGGGCCTCGGCGGAGCGGGCACGTAGCGCCTTGGCCGACGTATCGGTTAGCGGCTCGTACTCCCCCACCGTCATGGCGGCGTTGCCGTTGACGTCGATCACCAGCATGAGCACGCCGTCGCGTGCGGTGTAATCGCCCTCGGCAAGCGACCACTCAACGTGCTGCTTGGCCCAGCTGAGCATGTTATGGGTAAGCGGCTCGCCCTGCACCAAGCGCTCGGACAGTGCGCGAATGTGGCGGTTGAGCATGGGCACCTTTTTATTGGACATGCGCCAACGGCAGACAAGCGCGGGCTTGTCGAGCGTAAACTTCTCGACCGCCTCCTGATTGGCGCAAAAGTCCTCATACGCACGCTGATCCTCAGCATTGCCAAACAGCTCGGCATCATCAATCTGGGGCATGGTTGTACCTTTCGTGTTAGTCATTCCGTCCTCTTATACCAAAAAGACGGCCCTCCAAACGGAGCGACCGTCTTTTGCAGAGATTATTTTGACGATATGGTCAGGCGACCGGTCAGCTTAATGGGATAGAACAACATCCCATTAAGGGTTTTCCAAGTGCCCGAGATTGCCCCGAAAGAGGAGCGCCGCGTACTAAATGTACGCAAGCGACGGTTTGAGGGGCAAGGTCGGGTGCTTGGGAAAGCCCCTAGTGCCTAAAATGCCTGGCACCCGTAAAGACCATCGCGATGCCATGCTCGTTGCAAGCCTGGATGCTCTCGTCGTCGCGCTTGGAGCCGCCGGGCTGGATGATGCAGGTCACACCGTGCTCGGCAAGCACGTCGACGTTGTCGCGGAACGGGAAGAACGCGTCGCTTGCACAGGCAAAGCCGCCCTTCTCCACGCCCTCGCGCTCGCAGAAGTCCTCGGCACGCTCGCAGGCAAGCAGTGCGGAGTCAACGCGGTTAGGCTGACCCGGGCCCATGCCAATGCCGGCCTTGCCCTTGGAGACCAAGATGGCGTTGGACTTAACGCCCTTGCAGACCGTCCAGGCAAACTCGAGCTCGGCCATCTCGGCGTCGGTGGGCTTGCGGTCGGTGGGGAACGTAAAGGTCGCGGGATCCTCGGTCACATGGTCGACTTCCTGCACCAGCATGCCGCCGTCAATGGAGCGCAGCTCCACCTGGGCGCCGTGGTCCACACCGCCGGTGGCCAGCACGCGCAGATTGGGACGCTTGGCCATGCGCTCGAGCGCCTCGGCAGTGTAGCTCGGGGCGATGATAACCTCGACGAACTGCTTGTTCTGATCGGCAAAGTGCTCGACCAGCTCATAGGGAACCTCGCGGTTGCAGGCGATGATGCCGCCAAAGGCGCTCTTGGGATCGCAGGCGAATGCGCGGTCGTAGGCAGCCGTGATGTCCTCGGCAACGGCAGAACCGCAAGGGTTCTGGTGCTTGAGGATCACGCAGGCCGGCTCGTCGAACTCGCGGACCAGGTTCCAAGCGGCATCGGCATCCAGATAGTTGTTGTAGCTGAGCGGCTTGCCCTGGATCTGCTCGGAGCCCACGAGCGGGAACTGCGAGCTCGCGGTGTTCTCGCAGCCCTCGGCAAAACGGTAGACCGTAGCCTTCTGCTGAGGATTCTCGCCATAGCGCAGGTCGTCGACCTTCTCCAGCGAGATCTCGAGCTTGGCAGAGGTGTCCGCCACGTCGCTTGCCTGGGCGGCAAGCCAACGGGAGATAGCCGTGTCGTAGGCGGCGGTGGTCTGGTAGACCTTCACCTGCAGGCGACGACGGGTGGAAAGCGTGGTGCAGCCACCGGTCTCGTGCATCTCGGCCAGGACGGCATCATAGTCGGCCGGGTCGGAAATGACGGTAACGCTCGTGGCGTTCTTGGCAGCAGAGCGCAGCATGGAGGGACCACCGATGTCGATGTGCTCGATGGCGTCCGCGAAGGTGACCTCGGGGTTGGCGACGGTCTTCTCGAACTCGTACAGGTTGACGACGACCAGGTCGATCAGCTTAATGCCGTGCTGAGCGGCCTCCTGCATGTGCTGCTCGGAATCGCGACGGGCAAGCAGCGCGCCGTGAACCTTGGGATGCAGCGTCTTGACGCGGCCGTCCATCATCTCGGGATAGCCCGTGAACTCCTCGATGGGGGTTACGGGAACGCCCGCGTCCTCGATGGCACGAGCCGTGCCGCCCGTAGAGATGATCTCGACGCCAAAGTCGTCAACCAGCGTCCGTGCGAAATCGACGACGCCCGTCTTATCGGTAACCGAGATCAACGCGCGTGCGATCTTCACATCAGATCCCATGCAGTCCTCCTGTCTGGTACGCCGCCGTGCTCTGTGAGTCGGTGATACGTCGATCTGCAGCGCTCGCGCAGCGGCATTGAAAATACTGATTCAATGTAGCGCATCGAGCGCGACGATGCACCCCGCAACGCACGGCTGTGCAGAAAAAGCTTCGAGCGGGGGTTGCAGGAGCGCCACTGGGCACGGTGAGTTCATGGAACACAGGGGCACCATAATTAGATGCCAATGGCGTGGTAGAACTGTGCTCGATATGCATCCGCAATAGAAAGAGGCACCATGGTCTCGCGGGTTCTCTACCGACCGTTTGATACCGAAGATTTCGACGCCATCGCGCTGATCCTGCAGCAGCTTTGGCACAACAACTCGGATAACGATGAGTACAACCGCCTCGAAGCCGCGTGCGACCTTGCCTACTGCCTTTCTTCCTCGACGTTTTCGCAGGTTGCCGTAATCGACGGTCAGGCGCGTGGCATTGCGCTCGCGCGTGCGGGACAGAGCTCCGGCGCCACCGTCAAGGAACATTGGATGGACACCGAACGCTCGTTGCTGTCGCAGATGCGCGAGCTGGAGCCTGAAGCTTGCGCCGAGTACCTCTCCTTTGTGCGCACCACCATTCGAACCAACAACCGCCTGCTCGAGAAAAGCCCGCTGCCGCATGACAACGAGGTCACGCTGCTCGCCGTGGATCGCGATGTCCACGGCCTGGGCGTTGGCACGGTGCTGCTCGACGCCGCTATCTCGCATCTGTCCTCGTGCGGGGCGACCAGCGCACACCTGTACACCGACTCCAACTGCTCGTGGAAGTTCTACGAGCTGCACGGCTTTAAGCGCACTGCCACGCACCGCGCCAACCGCGAGGAACGCCGCCACGCCATGCCGCGCGAAAGCTTCCTCTACGAGCTCGACCTAACCGTCTAGGCCCAGCAGCCATACCTAGTCGTTGGGGACGTTCTTAAATGGCTAGTCGCTGGGGACGGTCTTCGTAGATAGCGCATAAAAAGGGGATGGGCTTTCCCCGACGGCTGTCGAGAAAAGCCCATCCCATAGCTTACGACCGCTAGAACGTTCCGCCGCCGCCTCCGCCGACGCCGCCTCCGCCGCCGCCCGAGAAGCCGCCGCCTCCGCCGCCGCTCGAGCTATCGGAACTCGAAGCCAGCTCACGGATGCTCTCGTGATACACATTGTTAAATGAATCGAGCGGCGAATCGATACCGTAATGATGGTAGTACCACCAGTAGCAGGGGTAATTGTCGTAGAAACCGTCGGCCTCGCGCACCTCGGGAGGCACCGCCTCGGCAAGCTGACGCAGGACTTCCTTCGAAACGCCCAGCGCCGCGCCCATCACCAGCAGCTTGTTCCACAGTACCAGATCGCCGGGGACGGCTTCCTTTAGGCGCGTGAAGTCCTCGAGCCAATGCTTAAGCGCCTTGCAGCGAGCCGCCACCTCGGCGCCCTCCGGCGTAAAGCGGCGGAACGTAAGGCCCACGCCGATACCCACCAGCACAATCGGCACCGAGATAACCGCGGCGGTAATGTTCGCCTGTGCGCCATCGGTAAAGAAGATGGATCCCACGGGAACAAAGGCAATCAGGATACCAAGAACCAGGCAAAACACCATTGCAACAATGCCGTCTGAGGCAACGTACTCGCTATCGGCCAGCTTGCCCTTAACGGTGTTCTGATAGTCCTCGAGCTTGTCGCCCACGGGTGTAGCGTGCTGCTTGACGTAGTGCTGCAGCTCGTCGAACGTGCGCGAGCGATCGCCGTTCTCGTCAGGCTTAGTACCGGCAAAGAAGACCTTGAGCACCATGTGGTCAATGCCCTTGGCCGACTTCCAGCCCGCATCACTCACCGTCACGCGATACGTCTGCTCTTCTTTTTCACGCCCCAACAGACCCTTCTTGGCCTTGGTCACGGTCGCCTGCTCCAGCTTGATCACACGGTCGTCAGTGAGCTTCATGAGCGTGGCGATATATGCCTGATCGGGCACCTCGTTCCAGCTCATGAGGGCCGAAAGCACGGCGGGATGGTCGGCCGAAGGCACATCGCGGAAATATTCGTCCTGGAAAAGCGGCTTGGGCTTGCGCTTGCGCAGCTTGAGCATAACGATTGTGCCGGTAAAGGCCACCGCCGCAACAACACTTAGCACGGCAAGTGCATTGGCAATCATGCGAGCGTGAGCGCGGCGGGCGTTAGCTTCGTCGGCCCATTCCTTCTCTTCGCTCAGGATCGTTGACATGCGCTCTTCGCCCGAAGCGGCAAGCTGCGGCACCCAGTCGCTAGGGAAGGCGATGCGTGCCTCGGCGAATTCGCCCTGGTGCACGCAGGGAATGGTATAGGTGACCATGGGCTCGTCCTCATCGAGCGACACGTCGCCCGTCAGCGGACCATGGCCCCATGCGCGGAAGTTATCGCCCTTGACGGCCGCCGTCCCGGCAGCGGCATTCGCGAAGCACACTTCCATCTCGACGTCATCGGAATCCGCAGACCAGCCGTCACCTACGAACTTCCAGTAGAGCTCGGCGGTATCGGCCCAGTTCATAACCGCACCGGTCATGGTGTAGCTCACGTAGTAGATTGCGCTGTCGCCGCTCTCGTGAGGGCTGAACACCTTAATCCTTACGCCGTCACCGGTCTGCTCGACCGTGTA
The DNA here is from genome assembly GCA_900554325.1 of uncultured Collinsella sp. Taxonomy (GTDB): domain Bacteria; phylum Actinomycetota; class Coriobacteriia; order Coriobacteriales; family Coriobacteriaceae; genus Collinsella. The sequence goes on from USHA01000003.1 coordinate 32,891, forward strand.
GACGCCAGAGTCGCCCTTGTTCGCGCTATCGACTTTGTTAAACGCGGTGTCCTCTTCCTCGACACTCAGCACGTCGACGCCCGCCGTGCCGCCCTGCTGGTTGGAGCCCGTATTGATCTCCCAAAACACGCCGTTGATGTCGTCGTCGAAATCAAACTGGCGTCCCTCGACAACGGTCAGCGATCCATCGGCCTCGACCGTGGCACTGATATAGGTCTGGGTCATGGAGTAGCCGTCGGCGTGCGCGGCGGCGGGCAACAGCAGCAGCGCGCACGCGACGAGCGCGCAAATAGAAGCAAATCGCGCAAACGGGCGGCGCTGCCGACAGGTCTTGGCAACGGGGGCGTTCATAGGCACATCCTTTGTCTGTGATACCAGTAGCGTCATTGTCCCACGTTTGCGGGTTCATGTGACGAACATCTAGGTCAGCGGAGTGTCAAACGGAACAAAAGTCACGCCCGCGGCCGGCACCTGGGGACGTTCCTTATCTGCCGGCAATCTGGGACACCCTTGGCATAGCCCGCCCCGGCAATAGATACCACTTCACAGCTCCGTCACAGGTGTAGCGGCTTTGTGTGGGCGCGGCACGCGTTGATTGAGCCGCCAACCGAGGGGCATAAAGCAGTTGAGCGAAAACGGTTTGCCCCTTTGCCGTTCGCTTGAGGATCATGTCCCCCTTTTCCGCGGAAACCCCGGCAGTTGCGAAGAGCTGCCGGGGTTTCTGTCGTTTGAGGGGTTGGGCTGGCGGGCGGCGATCGAGCTATCGAGCCGGTGCCTCCCCCACCTCCCGCGCTATACTCGTCCGCATGGATATCAACGCACGCAACATAGCAACACACGCCGCGGACGCACCGGCAACGGCAGAGCCCACCCCCGTCGTGGGACGCTTCGCCCCGTCGCCCTCGGGCCGCATGCACCTGGGCAACGTGTTCAGCTGTCTGTGCTCGTGGCTTTCGGCCCGCAGCCAGGGCGGCGGCATCGTGTTGCGCATCGAGGACCTGGACGATCGCTGTAAGCGGCCGGAGCTTGCCGCCCAACTGATTGACGACCTGGCTTGGCTGGGGCTCGAATGGGACGAAGGCCCCTACTACCAGCATGATCGCCTAGACCTGTACGAGCGTGCTCTGCATCAACTGCAAGACGCCGGCCTCACCTATTCCTGCTTTTGCACGCGCGCCGAACTCCATGCCGCGAGCGCACCGCACGCGAGCGACGGCACGCCCATCTACCGCGGCGCCTGCCGAGGCCTTTCTGCCGAAGAGGTTGCCCGCCGCAGCATCCTGCGCGCTCCGGCCACGCGCCTGCGCGTGCCCGTCGTCGACGACCTCGCAGACGACGTGATCGAATTCGTGGACCGCACGTACGGAGCCCAATGCGAGGCACTCGCCACCGAGTGCGGAGACTTTTTGGTGCGCCGCAGCGACGGCGTGTTTGCCTATCAGCTGGCCGTGGTGGTCGACGACGCTGCCATGGGCGTCACCGAGGTTGTGCGCGGATGCGACCTGCTGGGCTCCACGCCGCGCCAAATCTACCTGCAGCATCTGCTGGGACTTCCAACGCCGCACTACGCACACATTCCGCTGCTCATGTCGCCGGATGGCCGCCGCCTTTCCAAGCGAGACCGCGATTTGGACCTGGGCGAACTACGCGCACGCTTTGGCACGCCCGAGACGCTGCTGGGATGGCTCGCCGGGCAAACGGGCATCGCGCCGGACGCCACACCGCGCTCTGCCGAGCAGCTGGTCGAGCACTTTAGCTGGGATGTTATCCGTACGCATCGGGAGAACATCACTGTAACGGTCGAGTAGCCAGCCACCCCGCCTCTACGCAACATCCCAGGGCTGGAGTTCGTCACCCAAGCGAACGATGCAGTCATAGAGCACGGTGTGGCGCTCGGCCGGGTTGGCATCCCGATGAAAATGCCCGTAGTACCAGCGCTTATAATCCAAGCGGTCTTCCAGCTCATCGAAAAATGCAGTAAGACGATCAACGCCGGGGCAATTCCAGCCGGGCGCCGGATAGAGCGTGGGCGAAAGCACGCGCGTGGAGCAGGTGTGGGTGATCACGTAGTCGACCTTCCAGCCCACGCTGTCGAGCTTTGCCCGCGCCTCCTCAAAGTTGCGCTCGTCCGGCAGCTCCTGTGGCCACCAGCTGGAATAGGGAATGCGGTATTCCTTATCCACGCTCGTGGCGCCGCCCATGGTAAAGATCGTTGAGCCGTCGAGCTCAAAAACCTCGCCGCGCGTCAGGCGCCGTATGGGCGAGGTATCCGACAGGCGCTGCGTCAGCCCACCGTGCCACAACTCCATAGGACGCTCCGCCCAGTGATCGAAACGCTCGTGATTGCCGTCGACAAACAGCAACGTATAGGGGCGCGACTCCAGCCAAGCGATATCGGCGCATTCCTCGGCAGAAAAATCCCACGGAAAGCCAAAGTCGCCCGCGACAATCAGATAGTCGTCGCTCGCCAGGCTATCCCCAAGCTCCCAGTCACGCAGCTTTTGCATGTCGAGGCCGCCGTGAATATCGCCCGCCACATAGACCGTCATCGAATCACCACTTCCCTGTAAGTCGCCAGCCCGCATTCAGCACGATCACTAAGCCAACCGTTCCAGCCCTTCCATCCCTTAGGGCTTACCCCTCGTTCTTCCATCCAAACGGGTCGAGCACCCAAAAAATCAGATCGAGCACGCCGCCGGTCATCATGGCGCCGGCAAGGGCCATGCAAACGTGCAGAGAGCTGGCACTTCGGAGCACGTCGAATGGCCCCAGAACAGCCAGCAGCGCGACCGCCGCGCCGGCAAGACACAGCGCGAGGCACGGCCCCGCATCCTTGACGCACTTCTTTGCGAGATGCTTGGTGTTGTCACTCATCAATATCGAACTCCTTAGAGGGTCGTTGCTCAGATACATGCCGCCGCGCCAGAACAGGGCGGTAGAGTAAGTGTCACATGCCGTGCGGACATCAATGGAGAAACCGCCTGCTCGGCCAACCCTTGACGCCGACTTGTCACCGGCACCCCATCCTCTGCTATCGAGGTCTAATACTTTTCCCACCGCTACCCAAAAACTCATCCAACATTAATCTTGGCTCAAGAATCGCTTAATCTATAACCTGCACTATAGAGTTCGACCAAGGGCGGGGCGGCGCCGCGCAACGCAGGCCGCCGAACGCAACGCTCGCGCCCAGGCAGATCGCCTGGCGTCGCGCCCATCGAACGAAAGGACAGGTCATGGACGACCTCGAAAAAGTTGAAACCATCCGCACCAAGTGCAACGTGAGCTACACCGATGCCAAGGCCGCGCTCGACGCCGCCGACGGCAACGTTTTGGACGCCATCATTTGGCTCGAGTCGCAGGGCAAGACCCAGACCACGTCGGCGCACGCCGCCACCGAGTCCGCGCCAGTCGATGAGCCCTCAGCCGAGATGGTCGCCGCGCAGGCCGCCTACGAGAAGTCGAGCGAAAAGACCGACTTCTCCAAGAAGATGGACAGCGTATGGGAGTACCTCAAAAAGCTCTTCCGCCTGAGCCTGGACACCAAGTTTATCGCCACGCGCCGCGATGCGATCATCCTCAACATCCCCATCCTGATCCCCATCATCGCCCTGTTTGCCTGGGGCGCTACGATTTGGCTGATGCTGATTGGCCTGTTCTTTGGCATGCGCTACCGCATCGACAGCGACGGCGACGTGCCCGGCAGCATCAACAACCTTATGAATCACGCCGCCGATGCCGCGGACGACATCAAGCAAAATCTGAACGACGACAAGTAATCGCAGACGGGGGCACGCATGGCACGGATCCTGATCGTAGAGGACGAGGAGAAAATCGCCCGCTTTGTGACGCTCGAGCTGGAGCACGAGGGCTACCAGGCGGAACACGCCGCCGATGGCCGCACCGCCGTGGACCTGGCGCTGGAGCGCAACTACGATCTTATTCTGCTCGATGTGCTGTTGCCGCAGCTCAACGGCATGGAGGTCCTGCGGCGCGTCCGTAAGCACAAGGATGTGCCGGTGATAATGGTCACCGCGCGCGATGCCGTGATGGACAAGGTGGCCGGGCTCGATGCCGGCGCCGACGATTACCTGACCAAGCCGTTTGCGATTGAGGAGCTGTTCGCACGGATCCGCGTGGCGTTGAAGCGCTCGGAGGCCGTGCGGGCGGCTTCGGGCGTTGGCGGCATCGGGACGGGCGCGGCAGGCGGCACGGGTGTCGGCGCCACTGCGATGCCCCCGGTCAGTGACTCGACCCAGGTTTCCGCCTCGCTCTCCCCCGCCACGCTCGCCGTGGGCTCGGTTGCGCTCGACCCCGACCGCCGCGAAGTCACGGTCGGCGGCTCGCCCATTGCGCTCACGGCCCGCGAGTTCGATGTCCTCGCCCTGCTTATGGCGCATGCCGAGACCGTGCTCACGCGCGAACGCATCGCGCACGAAGCGCTGGGCTACGAATACATGGGCGACACCAACAACGTCGACGTGCACATCGCGCATCTACGCGCCAAGATCGAGGACGCCGGCGGCGCCCGCATCATCCAGACCGTGCGCGGGGTGGGCTATGTCTGCCGCGCGTAACGCCGAGGCCAAACGCGTCACCTCCATCGCCCGCGCCATCAACTGGGGCTATATGTGGCGCCGCCTGATGAGCTACGTTTGGCTCGACCTGCTGCTAGTAGTGATTGTGGCGGCGATCCTTGTCTATGGATACAACCAGACGCTGCCCAACGGCGCGTTTACCGCAGGATGGATCCCCAGCGCCACCGTTCGCGGCATGACGCTGACGCCCGCGCGCGGCTGGGACCTGACAACGCTCACCTATACCGTCGAGCTTGCGCGTACCACCAAGACTTTCCCCCTCGCGCAGGACCTCGTCACGCTATGGCCTCTCTACCTTGTCGTTGTGGGTTGGCAGGTCATCAGCGTGCTCAACATGCTCGGCGGCGCCCGCCGCGTGCGCCGCACCATGGCGCCGCTCAACGATCTGGCCCTGCGCGTGGACGAACTCGGCCGCATGCAACTCGCCGGCGGCAAGATGGAAACACTGGAGCAAGCCATCGAGCGCGCAAGCGTCGACTCGCCGAGCGTCACTACCGGCGACGCCGACCTGGCAAGCATCGAGGTTGCACTCAACCGCCTACTGCGCCAGATGCAAGAGGCCAAACTGCAACAGATGCGCTTTGTCAACGATGCGAGCCACGAGCTGCGCACGCCCATCGCGGTGATTCAGGGTTACGTAAACATGCTCGATCGCTGGGGCAAAGACGACCCGGACGTGCTGGCGGAATCCATCGCGTCCCTCAAGGCCGAAAGCGAGCACATGCAAGAGCTCGTGGAGCAGCTGCTGTTTTTGGCACGCGGCGATGCCGGGCGCACGGTCCTGCGGCGTGCGGATACCAACCTGGCCGCACTGGTCGGCGAGGTATGCGAGGAATCGCAGATGATCGATACCGCGCACACGTATCGGCTGGCGTACGACACCGCGCTTGTCAGCGATTCGCGCTGCGACGCGCCCGTCGACGTGGCACTCGTGAAGCAGGCGCTACGCGTGATCGTGCAAAACGCCGCCAAGTATTCGGACGCGGGAACGACCGTCACATTTGGCATAACGCCGGATGCGGGCGCGGGCACAATCGACATAAGCGTTGAGGACGAGGGCATCGGCATGAACCAGGAATCCGCAGCTCACGCGTTTGAACGGTTCTACCGCGCCGACAACGCACGCAATGCCGGCGCGCAGGGCTCGGGCCTGGGGCTTGCCATTGCCAAGTGGATCGTCGATAGCCATGGCGGTGTCATTGGCGTGACCTCAGTCGAGGGCGTCGGCAGCCGCTTTACGATTCGCCTGCCGCGGTAGGAAGCCCCTCGGCATAAATAAAGGGGTAGGGCCACGCGGCCCTATCCCTTTTTGCTAGCTATGGCAGCTTGTGCGCTATTCGCGGCACAGGTGCACGGCGAAACCGGCGAACTCGCGCTTAAAGTACACGAGCTTGGTGCTACCGTCGGGCAGCAGCGCGCGCGACTCCTCGTTGACCTCGAGCCCACGCTTGGCAAACCACTTCTCGGCCGCATCGATGTCGTTGACGGCAAAGCCAATGTGGCCCTTGGCGCCACGACCATTCTGCTTCATGACCTCGACCAGCGAATCGTTAAAGTACGAAACCGGGGTCTCGATAACGGGCAGGCCCATCATCGTCGAGAACAGCTCCGCGATCTCCAAGGCGTCTGCCGGGTTGGCGGCGTTAATGCCCACATGGGCAACGCGCATACCAAAGAGCTCGACCGGATTGGCGTTCTGCTCACTCATACAGTCAGCGCCTACTGAGCCATGACGTCGAGGACGGCCTTCTCGGCAGCGACGCGGTTCATGCCGGTCATGAAGGGCACGCCGCTCACGTACGGGCAGGTAAGGCCCTCGGGGGCAACGGTGGTGGCGATCAGCAGGTCGGCGCCCTCGTCGCAAACGTCCTTGGCCTCGGAGATGGCGCACTGCACGATCTCATACTTGCCGGCATAACCGTTGGCGTCGAGCATGGTGGCGACCTTCTGGGCAACGAGCGTGGAAGTAGCAGCGCCAGCACCGCAAGCCAAAACGATCTTCTTCATAGGTAATGTCTCCCTTCATGGTTTACTTTAGGTAAGTGTACCGCAGCGAGCGATGGCGCTCGGCCTCGATACGCTTTTATGCCAGTTTGCTTGTGCGCTGCGTATAATACATCTAGTACGTGTTGTCATACCGCTCGCCTTACGAGCGACTAAGGACTCTGAAATGCCCGATTCCCGCACACTCTGGACCACCGTCGTTATCATCTGTATCGCCGTGTCGGTATTCTTTAGCGTCAAAAAACGCACCACGTTTAAGCGCCTGCAACAGCTTATGGCTGCCAAGCAGTGGGACGAGTTCGATCGCCTGCTCGACAGCAAGCTCACCAGCATGCTGTACCCGCGCTACAACCGCGACTACCTGCGCCTGAACTCCTATCTGCTGCGCGAGGACCACAAGCGCGCCGACGAGATGTTCGATTTGCTGCTGGGGCTCAACCTGCCCAAAATGCAGCGCGTCGACCTGGTGATCAAGGCTTTTAACTACTACGTTGGCCAGGAGGACCGCAAAAAGTCCAAGGAGCTGCTGCACGAAATCAAGGGCTTTGAGGGCGGTCAGGCCGAGGCGGTCGCACACGAATGCCAGCTGATGTACGACACGATGATCCTCAAGCGCCACAACGACATTCCCGAGCTAGAGCGCATGCTCAAAGAGGCCGGTGACGACAAGGTCAAGAGCTGCCGCCTGGAATACCTGCTGGCTCTGCAGTACAAGAACAAGGGCGACGAAGCCAAGTTCCAGGAGTTCCTGGAGAAGTCGGGCCAACACTCGATGGCCGTCAACGCGTAACGGACGGCTTGTGCTAGACTTCTAGTCTCACGGGGGCGTGGCGGAATTGGCATACGCAGGAGACTTAAAATCTCTCGCCGCAAGGATTGTGGGTTCGAGTCCCACCGCCCCTACCATGTAGTGCTTACGAGCCCGTGTTCCCCAGGGATGCGGGCTCGCATCTTTTAGATGCCGGTGGGGCTCGAACCCGCGAGGGGGGGGCGAGCGTCAAGCGGACGCGCAGCGTCCGCAGCGAGCCGGCGAGGGCGCCAGCAGGCGTCCGAAGCCGGTGCGGATTTGCGCAGCAAATACGCAGACGTCCCACCGCCCCGCGCTTCAGAAAGCCAACTAATTTAGGACGGGCTAAAAAGACAGCTTCGGTCCCTTAGAAGTTGCGGTGGAATAGATCCTGTTTATACCGTTTACCAGCTTATTTAGGAACTATTTCACCGCAACTTATTTAGAGGGTGCTGAGCTCTGGGGTCCAGGAGATGGTGGGGGTCGCGCCGTCGAGAGTCTCGTTGATGGTGGCAGCCATACCGGCGAGCAGGCTGTTCTCGCTTACGGTGAGCGTGTCGTAGCCGCCGGCTCGCATAAGCTCGCGAATCACCACGGCACCAGCCAAGATCACGCCCGCGCGTTTGGGCTGTACACCCGGTAGCGCGGCGATGCCTTCCGCGTCCAACACAGACATGCGCTCGATAGCGGCCGAGACCTGCTCCAGCGAAAGCTCGCGTAGGTGCACAAAGCTCGAATCGTACGGTTCCAGCTCGTGGACCAGAGCCACCAGCGTAGTCACCGTGCCGCCCACCGCGACTAAGCGTTCGGCGCGCTCAAAGTCGACAGGCAGGCCCTCAAAATAGGCGGCGAACTGCTCGCCTGCCCACGCGGCAGCGACAGCAAGCTCGCCATCCGCGGGCGGCAACGCGGAGAAAAAGCGCTCCGTCACGCGACGGCAGCCAATGTCCAGCGAGCGCGTCCCTTCCAGCGCAAAAACCCCGCGCTCCGGAGCGTATACGCCCGTCGCGAGCTCCGTGGAGCCACCGCCCGAATCGGCGACGATGATGCGCTCGCCAGCAAAGTCGTGCGCCACGCCAAAAAACGTCAGGCGCGCCTCGACCTCGCCCGGAATCACCTGTGGCTCAAGCCCCAGATCGCGCAGGCCGTCCAGCAGCAGCGCGGCATTGGACGCATCGCGTGCGGCACTCGTGCACGTGGTGCAGATGCACACGGCCCCAAAGGCACGGGCCTCGTCCACAAACATGTGACATGCAGCGAGCACACGCTCAACGGCCGCCTCGCAAAAGCGGCCCGTCGCGTCCACGCCCTCGCCCAGGTCGGTAATCTCGGTATGCTTGGACGATTCCACGATCGCCCCGGCCTCGACCTGCGCCAGCACCAGTCGCGACGACACCGTTCCCAGGTCGATCGCGGCTACCTTATAGCGTTTGCAATTTGTCATTGCGGGCTCCCCTCCGGGCGCTATTTGCCGTTGGACACGACCGTCTGGCCCTCGACGCCGTTAAACCCAAACAGTATGTCGAGCGCCTGGATGTACCACGGCGCGTCCTTGCCGACTTCTTCGATTTCCTTGGCCACTTCGCTGGCCTTCTTGGCGTTTGAGGACTTTTTACTCGACGACGAGTCCGAATCGTCGTCCAAGCCTAGCACGTCAATCTTCTTCTCGCCGGGCATCACCAGGCCCAGGTCCTCGGATGCCGCGTCCTTGATACCCTCCTCCGAGAGCAGTTTGTCGACGCTTTTTTGCAGGTCGTCGTTATATTGCTCGCGAATCTCGACCTGCTTGGCCAAGATGTCGCTCGAACGTTTTGCCACATACAGGTCGCGCACGGGGAAATACAGGCTCACAAGCGCCAGGGCGACGACAATGCCAACAAACAGCCCCCGCTGGGGACCGTGGGTAAAGTCGTAGATTGCCTTGACCACCGCGTTATCGTTGGCGTAATGCATGAAGTCCGAGCCCGAAAGACGGTTCGAGGGCCTACTCGGCTTTTCATGCGTTTGAGCCGAGGAACGCTGAGCATGCTCCGAGTGCGCCGGGCGCACCGAACGTAGCGGGCGGTCCGTCGAAGTATTCACTTGAGCATTGGGGCGCGAGGTGCTTGTCGGGCGCTGCGCGGAGCGGTCGGCACCGGCGTAGGCGGACCCACCGAGCTGCACCGTGCGCGCACGGCGAAGCGACGGCTCACGCGAACCGGCGGAATAGTACCTGTTGTCGTAAATCTGATCCATGTGCGCCTTGTGCGGTTGAGGTTTGTTTGCGCTTAGTATTCTAGTTATAGCACGAGCGCGCGCGCCACCTTCGACAGCCTTTGCTCGACATAAAAAAGGCGCTGAGTCATATGGCCCAGCGCCCAATGGTGCTCAACAGCGCCCGGCTGAAGCAAGGCAAATCCGAGTCTTCCCCGCCCCCGCGACCTCCGCGTGCCTAGCGAATGTTGTAGAACGCGGCCTTGCCGGCGTAGCGCGCACTGCCCTCAAGCTCGTCCTCGATGCGGATGAGCTGGTTGTACTTGGCGATACGGTCGCTGCGGCACGGTGCGCCCGACTTGATCTGGCCGGCGTTGACGCCCACGACCAGGTCGGCGATCGTGGAGTCCTCGGTCTCGCCGGAACGGTGGCTCACGATGCAAGCGTAGCCGGCCTCCTTGGCGGTCTCGATGGCCTCGAGTGACTCGGTGAGCGTGCCGATCTGGTTGACCTTGACCAGGATCGCGTTGGCGGCACCCAGCTCGATGCCCTTCTTGAGGCGCTCGGTGTTGGTGACGAACAGGTCGTCGCCCACCAGCTGCACCTTGTTGCCAATGCGGCGGGTAAGCTCGACCCAGCCGTCCCAGTCTTCCTCGGCCATGCCGTCCTCGATAGAAATGATGGGATAGGTGTCGACGAGCTTCTCCCAGTAATCAACCATCTGGGCACTCGTGTACTCCACGCCCTCGCCCTTGAGCTCATACATGCCGGTCTCGGCGTTGTAGAACTCGGTCGAGGCCGGGTCCATGGCGTACATGAAGTCGACGCCGGGCTTAAAGCCAGCCTTCTCAACGGCCTTGGTGATGTACTCGAACGGCTCGGCATTGGTCTTAAGGTTGGGGGCAAAGCCGCCCTCGTCGCCCACACCGCCGCCCAGGCCGGCCTCGTGCAGCACGCCCTTGAGGGTATGGTAGACCTCGGCGCACCAACGCAGGCCCTCGGCAAAGCTCGGGGCGCCCACCGGCATGATCATGAACTCCTGGAAGTCGACGTTATTGTCGGCATGCACGCCGCCGTTGAGGATGTTCATCATAGGTGTGGGCAGCAGATGAGCGTTGACGCCGCCCAGGTACTGGCACAGCGACAGGCCAGCCGACTCGGCAGCGGCGCGGGCAACGGCCAGCGACACGCCCAGGATGGCGTTGGCGCCGAGCTTGGTCTTGTTGGGGGTACCATCCGCAGCGATCAGCGCGGCATCGACGGCGCGCTGATCGAAGGCATCGAGGCCCACGACGGCATCGGCGCACTCGTTGTTGACGTGCTCGACGGCCTGCGAAACGCCCTTGCCCAGGTAGCGGCCCTTGTCGCCATCGCGCAGCTCGCAGGCCTCAAAGGCGCCGGTCGAAGCACCCGAAGGCACCATTGCGCGGCCAAAGCTGCCGTCCTCGAGCACGACCTCGACCTCGACGGTGGGATTGCCGCGGCTGTCGAGCACCTCGCGACCGTAGACGTCCAAAATATCGCTCATGTTGTCTCCCTCTCACTTGGAAACGTAGTGGATGCAAGCGACCGGCTGACCGTGCACCGTCGGTGCGCCTCCGTAAGTTAGCCATGTCGCACTTTTTGCATTATGCCCTAAGTTAGCCGAGGGATACACTTGATTTTCGAAAAATTTAGCGGGAACGATAAGGCGTGTCAGCCCGTCGTTCCCGCAGTCTTACTCCTCCGCCTTTGCGGCATCCCACAGGTCGTTGAGGCCGTGGGTCGAAAGCTCGGCAAGATCCACGTGAGCATCGGCCGCCATCTGCTCCATCGCGGCCCAGCGACGGCGGAACTTTGCCGTGCTGGCACGAAGGGCACTCTCGGCGTCAATGCCCTCTTTGCGCGCAACGTTGACCAGGGCAAAGAGCAGGTCGCCAAACTCCATTTCGCGCTCGGGCGTTCCGGGGGCCTCGGCCTCAAACTCGGCACGCTCCTCGGCGACCTCGTCCCACACGTCCTGGACCGTCTCCCACTCAAAGCCCACGGCAGCTGCCTTGCGCGACACCTTCTGCGCCTGCATCAGCGCCGGCAGATGCGTGGGCACACCATCGAGCAGACCCTCGGGCGCGGCCTCACCCGCCGCCACGGCTTTGTCCTTGGCGGCCTTCTCGGCAAGCTTGACCTCGTCCCAAATCTTGAGTACCTCGTTGGAGCTGTCGGCATCCACATCGCCGAACACGTGCGGATGACGGCGGATGAGCTTGGCATCGATATCACGCGCCACGTCGGCCAGTGTAAACTCGCCGGCGTCAGCAGCAATCTGCGCATGCAGCACGACCTGCATGAGCACGTCACCCAGCTCCTCGCGCAGGTGAACCGCGTCGTCCGCCTCGATGCAGTCGAGCGCCTCGTAGGCCTCCTCGATCATGTTCTTGCCAATGCTGCGGTGTGTCTGTTCGCGATCCCACGGGCAGCCATCGGGCTGACGCAGACGCCAGATGGTCTGCACCAGATGCTGCAGCTCGGCCGACGCATCGACCAGCGTGGACAGATCGCGCGAGCCCTCGGCATTTTGCTGAGCCATGTGCTCTGCCATGGTTAGTCCTCCTCCAGGATCACATGACGGAACGTTCCACCCTCGTAGATGCCGTAGCTGTGCGTGCCGTCCTTGGGGATGCTCACGCTGCCGGGGTTGAAGAGCCACAGGCCCGGGTGCGCGGCGCTCTCCTCGTTGACTTTGACGTGCGTGTGACCGTAGACGAGCGCGGAGCCCTCGGGCAGCGCGGGCGCGTGGTCGACGCTGTTGTGCATGCCGGCGCCAAAGACATGGCCGTGCGTCAGGAACAGCTCACGGCCGGTCTCGTCGAACAGCGTGGCGTAGTCGGCCATGACGGGGAAGTCGAGCACCATCTGGTCGACCTCGGCATCGCAGTTGCCGCGTACCGCGATGAAGCGGTCGGCCAGGGCGTTGAGCAGCGGGATTACGCGCTTGGGGGCGTAATCGCGCGGCAGGTCGTTGCGCGGACCGTGGTAGAGCAGGTCGCCCAGCAGGACGATGCGGTCGGGCTGCTGGGATTCGATGGCGGCGACCAGGCGCTCGGCCCAGTATGCCGAGCCGTGGATGTCAGAAGCGATGAGGTATTTCATGGGGGATCCTTTCGGTGAGGTTGATGGGGCGGGTGTGGCGCGTCGCCGACCGTGTTACTCAAATCGCAGTGCCGCGGCTTGTGCTGCCTGCATAACGCGCTGGAGCGGCACATTGTGCTCGCGGGCGAGACGGGCGCAGTCCTCGTACTCGGGCGCTGCACGCTCGCTGCCGTCGGGCAGGGTGGCCACCTTGACGGACACCTCGCCCCATGGCGTCGTTACGCGCTCAAAGCGGCGTGGCAGGCAAACGCGCTCCATGACCTGGCGACGAATGCCGTTGGTCGTGGTTTCCAAAAAGATAATCGTCTGCAGGCGCTCGATATCCTCGTGAGCACAGATTACCTGCAGCTGCCAACTGGGACGGCCTTTCTTGCAATAGAGGGGCAGCCAATGCACCTCGCGCGCACCCGCCTCGCGCAGGCGGTCGGCAGCGTAGGCGAGCACCTCGGGCGACGCGTCGTCGATGTCGCATTCCAGCTTGACGATGGTTTCGGGTGCATCGGTCTCGCGGGACAGCGGGGATGTGCTATCGCATTGCATACGGTCCGAATCCTTTCCGCGCGGGCTCGTTTTGTTCATCCAAACGCTAGCACATCGGACGTGGCACAGGCATGACTTTCGTCCGTCGCCGCCCTCGCCCCTATCCAAACATGTACATCAGCCTCCAAACATGTCATTTTTTGCAGCTTTTGGAGGCTGATGTACATGTTTTGAGAGCGCAAGCGAGGCCGCACCGCGCACCGCACAGCCTTTCCAATCGATTTCGAGCTCCGGCGTGCCCGGCGTGTTAAAAGCTACACCATTACAATGGAGCGGATTCGCCAAATGCAAAGGAGTCGCCATGTCTGCCTGCCCGCTGGTCGATTGCCATACCCACACCTCGTTCTCGGACGGCCATGCCTCGTTTGAAGACAACGTTCGCGCCGCTGCTGCGGCCGGCTGCCGCGTCATGGTCTCGGCCGACCATCTCACACTGCCCGCCAGCATGGATGCCAACTGCGAAGTGCAGGTTACTGAGAGCGACCTGCCGGCACATCGTCTGGCTTTTGAGGATGCTCGCAAGCTTGCCGCGCAAATCGCGCCGGAGCTCGAGCTTATCTATGGCTTTGAATGCGATTGGTACGAGGGCTGCGAGCCTTTGGTTGAGCGCTGGTCCCAGGACGCCGTCGTACGCCTGGGCAGCGTGCATTGGATTGGCAACCCAGGCGATATCATGGCCGGTGCCGCGGGTACGGCGGGAACGGAAAACGTCGCTCGCCCCGATACACCCGATTCCCTTTGCGGCTGGATCGATGATGACACCAACCTGCATGTTTGGGAAAACCTGGGGGTACACGGCGTGTGGGAGCGCTACGTCGACGACTGGTGCCGCGCTTGCGAAAGCTCACTCAACTTTGACGTAATGGCCCATCCCGACCTGGTCATGCGCTTTTCGAAGGAAGGCTTTGCGCCCGACTTTGACCCGACGCCGTTCTGGGGGCAGATGGCCGAGTGCGCTCACGACACGGGCCGCCGCGTTGAGGTCTCGACCGCCGCGCCGCGCAAGGGGCTCGACGATTACTATCCCGCGACCGGGCTATTGCGTTGCTTCGCCCACGCCGAGGTACCCATCACCTTTGGCTCGGACGCACACCGCGCCTGCGACATCTGCTGGAACATCCGCGAGGCCCAGGCCCACGCTTACGACTGCGGCTACCGAACCTTCGACATCCCCCACCCCAACGGCGAATGGGAATCCACACCCCTCGACTAGCCATCCCTTCATAAGTTGCGGTGGAATAGGGATTGTTTTGCCTGATGAAGCGCTTAAACAGTCCCTATTTCACCGCAACTTCCATGACCCCGTTACATCAACAAAGACTGTCCCAAACGACTAGTGGCGGCGGGCGTTGAGTTCGCCGGCAAGCTCGTCGAGGGTGATACCGTAGCGCTCAAGGGTTACGAGCAGGTGGTAGACCAGGTCGCCGGCCTCGTAGCGGATGTGATCGTGATCGTTATCCTTGCAGGCCATAATCACCTCGCTTGCCTCCTCGGCAAGCTTCTTGAGCAGCTCGTCCTCGACGTCGGTCAGCAGACGCGCGGTATAGCTCTCCTGCGGCGATGCATCACGACGACCGTGAATCACCTCGGCCAGACCTGTCAACGTCTCACCGATATTTCCATCCTGAACGTTTGCGGTGCGCACACCCATAGTTCAATCCTTTCTGGTGCCGAGCGTCTAATCGAGCGCCCGCCCTACGCGAGCTTCTTAAAGAAGCAGGTACGGTTGCCGGTGTGGCAGGCCGGACCCGGCGAGTCGACCTTGACCAGCAGCGTATCGCTATCGCAGTCGGCCCAGAGCTCCTTGACCGCTTGCATATTGCCGCTCGTCGCGCCCTTGTTCCAGAGCTCCTGGCGGCTGCGGCTCCAAAACCACGTGGTGCCGGTCTTGAGCGTCAGCCCCACCGACTCCTCGTTCATCCAAGCAACCATAAGCACCTCGCCGGTGTCATACTGCTGAACCACACAAGGAATCAGCCCACGGGCGTCGTACGTAAGATCAGACGCTTCTATTACCTCAGTCATCATTTCTCCCAAGCAACAAACGAAATCCCACAGGTCGGCGAGGGTTGTCCAGGCGCCCGAGATTCCGAGCGACAAGCCCGACGACGCGTACTTAAGTACGCGAGGAGGGTTGGAGCCGGAAGGTCGGGTGCCTGGACAAGCCGCAGCATTAGAAGTCCAATCTCACAGGAATGCCCTGCGATGCCATATACTCCTTCACCTGGTGAATGCTGAAGGTTCCAAAGTGAAAGACGCTTGCCGCCAGCACGGCGTCGGCCTCACCCTCGATCACGCCCTCGGCAAAATGCTCGAGCGCACCCACGCCACCGCTCGCGATGACGGGAATCGGCACCGCGCGCGCCACGGCGCGAGTGAGCGCCAGGTCAAAGCCGGCCTTGGTGCCGTCGCGGTCCATGCTGGTGAGCAAAATCTCGCCGGCGCCGCGACGAGCCGCCTCCTCGGCCCACGCCACCGCATCGATGCCCGTAGCGTTGCGGCCGCCTGCGGTAAAGACCTCCCACTTGTCGGCACCGGATGCGCCAGGCAAGCCGACGTGCTTGGCATCGATCGCCACGACCACGGCCTGGCTGCCAAACGCCGCGGCAGCCTGGCTAATCAGCGACGGGTCGCGCACGGCGGCAGAGTTGAGCGACACCTTGTCAGCACCGGCTGCAACCATGGTGCGCATGCCCGCCAGGTCGCGAAAGCCGCCGCCCACGGTATAGGGAATAGCGAGCTCCTCGGCCGCGTGTGCCGCCATCTCGATGGTCGTCGCGCGGTTGTCGCTCGTGGCGGTAATGTCCAGGAAGACGACCTCGTCCGCACCCTCGCGGTCGTAGGCGCGGGCCAGCTCCACCGGGTCGCCCGCATCGCGCAGGCTCACAAAGTTGACGCCCTTGACCACGCGGCCGTCCTTGACGTCTAGGCAGGGAATTACGCGTTTGGTAAGCATGGGCTACTCCTCCCCTCGGGCGGCGGCCAGCGCCTGGGCCAGCGTAAAGTTGCCTTCGTAGAGCGCACGGCCGGTAATGGCGCCTTCAATCGCGACCTCGCCCACCACGGCCAGCGCGCGGATGTCGTCGAGCGTCGAGATACCGCCCGAAGCCACGACGGGAAAGCCCGCGACCTTGGCAACATGGCGATACGCCGCCACATCGATGCCCGTCTGCATGCCATCGCGCGCGATGTCGGTATACACCAGATGCTTAAAGCCCAGCTCAGTGAGCTGCGCCACGGCGTCGTCGAGTGCCACGCCCGCGCCGTCACGCCAGCCGTTCACCTTGACCTGACCGTCGCGCGCGGCGATGTCTGCCACCAACAGCTCGCCAAAGCCGCGAGCCACCACCTCGGCAAATCCCGGCTCGGTCACGAGCACCGTTCCGAGTGCGATGCGACGCGCGCCGTAGCCGGCCAGCTCGTCGATCCGCGCGAGCGAGCGGACGCCGCCGCCCACGTCCACGGACAGACCGTTGACGCTGCAGATGGCCTTAATCGCTGCCGAGTTGGCAGCGCATGTGTCCTCGTCCTCGCCAAAGGCAGCGGACAGGTCGACGACGTGCACCCAGCTCGCACCCTGCTCGGCAAAGGAGCCGGCAACGGCCACGGGGTCGTCGGAATATACCTTGCAGCGGCTCCGGTCGCCGCGCTCCAGGCGCACGACCTTGCCGCCGATCAAATCGATTGCGGGAAACAGAATCATCGGCCGGCCCCCTCGACGATGCTCACGAAGTTCTTAAGAATGCGCTGACCCAGCGCGGAGGATTTCTCGGGATGGAACTGGCAGCCCCACACGTTGCCGTGGCGCACGATGCACGGGAAGCTCCGCGTGTAGTGCGTGCGTGCCAGAACATCGGCGGCATCGGCATCGTCGGCCACCGCATAGCTGTGGGTGAAGTACATATTGGCGCCCTCGGCAAAACCGGCGAGCAGCGGATCGGCCGCACCGGCAGGCGTCATGTGCACCTGGTCCCACCCCACGTGCGGCACCTTCAGGCGGCTCGACTCCAGACGCGCGCACGAACCGCGCATAATACCCAGGCCATCGACCCAGGGGCCACCGGCCTGCTCGGGGGTGTTGCCGTCGGCAACTGCGCCCTCGTCCGCAGGCACGCCCTCGTTGCCGCGCTCAAAAAATAATTGAAGGCCCAGGCAGATGCCGAGCAGCGGAGTTCCAGCGGCAACGGCGTCGAGCACGGCCGCCTCCTCGCCGCTCTGGCGCATAAAGGCGATCGCGTCATAGAACGCGCCCACGCCCGGGATGACCAGGCCGTCGGCGTTGCGAATCTGCTCCGGGTCGTCCGATGTGCAGGCGGCGGCACCGGCGCGCGCAAGCCCGCGCACGACGCTCGACAAGTTGCCCTTGTGGTAGTCGACCACCACGATCTTCGGTTCGCCCACGCGACCCTCCCTTATCTCCTTCAAAACCTGCCAAAATAAACCTGTCCCTTTTTGGCAGGTTACAGTGAACCCTTGGTGCTGGGGATGCCCTGCACGCGGGGATCGAGCTCGCAGGCGTGGCGCATCGTGCGACCCACGGCCTTAAAGGCGGCCTCGATAATGTGATGCGAGTTGCCGCCCGCCAGCTCGCGCACGTGCAGCGTGAGCTTGGCATCGCGCGCAAAGGCGTAGAAGAACTCGACGGCCAGCTCGGTATCGAAGCTGCCCACGCGCTCGGTCGGCACGGGCAGCTCGCAGTAGGCCTGCCCGCGCCCCGAAATATCAACAGCAGCCATCACGAGTGTCTCGTCCATGGCGATCGCCGCGTCGGCAAAGCGTGTAATGCCCGCCTTGTCGCCCAGCGCCTGGCAAAACGCCTCGCCCAGCACAATGCCCGTGTCCTCGACGGTATGATGCGCATCGACCTCCACGTCGCCCACCGCGTGCACCGTCAGATCGAACAGGCCATGGCGGCCAAAAGCGTTGAGCATGTGGTCGAAAAACGGCACACCGGTCGAGATATCGCACACGCCGCTTCCATCCAGGTCGAGCTTTACGACAATGTCGGTCTCGCCCGTCTTGCGGGTCACCTCGGCATAGCGGTCCATCTACATCTCCTCCTTCACCAGCGCGGCAAACGCAGCCAGCACCTCGTCGTTTTCCTGCGGGGTGCCCACGGTAATGCGCAGGCAGTCCGCGAGCCCCGGCGCGTAGCTAAAGTCGCGCACCAAAATCGAATACTCGTCGCGCAGACGCTCGCGCACGCGCGTGGCATGCGACG
Organism: uncultured Collinsella sp.; assembly: GCA_900554325.1. Classification (GTDB taxonomy): domain Bacteria; phylum Actinomycetota; class Coriobacteriia; order Coriobacteriales; family Coriobacteriaceae; genus Collinsella. Next base: position 51,360 of record USHA01000003.1, read on the forward strand.
TGCGCACGAGCACAAAGTTCGCCGCGCTCGGCCATGCCTCCACGGGCATGCCCTCGGCAGCCATTGCACGCAGGGCGCACAACTCGCGCTCGCGCTCGGATGCGACCTGTGCCACCACAGGCGCATACACGTCGCGGGCACGCACGCAGGCAAGCGCGGCGGCCTGGCTCAGCACGTTAACCGAGTAGATTTGGCGAATCGCCGCAAACACATCGATGGCCTCGGGCGCCGCGATCACATAGCCCAGACGCGTGCCGGCGGCGCCGAACGCCTTGGACAGCGTATGCAGAATCACCAGGTTGGGATGCTCGGCGATAAGCCCCTGCGCCGTAGTAGCCGCGCCAAACGAATCGTCGGCAAACTCAACGTAGGCCTCGTCGACCATGACCATGCCGGGGCACGCATCGCACAGGGCCGCGACAAAGTCGAGCGGCGCCACGTCGCCCGTGGGGTTATTGGGCGAGGTCACGATGGCCAAGTTGCACTCCGGCGCCGCGGCGAGCATGGCTGCCTGGTCGAGCTCAAAGCTCGTCGGATCACGCCACACGTCGCGCACCTCGGTCTGGCACAGAGACGCAAAGAAGGCATACTCGCTAAAGCACGGCGGGCAGTTGAGCAGGGTCCTCCCCGCGCCGCCAAACGCCAGCAGATAGTTATAGAGCAGCTCGTCGCCGCCGTTGCCCACGCAGATGTTCTCGCGCGTCACGCCACGCCAAGCAGCCAGTTCGTCGCGCAGGTCGTTCGACATGGGATCGGGATAGCGGTTGAGCGGCGTAGCGGCGAGCGCCGCGTCAATCGCCTCGCACACGCCGGCCGGCACGGGATAGGTGTTCTCGTTGGCCGAAAGGTTGATGCGCGTGGGCGTAAAGTTGGGATCATAGGGCTCAATGCCGGCCAAGTAGGGCTGGACGAGCTCCTTCATGCGGGGAGTGAGTTCGGCCATGTCAGGCCTCCTCGCCGGTCGGGCCAGCGCCATCCGCGCTTGCAGCCGCCGCCAGGTCAACGCCCTCGGCAACCGTCGCCACGGCGTCGCCCGGCCAGGCAACCTTAGTCAGGTCGGCCGCAGCCAGCGACGCGGCGCTCACGGCATCCTCGCCCTGCTCCAGCACGCGGCGACGCAGAGCGGCGGAAAGCGCGTGCGCCCACAGGCCCTCGGCCTCGGCCAGGCGCTGCGTAGCGGGAGCGTCGGAGAGCAGGCCCTCGGGCGTATAGCAAATGACGCTCGAGCGCTTAACGAACTCTTCGACCGAAAGCGGGTTGGAGAACATGGCCGTGCCGCCAGTCGGCAGCGTGTGGTTGGGACCGGCAACGTAATCGCCGAGCGGCTCGGAGCTCCAAGCGCCCACAAAGATGGCGCCGGCGTTGCGAATGCCGCCGAGCAGGCCCATCGCATCCTTGCAGTGCAGCTCCAGGTGCTCGGGCGCCACGGTGTTCACGGCCTCGACGGCGGCAGCCATATCGGCGGCCACCACGATGGTGCCTTCGTTGTCGAGCGAGGCGCGCGTGATTTCGGCGCGTGGCGACTGCGCCACCAGAATGTCGATGCCAGCCTCGACCTCGCGCGCAAACTGCCCATCGCAGGTCACCAGATAACAGGCGGCCAGCGGATCGTGCTCGGCCTGGGCCATCAGGTCTGCCGCGACCACCATGGGCTTGGCCGTGGCATCGGCCAGCACGCAGACCTCGGACGGGCCAGCGACCATGTCGATTCCCACGTCGCCCGAGACAATCTGCTTGGCAGCGGCAACAAAAGCGTTGCCCGGACCGGTGATTTTATCGACACGCGGAATGCTCTCGGTACCGTACGCCAGCGCGGCCACGGCCTGAGCGCCACCCATCATATAGATTTCGTCCACGCCGCCGAGTTTTGCCGCGGCGAGCGTGTAGGGGCTGATCAGGCCGTCTTTTTGCGGCGGGGTCACCATTACCACGCGCTTGACGCCGGCGACCTTGGCGGGAATGGCGTTCATGAGCACCGTGGAGGGATACTGCGCACGACCGCCCGGCACGTAGATGCCGGCAGCGGCAAGCGGGGTCACCTTAACGCCGAGCATCGTGCCGTCCGCACGCGTGGTAAACCAGCTCTGCTCGACCTCGCGCTGGTGGAACTCGCGGATCTGGCGTGAAGCTTTCTCCAACGCGGCGACAAAGGCCGGATCGAGACCTTCGAGCGCGGCATCGATCTGCTCCTGCGGCAAGCGGAAGCTCTGCAGCTCAACGCCATCAAAACGCTGGCAATAATCGCGCACCGCGGCATCGCCGTTGGCGCGAACGTTGGCCACGATATCGCGGGCGGCGTCGACGATGTTTTGCGGCAGCACGCCCTTACGGTTGAGCTGGTTGGTAACGAGGCGCTCACCGGGAGCAAGCTTGATGGTCTTCATATCGGTATCCCCTATCGGTCGAGGTTGTGTTCGAAAAACGAAAGGCCGGGCGGCGGCGCCAGTCAGCCCGCAGCCCGTACGTTGGGGCGCCCGTGCGTGCTCGCGCTATTGTGCCGAGCCCGCGACGGGCTCAAAATGCTTGTCCTTAACAGCAGCTGCCAAGCGATCTGCCAGATTGCGTACGCGCGGATCCAGGCGCGCGGCACCCGGATTGACAAAGAAGCGCGCCGTGCAGTCCATAATGCGACCAGTAATAACCAGGTCGTTATCGCGCAGGGTGGCGCCCGTGGCGGTAATGTCCACGATACGGTCGGTCATACCGACGATGGGGGCCAGCTCGATATTGCCGTGCAGCGAGACGATATCGGCATTCACGCCACGCTCGGCATACCAGGCGCTCGCGATGCGCGGATACTTGGTGGCCACACGAAGCGACCCGCGACGGGCATAGTTGCACTCGGCCTGGCCAGCGCGCCACGCGGGCTCCGCCTCGATAAACGTGCACAGGCCGTAGCCCAGGTCGACCAGCTGCAGCAGGTTGAGGTCGGCCTCGATGAGCGAGTCCCAACCGCAGATGCCGCAATCGGCACCGCCGCAGCCCACAAAGGCGGGCGCGTCGCTGGGACGCACGATGACAAACTCGATATCTCCGACCGTGCCCTCGCCGGCACGCGTGTCGTGACCGCGCACGATCAGGTGACGGCCGGGGTCGCGCAGCTCAGAGACGTCCAGGCCCGCGGCCTCGAGCACGTCGAGCGTGTCAGCCTTAAGCGAGCCCTTGGGCACGGCGATGCGCAGCGGGCCCTCGGCACCACGGTCCACCGCATGATCGCCGTCGGAAGCGGCGTCCTCGGCCGAGGTGCGCGCGGCCTCCAGACGCTCGAGCGAAAAGGCGAAGCCCGCCGCCGGCACCTCGATGCCGTCGCCGAACGCGCCGGTAAAGATGGAGTCGTAGCGGCCGCCCGAGCCCACCGGATCGGGCAGGCCACCGGCGTAGGCCTTAAAGACCAGGCCCGTGTAGTAATCAAAAGAGTTCATGATGGAGAAGTCGAACGACAGCACCTGGGCGTCCTCGGGAGCCAGGCCCTCGACCAGAGCGCGCAGCTCACGCGTGAGCGGCGCGACGATACCGGCGGCAACCAGCAGCGCATCCACGCGGTCAAGTACCTCGGCGCCGCCGTGCAGACGCGGCAGCTCGCTAATGGCAGCCTTGACGGCATCGGACTCGACGCTTGCCGCCACGCGGGCATCGAGGCCCACGAAGTCGTTGGCGTGCACGCAGCGCAGGGCCTCGGCAGCCAGCTCGCGATCCTCGCACGCCGCGAGCAGCTCCTTAAACGGACGCACACTACCTGCGATGATGCGTGCATCGGGCAGCGCCAGCTTGCGCACCGCCTCGGCCACGAGCGAGACAATCTCGACATCGCCCGCGGTATCGCCCGCACCGATAAGCTCAAAGCCCAACTGTGTAAACTGGCGCGAGCCGCCGGCATTGCGCTGGCACTCGCGAACCACCGGCGCCTCGTAGCGAAGGCGCAGCGGCAGATCGGCCGCGCGCATGCGTGTCGAAACCAGGCGAACAATCGGCAGCGTGTTGTCAGGACGAACCACCAGCAGGCGACCGTCGTCATCAAAGAGCTTAAACGGGGTGTCCGCAATGCGGCCACCCTCCTCGAGAGAGCCCTTGTCCTCGAGCAGCGGCGTCTCGACCGGCAGGTAATGATGCTCCCTAAAGCAGCCCTTCACCGTACATGCGATCTCCTCGCGCGCCTGAGCCTCCTCGGGCAATATGTCCCGGAATCCCCACGGTGTGGCCGTCATCTGGTGAGCCTCCTCATGCTGTGTTTCATATAGAACAGAAGACCGGCATAGCTCCGCCGGTCTTCTGGGTACTTTAGCATACTAGAGTGTTTGCGGGGAAAATCGTCTTCCTCGGCTCACAGCGTATTCATTTGGAAACATACGGAAAGCGCGTCCCACCTTCCAGCCAAAAACTGGGACGCACTTTCCACTTGAGGCCTTAACCGGAAACGGCGTCCCAGAATAGACGCTCAGAACGGGACACACTTCCCGAAACCCGCCCCATCGGGAAAATGCATCCCGGAATGAGTCTCCAGAATGGGACACGCTTTCCCAAACCCATCCCAACGGGAAACTGCGTCCCGTTCCGAATCGCAATTCCGGGACACGCTTTCCGCCAGAAGCCTCAGCCGGAAAGCGCATCCCGTTTCCCAAAGAGCGCCAAGCTAAAGTCTGCCGAACGGCAGCTCGACGCCCGCCTAGGCGCCGATCGCGCGTCGATACTCCGCCATAACCTGAGCATCGGCTGCGGCGGGATCGGCGAAATAGCGCCAGTCATAGGTCTCGGCCGAAACCACTCCACGATATCCACGCGCCACCAGCCTATCCAGGTCGGCACGCATATCGCGGTCGCCGTCACCCCAGGCAAGATGCGTGGTGCCATCTGCCGAAACATCGACAAAGTGCACGTGGGCAACGTCATCGCCGAGCGCATCAAAATAATCGTCGATGGTATCCCCCGCCGCTGCCATGGCACCCATATCAAGGCACGCCTTGAGCGCCGGATGGTCAACCGCGTCAACCATGCGCTTCGTGTCGGCCGCCGAGTTCACGATCATCGACTCAACTGGCTGCAGGGCCTCGAGCACCAGGCGCACGCCGCGCTCGCCCGCATACTCGGCAATTGCGCGAAGCATCGAAGCGCTACGCGCCCATGCGTCCTCGATCGGCTCATTCAAAAATGCCCAGCCGCTCGACACCATGACTTGCTCGGCCCCAAGCTCCACCGCGATATCCACGACGTTCTTAAAGTACGCGAGCGTGCGGGCACGCGCCTCATTACCGCGCGCCGCGATATTCCACGGCTTGGGGTTGTTCTGTTCGGGACAAAGCCCCACAATCCGAACCCCATACCGCTGCGACAGCTCCCGCACCTGCTCGAGCGAATCGTATCCATGGCAATCGACATACAAATGCATCGCCCCCGTCCAAAGCTCGCAGCACGTGTAGCCCGAAGCCGCCGCCGACGAAAAGAACTCCTCCAGGTCAAAATACCGATGGCTGATATTCATAACGGCAAGCTGTGGATACTCCATCTTGTCCACCTTTCGGCAAAAGGGCGCCGCAGCACAGTGTGCGCGACGCCCCCTCTTACATTGTTCTCATTATGACGGATACTCTACTGGACACCAAGCACTCCAAAGAACGCGCCAGCGATACTCACGAGCAGGATCACGAGCATGATGAGCAGCGGATTCATCTTCTTCTTGAGCATGAGATAGACGATTCCAAACAGCCCCATCGTGACAAAGCCCGGGAAGATTCCGTTGAGCAGCTCGGCGAGCGTCTGAGCACCATCGCCCGCACCGACCATGAGCGGAATGTCCACGGTCACCATCTCCATGGTCATAGCACCGATCACCATGGCGCCCATAATGGAGGCCATCTTGACGATCGTGTCCATAATGCCCGATTCCTGGACCTTGCTGATCATGTCCGAGCCAAAGCGATATCCCACAAACGTCAGCAGGTAACGGATGATGTAGTGAGGGACGTTGAACACGAGCAGAAACAAAATCGGGCCAAGAATAGAGCCCTGCAGCGCCAGCGACGTGCCGACACCCGTTGCCAAAATTCGCAGCGTGCCCCAGTAGAAGGCATCGCCCACGCCGGACAGCGGCCCCATCAAAGCAAGCTTGACATTAGAGATCGCGCTCGTGTCAAAGCTATCGTCAGTAGCGTTGACCTCCTCCATTGCAGCGGCGATGGACATGGGGAGCGTCGAGATGTACGGCGTGACGTTATAGAGCTCCATATGGCGCTTGAGGGCGGCCTTAAAGTCCGCATCCTGCGGATACAGCTTGCGAAGGATCGGCATAAGGGCCCACATAAAGCCGATATGGCCCATACGCTCGTAGTTCCAGGAATGCTCATAGGGAATCGAGCGCCAGAACAGCTTCTTAAGGTCTGCGCGGGAAATCAGCCCGTCGTAAGAAGACTCAAAATTAAAACTCATCGAACCCACTCCCAATCGCAGGATCCTCGGTTGCCGCTGCAGGCTGCTCCGCCTTTTTCTTGTCACCCAAAACCGTCATCGCAACGACAATGATCGCGGCAAAGATCGCCACGCCCGTCGTGCTAATGCCAAAGTAGGCGACGAGGAAGAAGCCAGCGAAGAAGAACGGCGCCACAGTCTTGTTCATAATCATCTGGGCCAGCATCGCAAAGCCGAGTGCAGGCAAGAAGGCGGCGGCGACATCCATGCCGGTCTGAACGAAATCGGGGATGATGTTGAGCAGGCTGGCAACAGCATCGGCGCCAAAGAAGAATGCCAGGGGAATAATCAGCAGGCCGCACCAGCTCTGCGCGTAACCGGCGATGAGCATGTTGCGCGGATGGCCTTGGTGTCTCCGTCCTCGACGTTTTTGTCGATACGGTGCACCAGCAGCAGCATCACCGGCTGGCCCAGGGCGGTATCGAGCGCCAGGACGATCGTTGCGATGGGAATGCCCAGGGTCAGGGCCGCCGAAGCGTCCGCGCCGGCCTGCATGGCAAGCGACACACCCAGGATGGTTCCGGAAATCGTATCGGGCGGGTTATATGCACCGACCGAGATGGCACCGACCATGGCAAGCTCCATCGTGGCGCCCATAATGGTGCCGGTCACTACATCGCCCATGACAAGGCCAACCAGAGGCCCGAGCACGATCGGGCGCTGGAGGTAGCTCGTGCCCGTCAGCCACTCGGAATAGCCCAAAAGGGCGATCAGGAAAATCAGGATTGTCTTGATAACCATGACAACCCCTAACCGATGACCTTCGCGGCGTCAGTCTTCGCATCTGCCGGAATCATCTGAATGAACAGTTCATAGCCCTCGCCGAGCAGTTCTTTGACGTATGCCTCGTTTTCGGGCGTGAGGAATACGCTGGTCGAGACCTGGCGGGCATTCTCGCTAAAGGCAACGTTGCCGAGATTGATCTTCTTGATGCCCATCGCCTTGGCGACGGCACCGGCCTGCTGGATCGTCTCGCAAACCACGAAGAGCTTGTACTTATCAGTCACACCGCTCTGGAGCGCCTTGACGGCATCCTCGGTGTTTTTGACGACGACCTTGCAGCCCTCCGGCTTTGCGAGGGATAGAGCTTGCAGGCGAAGCTTGTCATTGAGGACCGTGTCGCTCACCAACAGGATGCAGTCGGCACCCAGAGCCGAGGTCCAGCTAACGGCAACTTGGCCGTGAAGCAGTCGATAGTCCACGCGAATCATCTGAATCATGATGTGCTCCCTAGTGGTTAAAACTCATCGAGTTCGGCCTGCCCCAGCAGGTCGTTGACGTACTTGACCTTGGTGTCGTCCGCCTCGACGATCTGGCGAATGGCCTCATCGATCGGGGTGGATTCGGGCACGAACAGCAGCTGCATAAGGAGCGGCAGGTTCATATTGGTCACGAGGTGCGTGTTAGGACGCGTCTGGACGATCTTGGTGAACTCGTTGTTGACACTGCCGCCAAAGAGGTCGGTGCAAACGACGACCTCATCGTCCGCCGCAAAGCCGTTCAGAATCGCTGCGGCCTCCTTGGTCAGGTCCTCGTTTCCGTCGACATACATAGAGAGCGCATGGACGTTTTCGCGCTCGCCGGAAAGCAGGCCGATGCTCTCGACGATTCCGGACGCAAAATGAGCATGGGACGCCACGATAAACTGCCTCATTCGATTCCCCTTTCTTGCGAATTTCGGCATAAAAATGCCCGGACGCATGCGCCCGGGCAGGGTGCTTCTTGATCAGTAGCTTATTTGTCACCGATTAGTAGTCGAACTGGTGATAGTAACGACGGTAGTTGAGGTTGTGCTTGGTGACCGTCTCGTAGTAAGCGGCAAGGCGATCGGTGATCAGCGAGGAGAGGATCCACGGAGACACGATGACGCGGAACTCGTCGTCAAGGCCGGGGATCGCGAACTCGGCGGTGTCGA
>USHA01000004.1 GCA_900554325.1 uncultured Collinsella sp.
GATTCGGTCGCACGGAGAGCATTTTCCAGTTGACAAAACTATAGGAACACCCCCCATGCGCCGTATACTCTGTCTGAATGTGAAAGCGGCTTGACGCGTTGCCAGGCGTAGGGGAGGGTGTCTCGATGAGCGTATTCGAAATTGTGTTTAGTCCGACGGGTGGAACGCGGAAGGTGTCTGGCCTTGTGGCCGGGGCACTGGGCAAGAATACCGTTACCGTCGATCTGACCGATAGCGGGCTAGATTTCAGCGCTGTCTCGATGACTGAGGACGACGTGGCCGTAATCTCTGTGCCGGCGTATGCCGGTAGAATCCCGGCTGTGGTGGCTGACCGGTTGGGCATGGTGCGCGGCAACGGGGCTCGGGCTGTTTTGGTTTGTGTATACGGAAACCGCGCGTTTGAGGACACGCTCGTAGAGCTGGAGGACGTTGCGAAGCATGCGGGATTCCGGGTGATCGCGGCAGTTGCGGCCATTGCAGAACATTCCATTGCGCGACAGTTTGCTGCCGGTCGTCCGGATGCGCAGGATGAGGCGCAGCTCGCAGAGTTTGCGCAGCAAATTCAGCAAAAGCTGTTGGCTGAGGATGCGTCCGGGCCCTCTATCCCCGGCAATCGTCCTTATAAACAAGCCGGAGGTCACCGCATGGCACCCGAGGCAACAGAGGATTGTGTCTCCTGCGGTGCATGCGCCGCGGCGTGCCCCGTTTGCGCTATCGACAAGAGTGACCCCAAACGAGCAGCTGGCGAGGCGTGCATCTCCTGCATGCGCTGCATCGCCGTATGTCCGCGAGGTGCTCGCAAGCTTGATTCCAACAAACTATCCGCTGTTTCCCAGATGCTGAGCAAGGTTTGCGTCGCGCGGAAGGAATGCGAGCTCTTCATCTAGCGCAAGTGAGATTGGTGCAAACAAACCTGGCCCTTTTGCACCAAAAACGATCCGTTTTCCTCCGTTCCCAAGGGATCATGTGATCCGAAGGAGACGGAGGAAAACGGATCAAAAAGGAAAAATAGTAAGGCGCTCTTTTTCACATTGAATATTGCAATTTGGTAACGCGTTTTATCAAATATGGCATTTATCTGCGGTAATGTTCTATTTCACCGCTGAGGGTGACATTTTATACCGCCTGCCGAACCGTATGGAGACCTCACAACTTTTTAGGTCAGTGTTGTGCGTGTAGCAATTTCGCCCGGCCTCGCCTCCGGGCTGCCATGTGAGAGGGGATCTTATGGCTCGACTGCACGTAATGGAACGCAGCCACGCTCAGGCCGTCATGGACGACCTGCACGATGCGCTCGGACGTCGTCTGGCGGTGAGTTCGCTCGCCCCGTGTCCCGTTGAGTTTACGGCAGCGCTCGTCAACCTGTGCTCCACCCAGAGCTGCGGCAAGTGCACGCCCTGCCGCGTGGGCCTGAGCGCGCTGAGCGATCTGCTCGCCGATGTGCTCGAGGGCCGCGCCGACGAGTCCACGCTCAATCTGATCGAGCGCACCGCCCGCACCATCTATCTTTCGAGCGATTGCGCCATCGGTTACGAGGCCGGCGCCATGGCGCTTACGGCTATCCGCGGTTTCCGTGACGATTTTGAGCACCACATCCGCGAGCACTCCTGTGGCTTTGACCGCGAGGCCCGCGTTCCGTGCGTCTCGGGCTGCCCGGCGCACGTCGACATTCCCGGGTACATTTCGCTCGTCGAGGCCGGCCGCTATGCCGATGCCGTCAAGGTCATCCGCAAGAACAATCCGCTGCCGCTCGTCTGCGGCCTGGTGTGCGAGCATCCCTGCGAGATGCACTGCCGCCGCGGCATGGTCGACGACCCCATGAACATCCTCGCCCTCAAGCGTTTTGCCGTTGAGCACAGCGACCTCAACGACCACAAACCGCATGTAGTGGACGACACCGGTAAGCGCGTCGCCGTGATCGGCGGCGGCCCGGCCGGCCTTTCCTGCGCCTACTACCTGGCCGTGATGGGCCATAAGGTGACCATCTTTGAGCAACGTCACCACTTGGGCGGCATGCTGCGTTACGGCATCCCCAGCTATCGTCTGCCGCGCGAGCGCTTGCAGGCCGAGATCGACTGGATTTTGAGCGCCGGTGTCGACGTGGAGCTCGACCACTCCGTGAGCGGCGAGGAGCTCGCCCGCCTGCGCGACGAGTTCGATGCCGTCTACCTGGCCATCGGTGCCCACAGCGATAAGAAGCTTGGCCTTCCGGGCGAAGAGGCTCCCGGCGTGGAGTCGGCCGTCAAGATGCTGCGCGCCATCGGTGACGACGAACTGCCCGACCTGAGCGGCCAGCGCGTGTGCGTCATCGGCGGCGGCAACGTGGCCATGGACGTGGCACGCTCTGCCGTGCGCTGCGGTGCCGAAAAGGTGAGCATCGTCTACCGCCGTCGCATCTGCGATATGACGGCCCAGGACGCCGAGATTGCCGGCGCCCAGGCCGAGGGTTGCGAGGTTCTGGAGCTCACGGCGCCGCTCGCCATCGAGACGGGCGAAGATGGTCGCGTGAGCGGCCTGCGCGTGCAACCGCAGATTATCGGCGAGCCCCGCCGCGGTCGTCCGGCTCCGCGTGCCGCCGCTACGCCCGAGCGCGTCATCCCCTGCGAGCGCGTGTTTGTCGCCATTGGCCAGGACATCGATTCCAAGCCGTTTGAGGACATGGGCATCGCCTGCAAGTGGGGTTGCGTGGTCACCGACTCGGACGGTGCCGTGCCCAACTTCGATGGCCTCTTTAGCGGCGGCGACTGCCAGACCGGCCCCGCCACCGTCATCCGTGCCATCAACGCCGGCCGCGTGGCTTCGGCAAACATCGACCGCTATCTGGGCTTCGACCACAAGATCAAGCTCGACGTGGAGCTGCCGACCGTTCAGTTTAAGGGCAAGCACGAGTGCGGCCGCTGCGAGCTGGGTGAGCGCGAGGCCGGCGAGCGTATTCACGATTGGAATCTGGTCGAGCAGGGCCTTACCGAGGAGGAGGCGCGCCAGGAGGCAAGCCGCTGCCTGCGTTGCGACCACTTTGGTTTTGGCGCGTTCCGCGGAGGGAGGAACCTGGAATGGTAGAGCTCAACAACCCCACTGTCAGCGATAACACCGAAAGCGGAGCACTCAATATGGTCAAGCTCACTATCGATAATTGCGAGGTCGTGGTGCCCGAGCACACCACGATCCTGGACGCGGCCAAGTCCGTCGGCATCCAGATTCCCACCCTGTGCTACCTGCGCGATCTGAACGAGATCGGCGGCTGCCGCGTGTGCGTGGTCGAGGTTGAGGGCTGCGACCAGCTGGTTGCCGCCTGCAACAACTACGTGCTCGATGGCATGGTGGTCCACACCAACAGCCCCAAGGCCCGCGAGGCCCGTCGCACCAACGTGCAGCTGCTGCTGTCGCAGCACGATGCGCAGTGCGCGAGCTGCGTGCGCAGTGGCAACTGCAACCTGCAGACCATCGCCAACGACCTGGGCATCTTCTACCTGCCGTATCAAAAGCATCTGGCGGGCGAGGGTTGGGACTTCGACTTTCCCATCATCCGCGAAAACGACAAGTGCATTAAATGCATGCGCTGCATCAAGGTGTGCGAGAGCGTGCAGGGGCTCGGCATTTGGGACCTGACCAACCGCGCCACGCACACCGCCGTGGGCACCCGCGGACGCGCGCCGATCGGCAAGACCGATTGCGTGGCGTGCGGCCAGTGCATCACGCACTGCCCGACGGGTGCGCTGCGCGAGCGCGACGATACCGAGACCGTGTTCGATGCCATCGCCGATCCCGACAAGATCGTGCTGGTGCAGATCGCGCCGGCCGTGCGTAGCGCTTGGGGCGAGGAACTCGGCATTTCGCGCGAGGAGGCTACCGTCGAGCGCCTTGCCTGCGCACTGCGTCGCGTGGGCTTTGAGTACGTGTTCGACACCGATTTTTCGGCCGACCTCACCATTATGGAGGAGGGCTCCGAGCTGCTCGAGCGCCTGGGCAAGGCCGCCAAGGGCGAGGGCGATAGCCGCGCCTGGCCCATGTTTACGAGTTGCTGCCCGGGCTGGGTGCGCTTTGTGAAGGCGCGCTACCCCGAGTTCGTCGACAGCCTGTCCACGTCTAAGTCACCGCAGCAGATGTTCGGCGCCATCGCCAAGACCTACTACGCCAAGGCACTGGGTGTGGAGCCCGAGCGCCTGTTTGCGGTGTCCGTGATGCCGTGCACGGCTAAGAAAGCCGAGTGCGCGCTACCGAGCATGGTGGGCGAGGACGGTTCGCCCGACGTGGACGTTGCGCTGACGGTGCGCGAGATGGTGCGCATGATCCGCGCGAGCCACGTGAGCGTGGACACGCTGGTTGAGGAGCCGCTCGATACGCCGCTGGGCTTTGGCACAGGCGCGGGTGTGATCTTTGGCGCCACGGGCGGCGTGATGGAGGCCGCCGTGCGCTCGGCCTATTACCTGGTGACGGGCAAGAACCCCGACGCCGATTTCTTTACCGACGTGCGCGGCCTGGACGGCTGGAAGGAAGCCGTCGCCGATATCGATGGCACCAAGGTGCGCGTCGCCGTGGCACACGGGCTGGGCAATGCCGCCCGCCTGCTCGACGCAATTCGCGACGGCCGTGTGAGCTATGACTTTGTCGAGGTCATGGCGTGCCCCGGCGGCTGCGTCGGTGGTGGCGGTCAGCCCATCCACGACGGTTGCGAGCTGGCTGCCGAGCGTGGCCAGGTGCTCTGGGGCCTCGATGCGAACGCCGAGATTCGCTTCTCGCACGAGAATCCCGATGTCCAGGCGTGCTATCGCGAGTTTTTGGGCGCGCCGCTCTCGCCGCTGGCCGAGGAGTTGCTGCATACCGACCATCATGCCTGGTCGATGCCTAACGAGGGGACGTGCTAGCGATGCGCGCGTTTGATTTTGAGATGTCGCGCCGGGGGTTTGCCTCGGCGCTCGCCGCGGGCGCCCTGTCGCTTGCGCTCGCGGGCTGTGGCGGCGGGGCTGCCGGTGCCGGGTCTGCCGCGGGCTCGGCTGCCGGTGGTGCGGCGACCGCCGCGGAGCCCGTCGAGGTGCACGTCGCCTCGCTCAAGGGGCCGACCTCGATTGGCCTGGTGCAGTTTATGGACCAGGCTGCCGATGGCGAGACGGACAATAAGTTCGACTTTGCGATCAACACTGCCGGCGACGAGATTGTGCCCAAGGTCATTCAGGGCGATATCGATATCGCCCTGGTACCCGCCAACGTGGCGAGCGTGCTCTACAACAAGACCGAGGGCGCGGTGCAGGTCATCGACATCAACACGCTGGGCGTGCTGAACGTTGTGACGGGCGACGCGAATGTGGCCTCGTTTGGCGATCTGGCGGGCCATACCGTCTATATGACGGGCAAGGGCACCACGCCGGAGTACGTCATGAACTACTTGCTGGAGCGCGCGGGCCTGACCGGCCAGGTGGCGCTTGAGTTTAAGAGCGAGCCCACCGAGGTGCTGTCGGCGTTGCTTGTCGACCCGTCCGCCGTGGGCGTGCTGCCGGAGCCGTTCAAGACGGCGGCCATCGCCAAGAGCGAAGGCAAGCTGTCGGCGCCGGTAAGTCTGACCGATGTGTGGGATGAGCTGGCGGGTGACACGGGCTCCCGTTTGCTGACGGGCGTGACCGTGGTGCGCCGGGCCTTTGCCAAGGAACATCCCGAGGCCGTGGCGGAATTCTTGAGCTGCCATGCGGCGAGCGTTGAGGCCGTGAACGCGGCGCCGGCAGACTGGGCTCAGGCCGTGGTCGATGCGGGCATCGTCGATAACGCCGCGATTGCCGAAAAGGCGATTCCCGGGTGCATGCTCGTGTGCCAGACGGGGAAGGATATGAAGGCGGCGCTCGACGGGTATCTGCAGGTGCTGGCTGATGCGGACGCGAGCGCCGTGGGCGGCAAGCTCCCGGCCGATGATTTCTACTACATGGAGTAGCCCGTGCGTGTGTTTGCTCGACAAATGACAGTGCGTGTGAAGGCGGTGGCGGCAGCAGGTGCCGTTGCCGCCTTTTGGCTTGCCGTGTGGGTGCTGGTGGCGGGTCTCGTGGCGCAACCATTGATTTTGCCGGGGCCGGTCGCTGTCGTGGTGGCGTTGCTGCGGCTGGCATGTGATGCCGGGACGTGGGCGATTCTGGTGGGTTCAGGCGCACGGATCTTGGGCGGGCTGGCGCTTGCCGCGGTGTGCGGCGGCGTGATGGCGGGAGTCTCGGTGCGATCGCTGACGTTTGCCCGCTTGGTGGCGCCGGCGCTTTCGTTTGTTAAGGCGACGCCGGTTGCCTGCGTGGTGGTCCTGCTGCTCATTTGGCTGGGGTCGGCGCGCGTGAGCATTGCCGTGGTCTTTTTGATGGCGCTGCCGGGCGTGTTTTTTTCGCTGGTTGAGGGTTTGGCACAGGTTGATCAGCCGCTGGAGCAGATGTTTCGTCTGCATGGCGTGCAGGGTTGGCGTCTGTTTTGCGCCCATACCTGGCGCGAGGTCCTGCCGTTTGTGCTTTCGTGTGCGCGTGCCGTGATCGGCATGAGCTGGAAGGCCGGCGTGGCGGCGGAGCTCATCGGCATGGCGACGGGCACCGTGGGCGAACGCATCTATCAGGCGAAGCTTTTGATCGAGACGGCGGACCTGCTGGCGTGGACCGTGCTGGTCGTGGCGGCATCGTGGGCATGCGAGCGCGTGCTGGTGTGGTTGCTGCGGGCTTCGGGGCCCGTGGCGTGGCGTACTGCCGTGCGGGCGCATGGGCGCGGTGGCCGCGGGCGTGCGTGCGGCTCTGCTGGCGGCGGGGCTGCTGCGGAGCTTGCGCTCGCCGTGGGCGACCGGGCGCCCTGGTCGCCGGCGCTCGACGGACTGGTGCTTCATGTGCCCGCCGGTGGACGCACCTGTGTGATGGGCGCTTCGGGCGTGGGCAAGTCGACGTTGCTTGCGCTGGTGGCGGGGGAGTGCGCACCGTGCTCCATGGTGTTTCAGGATGTGCGCCTGGTCGAGGACGCCTCTGCTTTGGATAACGTGCTGGTGTGCGCCGATGCACGCGTGAATACCTCGAGTGCCGCTGCCTTGTTGCGCCTGCTGGTACCGGGGATCGATGTGCATGCCCGCGTGGCCGAGCTCTCGGGCGGGCAGCGCCGTCGTGTCGAGATTGCCCGAGCCCTGCTGTGTCCGGGCGGCGCAGTGATTCTGGACGAGCCCTTTACCGGTCTAGACATCGCTGCGCGCGACGCATGCACCGAGGTCGTGCTCGACTTGCTCGACGGCCGTATGCTGTTGCTTGCCACGCACGATTCCGCTGACGCTCGGGCCCTCAATATCTCGGACATCATCACGCTCTAAAGACTTACTCAGCAACAAATTGATCCGTTTTTTCTCCGTCCCCATGGGGTCGGGTATGGTATTCTATCTACGGGGTAATACTTAGGAATACCAAGTAATACCAACGCCGTAGAACAAACTCCAGATGCGGGCCAATCGGGTTGCCTTCACAGCCCGTCGCCCAGCCGCGTGGCCCGCATCCATCCGCACCACCGTCGTTTCAAGAAGGAAGCGCCATGGCAGAACACATGACCCCGGTTGTCGCGAAGGTTTTGCCCGAGGAAAAGGCGGCCTTCGCGGCGGCAACCCAGCTCGTGGGCACCACGCCGTCCAACGCCATCCGCATGTTCATCGCCGCTTTCAATCGCTGTGGCACCTTCCCGTTCGACATTTCGCCCAACGGGGCCTTTGGCGCTGCGCCCGATTCTCATCAACAATGACTGTTCCAAACTGCCGGCACTTGGGGACGTTCTTTTTCTGCCGGCAGTTAAGGAACGTCCCTAAGTGCCGGGTTTTGAGGAGGTTGGCATGCTCAATGCGATGGCGTGGGCGCTTGCCTGTTTTGGCGTTGTCGCTGCCGATATAGCCCTGAGCGTGGTTCTGTTTTCAGTTCTCGATGCCGTGTCGGTGCTGACGGGCTATCCGATCGACAATCTCGATATCCAATGGTTCCAGGCTGCCGCTCAGACGGCGTCATTTTTGATGGCGCTGCTGTGGTGGCGTTATCTGTGGCCGCGTTCGTTTATGGCACGCCGGCAAAGCGAGCACCCGCTCGGCGGGGGAGCGCGTGGGGCGTGGAAACGCATCGCCTGCGTTATCGTGATTGGCCTTGCCCTGCAGGTGGTCGTTGGTTACGTGACCGACGCCGCGCTGTCGCTGTTGCCCGAGGCCGCGGCCGACTACAGCGAGCTTGTCGAGGAAACAGGCATGGGCGACACCAGCTATCTCGCCGTCCTGACTACGGTGCTCGGCGCCCCATTTTGTGAAGAGCTGCTGGTGCGCGGCATTATTTTTGAGTTTTCGCTCCGAGCGTTTAATCCGCAGTGCCGCCCACTTTGGAAGCGCCGGCGTCGTGCGAGCGCGCAGGACGGCGCCATGGTGCCCTGGGCGGCCCCAAGTACGTGGGGTATTGCCGCGGCGATTGTGCTGCAGGCGGCAATCTTCGGTTTTATGCACATGAATTGGGTGCAGGGTTGCTACGCGGGTGCCGCCGGCCTCATCTTTGGTTGGGTGCTCGTGACGACCGGAAAGCTCCGCTACACGATCCTGCTGCACTTTGCCTTTAATGCCGGGTCGTATCTCATGACGTTGCTCTGGTTTGTGAACACGCCGCTCGATGTGGCAATTACGGTCGCTATCGCCGGCGTCATCCTCGTTGAGGCAATGCGTTCGCTGCGCCACGCGTGTGGGGTGGATGCAGCGAACGCACCGCTGCCCTAGTTGCGGCGTCCGCCTCCGTTGGCGCCCTGACGCCCCTGGGCCGCGCGATTGCGACCGGCGGTGTTCTGTGCGCGCGACATGCCGCTGTGCCCCTTGCTACCCTTGGGCCCCTTGCCGGCGCCACCGTGCGGCTTGCCGCCCTTCTTGCCGGTTCCATGCCCGCCGTTGGCAGATGTCTCGCCCGGGCGCGGCGGCACGGGACGAATCAGGCAATGCTTGGTGTAGCCAATCAGATCGCGGCGGCCGGCTTTTTCCAGCGCCTCGCGCACGAGCTTGTAGTTCTCGGGCTTGCGATACTGGATGAGCGCACGTTGCATGGCCTTCTCGTGCGGGTCGCGCGCCACATAGATCGGCTCCATGGTGCGCGGATCCACGCCGGTGTAGTACATACAGGTCGACATGGTGGACGGCGTGGGGTAGAAGTCCTGCACCTGCTCGGGCATGTAGCCCATGTCGCGCACGGCTTCGGCAAGGTCCACGGCTTCCTTCATGGTTGAGCCCGGGTGGCTCGATATCAGATACGGCACCACGTACTGCTTGAGTCCGTATTCGCGGTTCAGGCGTTCAAATTTACGGCAGAACGCGTCGTAGACGGCGCGGCTCGGCTTGCCCATCACGGACAGCACCGCGTCGCTCACATGCTCGGGCGCTACGCGCAGCTGGCCCGAAACGTGATGCTCCAGCAGCTCGCGCAAAAACTCGTCCGAGGCATCGGCCATGGTGTAGTCAAAACGGATGCCGCTGCGGACGAAGACCTTCTTGACGCCCGGCAGCTGGCGCAGGTCGCGCAGCAACTGCGTGTAGCCGCTCTCGTCGACCACCATGTTCTTGCATACGCTCGGCCACAGGCAGCGTTTGTTCTTGCACACGCCGTGCTTGAGCTGCTTGTCGCAGGCAGGGCGGCTAAAGTTTGCCGTCGGTCCGCCCACGTCGTTGATGTAGCCCTTAAACTCGGGATCGCGCGTGAGCAGCTCGGCCTCGCGCATGATCGAATCGTGGCTGCGCATCTGCAGCACGCGCCCCTGGTGGAAGGTGAGGGCGCAAAACGAGCACTCGCCAAAACAGCCACGGTTGGAGCTAATGGAAAACTTGATCTCGGCAAAGGCCGGCACGCCGCCTGCCGCGTCGTAGTCGGGATGCCAATCGCGTGCGTAGGGGAGCTCGGCCACCTCGTCCATCTCATCGGTGGTGAGCGTCGCCGATGGCGGGTTCTGCACCACATAGACGCTGTTGGGGTAGGGCTCTACCAGGCGGTGTCCGGTGATGGGGTCCATATTCTGCTGCTGCACATTGAAGCTGCGTGCGTAGTTGAGCTTGTCGGCGGTAAGGTCGTCCCAGCTGGGCAGCAGGTCGTAGTCGTAGACCTCGTCGAGCGAACCCGTGCGGTAGACGGTGCCGTTGATATAGGTGATCTGATCGACGGGCAGTCCCGCGTCGAGCGCGTCGGCGATCTCGACAATCGCGTGCTCGCCCATGCCGTAGATGAGGATGTCGGCGCCCGAGTCGAGCAGTACCGAGCGCTTGAGCTTGTCCTGCCAGTAGTCGTAGTGAGCCAGGCGGCGCAGGCTTGCCTCGATGCCGCCGATGATGATGGGAGCGTCCTTGAACGTCTGACGGATGAGGTTGCCGTAGACCGTGACGGCACGATTGGGGCGGTGCCCCTCCTCGCCACCGGGGGTATAGGCGTCGGTATGGCGACGGTGCTTGGTCACCGAATAGTGGTTGACCATGGAGTCCATGTTGCCGGCGCTGACCAAAAAGCCCAGGCGCGGCTCACCGAGCACCGTGATGCTGGCGGGGTCGGTCCAGTCGGGCTGGCAGATGATGCCCACTTTGTAGCCGTGCGCGTCGAGGACGCGGCTGATGATGGCCATACCAAAGCTGGGGTGGTCCACGTAGGCGTCGCCGCAGATGTAGACAAAGTCGCACTGGTCCCAGCCGCGCGCATCCATGTCGGCGCGGCTGACGGGGAGGAACTTATCGCGGCCCGGGCGCCAGGGGCGTGTGAGCGCTGCTGGGGTATGCGTGGTGTGCCCACCCTGCGCCTTACCGCCGCGCTTTTGCTGCTGGCCCTGTTTGCCCTGCTGACTGCGCTGGTTGTTCTGAGCGTGCTGAGGCTTTTTTGCCACGATCCCTCCCGGTGTCTGTATGCTGCACGTAATTGTAACCAGTCTTTTTGGGACGGAGCTAAAAAGACTGGGGGAGTACATGGGCTGGCGGATCGGCGTGCCGATGCGGGCGCCGTTTGTTTCCAGGCTGTGTATCCCCGTGTCGAAGGAGCCGTCTCGCGCGCACGCCATGTTGTCAATGGGTTACAGTATGAACGGCGGTTATGTTTCCGCCAACGCACGAGAGGGTCGTCAACAAGGAGGATGCACGACGATGCAGCGTGCCAAACAGATATCGGAGTCCATCGAACTGGGCATTATCCTGGCGCTCGCCGGCGGCTTTATGGATGTGTATTCGTACATTGGGCGCGACCATGTTTTCGCAAACGCGCAGACGGGCAACATCCTGCTTGTGGGCGTGAGCATCTCGGAGGGCAATTGGACACTTGCGGGGCGCTACTTCTTCCCTGTGGTGTCGTTTGCCGTGGGCATTATGCTTGCCGACCTGGTACACGAACGGTTTGGCAGTGTGATTCACTGGCGCCAGGTGACGGTGTTCTTTGAAGCCGTCATCTTGCTGGGCGTGAGCTTTATCCCCGGTGGCGGTTACAACCTGCTCGCCAACTGCCTCACTTCGTTTGCCTGCGGCATGCAGGTCGAGAGCTTCCGCAAGATTCACGGTCATGGCATCGCTACGACCATGTGCATCGGCAACTTGCGCAACGCGCTGCAAAACGTGGACGATTACATCATCACCCACAGGCGCGGCTTTTTGGAAAACGGCCTGCTGTACTTTGGCGTGATCTTTACCTTTGTGTTTGGCGCCGTGTTGGGCAACTGGTGTATTGAGCGCATGGGCCTGCACGCCATCGTCGTGGCGAGCTTGCTGCTGTTTGTCGCGTTTGCCATCATGTTCATCGACCGCGAGCGCGACTTGCGCTTACGCTGGAAGGTTGCGGCCGAGGCTTGGAAAGAGGGCTGCCGAAAGTAACCGAATGCGGCAAAGGGGCTGTCCCTTTGCCGCACTGATCAATATTGGGGAGGGGACGGCCATCTCGGCCGCCCCTTTTTTTGGAGTCTTAAGCGCTAAGGTGCATGTTTGTAATGACAAGATTTGACGTCAGCAAAGCGTGTTGCTTGAGGCTATAGAATAAAAATGTCATCTTTCCAGCTATGATTATTAGTTAAGGGGATGGACATATGTCAGAGCTTTTTATTCAAAATAAGACGACAGTAATCAAGTTGATAATCAAGGCGGAGAACTGTCCTCTTTATTGCTTTGTAGAGCCTTTCTGAGCAGCTATTCTATTATTAGTCTGGATGAGTCTTGCAACAATTTAGATAGTGTTTCGATATCCTTTTTGAAAGTAGCGTTTACGCAGGAGATGAAAAAGCATGCCGCCATTATTGCGGATCATGGACATGGTTTTGAACAATTTGCAGACTATGTAATACGGTTCCAGGAGCCAGGAAAAAAACTATCTAGCTCCTGAATGTTGTTACGAACTGCTTTTTGCGATTTATTCGAGATGCTCTTCAATCCGAGCCCTAAGAAGGGCAATGGCTGTAGGTATTCCAATTGCGGCGGCCAATTCGGCTTTATCCAAAACCTGTATGCTAAAGCACGATTGTTTATCACATTGAAGGACGATAACTGAAGATAGTTTCACTTCCCGTTGGCTGAATATATCGTAATCTCCAAATAGGAAGTTACCTTTTATTGTGTAATTCGGTATGTTCGTTATGCACTTCATCTCAAGTCTGTTTAGGCCATAATCAAACACCGCAACTTCCTCGTGTTCGATGATGAGCGCAACCCTGGGCATGTTGCTAAAACCACCGTCGACGACAGTGAAGAGTTTTTCATTTGCATCGTCATAAACGGTATATTTAAGACTCAATAGCTGTCCTAGTGGACCCGTGAACCCATGTTTTTTGATGTTGAGGCTGTCTCCCGCTGGGTTGATGAGAGCCAGAGTATGCGGATAAGGGTTACCTTCAATTGAGATTCGATATTCGTTTGTAGCCGTCTTGCTCGATTTAGGACCACTAGCCACCATGTGTCATCGCCTCGATCGAATTGGAACCGTCTTCTGCTTCGTGCGGAGAATTACGCCGTACGTTGCAGTAGATGCAGCTGCAATAACCGCATGGGCAATTTCTAACAAAATGAATGACGTTATTTGCTGCATGCATGTTATTCACTACAAAGTATCTTTTTATAAACGTATTGTCAAACATATATTGCTAAAACAGAAACAATTTATAGACTGAGTCGGTCGTATTCTTTGGGCGATTGCTCCTATAATCTAGCCTTCGCTGCTGTCGGGAGGGAAGGACTAGGGCTCCGTTATTCTGTTGAAACGCTTTAACAATTTTGACGTTCTCACGCGTTTTTCGTTTCAAAAGCGTTAGGATGGGACTCATAGCGTGGGGCGTAATGGGTGCCCTGCACACGATGGGAGGCTATCAATGGCTAATCGTTTCGTTCTCAATACCATCTCTTATCATGGTTCCGGCGCCATCAAGGAGATTCCCGGCGAGCTTCAGCGTCGCGGCTACAAGAAGATCTTCGTCTGCTCCGACCCCGATCTGGTCAAGTTTGGCGTTACCGCTAAGGTGACCGACGAGCTCGACGCCGCCGGCATCGCCTGGAGCCTCTACTCCGAGATCAAGCCTAACCCCACTATCCAGAACGTCAAGGACGGCGTCGAGGCCTTTAAGGCCGCCGAGGCTGACGCTATCGTGACCATCGGTGGCGGCTCCTCCATGGACACCGCTAAGGCCATCGGCATTATCATCAACAACCCCGAGTTCGCCGATGTCCGCAGCCTCGAGGGCGTTGCTCCCACTAAGAACCACGCCGTGTTCACCATCGCCGTGCCGACGACCGCCGGTACTGCCGCCGAGGTGACCATCAACTACGTCATCACCGACCCCGAGAAGGTCCGCAAGTTCGTGTGCGTCGACACCAACGACGCCCCCGAGGTCGCTGTCGTCGACCCCGACATGATGGCTTCCATGCCCGCCGGCCTGACCGCTTCCACCGGCATGGACGCTCTGACCCACGCCATCGAGGGCTACACCACCAAGGGCGCTTGGGAGCTCTCCGACATGTTCCACTTTGAGGCCATTAAGCTGATTAGCGAGAACCTGCGCGACTCCGTTGCCGAGGCCAAGTCCGGTCAGCCCGGCTCCGGCCGCGAGGGCATGGCTCTTGGTCAGTATGTCGCTGGCATGGGCTTCTCCAATGTCGGCCTGGGCATCGATCACGCCATGGCTCACACCCTGTCTGCTCACTACGACACCCCGCACGGCGTCGCTTGCGCCATGCTGCTGCCGATCGCCATGGAGTTCAACAAGCCGGTTTGCGCTGAGCGCCTGGCCAAGGTCGCCGTCGCCATGGGCGTTGACACCACGGGCATGAGCACCGACGAGGCTGCCGACGCCGCTATCGCCGCCGTCAAGCAGCTTTCCGCCGACGTGAACATCCCGCACGTCTGCGAGGCCATGAAGGCCGACGAGATCGAGGTCCTGGCCAAGGACGCCATGGCTGACGCCTGCTTCCCGGGTAACCCGCGCGAGGCAACGCTCGACGACGTCATCGAGCTCTTCAAGAAGATCTGCCCGGCTGCCTAACTTGGTTCGGCGGGCCCCTGCCCGTTAGCCCCACAATCGTCCTCGGACATGTCGGAACCCCCGCCGCGCGCTTCGCGCTGCGGGGGCTCCTCCGTCCTGCGGAAAGATTTGGAGAGTAGCCCTGTGTCCGGCCTGCGGTAACTAAGGGGTCGCCGCGTTTTACTTGGGGTGCTGCATATACAAAGTTGGAAGGGTCTGAATTGCGCTTTGTCGATATATGCCCTTTTCCCTGATGGGACCGTGCTTGAGGGGCGTCTTCATAAGTTGCGGTGAAATACGGATTAATTGAGCCTTTAAGCTGGCAAAACAGTCCTTATTTCACCGCAACTGAAACAGGGGCGCTCTCCAAGAGAGCGCCCCTGCCGGGTTTCCATAGTACTGGCGAAACAGTTTTATAGTTCTGGCGAAGCAGTCCTTGAGATCCGCCTTGCCTTATGCCAAGAACTCCTTGGTGGTCGCCACGATGTTGGCGGCGTCCAGGCCATACTTGTGCAAGAGCTCGGCACCCGGGCCAGACTCACCGAAGGTGTCGTTGACGCCGATCTTCTTGAGCGGCGTCGGGCACTGCTCGCACAGGACGTCGGCAACGGCGCTGCCCAGGCCACCGATCACAGAGTGCTCCTCGACGGTCACGACGTGGCCGGTCTTGGTGGCGCTCTTGACGATCAGGTCGGCATCGATGGGCTTGATGGTGTGCATGTTGATGACCTCGGCGTCGATGCCCTCGGCAGCGAGCTGCTCGGCGGCCTCGAGAGCCTCGCCGACCATCAGGCCGCAGGCGATAATGGTCACATCGGCGCCCTCGCGCATGACAATGCCCTTACCCACCTCGAACTTGTAGGTCTCGGGGTCGTTGATAACCGGCGAGGCCAAACGGGCGAAGCGCATGTACACCGGGCCGTCGCACTCGTAGGCAGCGCGCGTCACGGCGCGGGCCTCCACGTCGTCGGCAGGAACGATCACGGTCATGCCGGGGATGACGCGCATGAGAGCGATATCCTCGCAGCACTGGTGCGTGGCGCCGTCCTCGCCCACCGAAATACCGGCGTGCGTGGCACCGATCTTAACGTTGAGGTGCGGGTAGCCGATGGAGTTGCGGACCTGCTCAAAGGCGCGGCCGGCGGCAAACATGGCAAAGCTGCTCGCGAAGGCGACGCGACCGGTGGTCGCGATACCGGCGGCGACACCCATCAGGTTGCTTTCGGCGATGCCCACATCGAAGAAGCGGTCGGGGCAAGCGGCCTTAAACTTACCGGTCTGCGTGGCGGCGGCCAGGTCGGCGTCGAGGACCACAAAGTCATCGTGCTCGCTGGCGAGCTCGACGAGGGCCTCGCCGTAGCTTACGCGCGTGGCGATTTTCTTGACGTCTGCCATCCTAGAGCTCCTCTCCGGCGGCCGTGAGCTCTGCCATGGCCTGCTCAAACTGTTCATCGTTGGGGGCCTTACCGTGCCAACCCACCTGGTTCTCCATAAAGGAAACGTCCTTGCCCTTCATGGTCTCGGCGATAATGGCAGTCGGATGGCCCTTGGTAGCGCGAGCCTCGGCAAAGGCGGCGCGGATCTGGTCGAAATCGTTGCCGTCGGCAAGCTCCACCACGTGGAACTTAAAGGCGCGGAACTTGTCGGCGAGCGGCATGGGGTCGTTGACCTCCTCGACGGGGCCGTCGATCTGCAGGCCGTTATGGTCGACGATCACGCAGAGGTTGTCGAGCTGCTGGTTGCCGGCAAACATGGCGGCCTCCCAGACCTGGCCCTCCTCGCTCTCGCCGTCGCCCAGCAGGGCGTAGGTGCGATAGTCGTCGCCCCAGTGCTTGGCGGCAACGGCCATGCCCACGGCGGCGGAGATGCCCTGGCCCAGCGAGCCGGTGGACATATCGACGCCCGGGGTGTCGTTCATGTTGGGATGACCCTGCAGGTGGCTGCCGATATGACGCAGCGTCTCGAGATCCTCCTTGGGGAAGAACCCACGCTCGGCGAGCACGGCGTACAGGCCCGGAGCGCAATGGCCCTTGGAGAGCACAAAGCGATCGCGGTCGGCCTTGCGGGGGTCGGCCGGGTCGACGTTCATTTCCTCAAAGTACAGATAGGTCATGATGTCGGCAGCGCCGAGCGAACCGCCCGGATGGCCGGACTTGGCAGCGTGCACGCCGGTGACGATGCCCTTCCTTACCTCGTTGGCAACCTTTTTGAGCTCTTCGTCGCTCATTGTGCCTTCCTTTCATCCTCTTTAGACAAGATGCGCACGGCACAGAAGGTCGTCCCAACCCAGCCGCGATGCACGTACGCCATTCATTATGCTGGAAACTGGAAGCTTTACCAGAGTGTTTATCATTATTTGAGCAATTGAGCAGGCAGAACCGCTGATGAAACGGTTTACCAATGTGAACGTCTTTTGGATGGAACGCAGTCGACCCTACGCGTTAATGTCCTTGAAGCCCTCGCCGAAGGTTTCCGTGACGTCGGCCACGGTCACGATGGCGCGCGGGTCGCGCTCGCGCACGATCGTCTTGAGCGTGTTGAGCTCGCGACGACTCACGATTACCATGATCACCGGCTTCTCGGCACCCGAGTACATGCCGGTCGCCTTAAACTTGGTGCAGCCGCGACCCAGGCCATACATGATGTCGGCCGCGATATCGGGAAACTTGTCCGAGATGATGAGTACCATACGGCGCCTGTTGCCGCCGTCGACCACGGCATCGATCACGTAGCCGCTAATGACCATCGAAAGGCCCGCATACAGCGCGTTTTCGACCGAGAAGACCGGGGCCGACAGCGCGCACACGGCAACGTCGATCGCCATGACGGTCGAGCCAACCGGCAGCGATGTGTTGCGCGAGATAATCTGACCGATAGTGTCAGAGCCGCCAGTGTTGGCACCGGCGCGCAGCACCATGCCGTAGCCGATACCCGTGATAATGCCGCCCCACATAGCGGGCAGCATCAGATCGGCATGTGCCAGCGGCGCCACAAACGGAGCAAACAGGTCGGTGAAGAAGCCCAGCAGCACAAAGCCCGTCGCCGTCTGTACCACGTAGAACATGCCACCCTCGCGCATAACGACCAGCAGCAGCAAGGCATTCATCACGATGGTTTGAATACCGACAGGCAGCGAGATGCCATGCGAGGCGCCGACCGCCTGGATAATCGTGGCGAGACCCGTAACGCCGCCGGCAGCAAGACCGTTGGGAATCAAAAATAGATCCGTCGCGATAGCGGCCAGAGCGCAGCCCAGCATAATCTTGGGCAGATCGTGAAAGAAGTTCAGCGAAAGAATGCGCTTGATGTCCAGACGATATGCCATGCTGCCTCCCTCAAAAAAGCGCACCCAAACGAGTGCGCTTTGAACTTCTTGCTGTATTCGATTCTACCGATTCATCGAGCAAATACCACCCCTGCGAAGTGTTTGCATCGACCCGGAGCCAACCATGTGCCTAGGCGTCCGAGCCTTCCGCATCGGCGTTGCCGGTTGCCCAGCGATGGTAGCCGATCACAAACGGATCCAGATCGCCATCGTCGAGAACGGCCTCGACGTTGCTGGTCTCCACGCCCGTACGCAGGTCCTTGACCATCTGGTACGGGTAGAGCACGTAGCTGCGAATCTGGTTACCAAAACCAATCGTGGTCTTGGGTCCACGAATCTCGTCGAGCGCCTCGGCACGCTTCTCGAGCTCGATCTCGTACAGACGGGCCTTGAGAATCTGCATGCACGCGGCCTTGTTTTGAATCTGGCTGCGCTCGTTTTGGCAAGTGACAACGATGCCGCTGGGAAAATGCGTCACGCGTACGGCGGAGTCGGTGGTGTTGACGCCCTGGCCGCCCGGGCCGCTCGCGTGATACACGTCCACGCGGATATCGTCGGGACTGATCTCGATGTCGATATCGTCAGGCAGCACGGGGATGACCTCGACGCCGGCGAACGTGGTCTGGCGGCGCTTCTTGTCGTCGGTGGGGCTAATGCGCACCAGACGGTGGACGCCGGCCTCGGCGCGCAGCATGCCAAACGCGTCCTTTCCCTCGACGGTAAAGGTCGCACGGTCGATGCCGATGACCTCAGCCGCGGGGCAGTCGTTAATCGTGACCTTCCAGCCGCGACGCTGGCAGTACTTCATGTACATCTTAAAGAGCATGAAGGTCCAGTCCTGCGCCTCCAGGCCACCCTGTCCGGGCTTGATGGTCACAATCGCGTCGCCGTGATCGAACTCACCGGTAAACCAGCTCGAAAGCTCGAGCTCGTCGATAGCGCGGGCCAGGCGTTCTGCCGTCGTGGCAGCCTCCTCGCGCAATGCGGCGGCATCGGGGTCGTCGCCCATCTCCTCGGCAAGCTCCAGCGCCGCGCGGGCGTCAGATAGCTCGCCGCGCGCGGTATCCACGGCAGCGATATCTTCCTTGGCGCGTGCGATCTCCTCCATGATGGCGCGAGCGGCGTCGGCGTCATCCCAAAAGCCGGGGGCCACGCTTTTGGCCTCGAGCTCAGTCACGCGCGTGCGCTTCTCGTCCAAATGAAGATACGACTCGACCTCGCCGAGCCGGTCCGCAAACGCGTCCAGCTCGGCGGGCGTTACCTCTAAAGCCTCGGCCATTAACGATTCCTGCCGTGGCAGTACTTGAACTTCTTGCCGCTGCCGCAGGGGCAAAGGTCATTGCGGCCAACGTTGACGTACGGATCGTCGCTCTCGTCCTTGCGGTAGGTGGTCACCTTGCCGCCGTTGTTGACAGCAGCCGGGCCTCCCTGAACGGCCGTACGAGCCTGCACCTGTGCCTGCTTGCGCAGCACCGAGTTGCCGTTGTCGCCATCGACATCGGCGGGACCGGAGAAGCG
Organism: uncultured Collinsella sp.; assembly: GCA_900554325.1. Taxonomy (GTDB): domain Bacteria; phylum Actinomycetota; class Coriobacteriia; order Coriobacteriales; family Coriobacteriaceae; genus Collinsella. The sequence goes on from USHA01000004.1 coordinate 19,292, forward strand.
CGCACCCTCGAGCGCGGGGTCCTCCTTGTGCTCCACGGCGTGCGGGGCGGCCTTGATCTCGATGCGCAGGACGGTGCGCAGGTAATCCTCGTACATGGTGTCGACGAGCATCTGGAACGCGCCATAAGCCTCGGTCTTGTACTCGACCAGCGGATCGCGCTGACCAAAGCCGCGCAGTCCGATACCGGTCTTGAGATAGTCCATCTCCTGCAGGTAGTTCATCCAGCGGGTATCGATGACGCGCAGCATGACCTGGGTGTTGAGCTCGCGCATGAGGTCCTCACCCAGGCGCTCGGCCTTCATGTTGTAGCACTTCTCAACGTAGGCCAGGACATCGGCAGCAAGGGCCTCGAAGTCCTCGTCGGGGAACTTCGGCGTATCGATATGGCCGGTGAGCTCAACGACCCACTTGCGCAGGCCCTCGAGATCGCGCTCGCCCTCGTGGCTGTCCTTGGTGCAGAACTCCTGCACGCAGCGGTACACGGTGTCGTGCATGACCTCGGTGATGTGGTCGGTCAGGTCCTTGCCGTCCAGAATCTTGTTACGCTCGGCGTAGATGACCTGGCGCTGCTTGTTCATGACGTCATCGTACTCGAGGACGCTCTTACGCATGGAGAAGTTGATGCTCTCGACCTTGTGCTGGGCGCTCTCGACGGCCTTGGAGATGATCTTGTGCTGGATGGGCATGTCGTCGCCCATGTCGGCGGTGACCATCATTTTGGAGACGCGGTCCATCTTGTCGCCGCCGAACAGGCGCATGAGGTCGTCCTCGAGCGACAGGTAGAACTGGGTCTCGCCCGGATCGCCCTGACGACCGGAGCGGCCGCGCAGCTGGTTGTCGATACGACGGGACTCATGGCGCTCGGTGCCGATGACGGTCAGGCCACCGGCGGCAAGCACGCGCTCGCGCTCGGCCTTGCAGGTCTCCTTGGCCTCGGCGTTAAACTGCTCGAGCTGCTCGGGCGTCACGTCCTCCATGGTCAGGCCCTCGTACTCAAGGCGCTCGCGCACCAGCTCGTCGGGGTTGCCGCCCAGCAGGATGTCGGTACCACGACCGGCCATGTTAGTAGCGATGGTCACGGCGCCGTAGCGTCCGGCCTGGGCAACGATATGAGCCTCGCGCTCGTGATGCTTAGCGTTGAGGACCTCGTGCGCGATGCCGCGCTTGGTAAGGGCGGCCGACAGCTTCTCGGAGCTTTCGATGGAGACGGTGCCCACCAGGACCGGTTGGCCCTTGGCGTGACGTCGCTCGACGTCGTCGGCAACGGCGTTGTACTTGGCCTGGACGGTGCGGTACACCAGGTCCTCGTGGTCAACACGCTGCACGGGCTTGTTGGGGGGGATGACCTCGACGGGCAGTTTATAAATCTCACGGAACTCGGCGTCCTCGGTGAGTGCCGTACCGGTCATGCCGGAGAGCTTGTCATAGAGACGGAAGTAGTTCTGAAGGGTGATGGTGGCCAGCGTCTGGTTCTCCTCGCGCACGAGCACGCCCTCTTTGGCCTCGATGGCCTGGTGCAAGCCCTCGGAATAGCGGCGGCCTTCCATGATGCGACCAGTGAACTCGTCGACGATCTTGACCTCGCCATTAGTGACCACGTACTGCTTGTCGCGGTGGAACATGTACTGGGCCTTCAGCGCCTGCTGCAGGTGGTTGACCAGCTGGCCGGAGAGATCGGCATAGATGTCATCGATACCCAGGCGGCGCTCAATCTTCTTAAGGCCGCGCTCGGTGGCGGCGATGGTGTGCTTGGCCTCGTCCATGACGTAGTCGCCCGTGGGCTCGACGTCCTCGGTGGCGGTGAGCATGTCGTGCGACACGTCCTCACCGCGCTCAAGGCCGCGCACGGCACGCGCGAAGTCCTTGTAGGTGCTGGCGGACTTGGTGCCGGCACCCGAGATGATGAGCGGCGTTCTGGCCTCATCGATCAAGATGGAGTCGACCTCGTCGACGATGGCGTAATGGTGACCGCGCTGCACGCGCTGCTCGGGGCGGGTGACCATGTTGTCGCGCAGGTAATCGAAACCGAACTCGGAGTTGGTGCCATAGGTGACATCGGCCTGGTAGGCCGGGCGCTTAAGCTCGAGCGGCATGTTGTTCTGGAGCAGACCGACGGTCATTCCCAGGTACTTGTAGATGCGGCCCATCCACTCGGAGTCGCGCTTTGCCAGGTAATCGTTGACGGTAACGACGTGTACGCCCTTGCCGGCAATAGCGTTGAGGTAGCCGGCCAGCGTGGAGACCAGGGTCTTGCCTTCGCCGGTCTTCATCTCGGCGATATGCCCCTCGTGCAGCGCCATGGCGCCGATGAGCTGTACATCAAAGTGACGCATGCCCGTGATGCGCTTGGAAGCCTCACGCACGGTGGCAAAAGCCTCGGGGAGCATGTCGTCGAGCGACTCGCCGTTGGCGTAACGCTCACGGAACTTATCGGTCTGGGCGCGGAGTTCCTCCTCGGTCATCTTCTCAAACTGGGGCTCAAGACCGTTGATCTGGTCGACGATCTTGTAGTAGCGCTTAAGGTCCTTATCGGATCCAAAGGACAGCAGCTTTGACATGAATCCCATGTGGTTTTCCTTTTTGGCCATCGCCCACGCCATGCAGCCTTGGGCGAGTTAAACACAGATAAATGTACTTTAGCCAAACAAGGCGCGGCCTATACGGTCGACCTCGACCGCCACGTAATAACTACGACCAACCTGCCAAAAAGGGACAGGTTTATTTTGGCAGGTTTTATCTGGGAAAACGCTGCCACTCTGCAATTTGGCGCAAGCTAACCCGTCCCCTTCGCACCAATCTGGTGCAATGGGGACAGGCTCGTTTGCACCAATAAAAGAAAAGGGCCGCGTACCCAAATGGATACGCGGCCCTTTAGCCATGAATGCGAGTGTTTGCTCGGCGAGCTATTTACTCAGCAGCCTCGGTGGTCTCGGCCTCGGCAGCGGCCTCCTCGACGGGAGCCTCTGCGGGAGCCTCGGCGGCCTGCTTGGCAGCCTCCTCGGCGAACTTAGCGGCACGCTTAGCCTTCTCGGCAGCCTTAGCCTCAGCGGCGGCCTTGCGAGCGGCCTCGGCCTCAGCAGCCTTGGCGGCCTTGGCAGCCTTGGCCTCCTCAGCCTTCTTGAGCTGGGCGGCAGCGGCGCCACCGAACTTGTCGGCGAAGCGCTGGACGCGTCCACCGGTGTCGACGAACTTCTGCTGGCCGGTGTAGAACGGGTGGCACTCGTTGCAAAGCTCGACCTTCATCTCGGACACGGTAGCGTGCGTCTTGAAGGTGTTGCCGCAGGAGCACGTCACCGTGCACTCGACATACTGGGGATGGATACCCTGCTTCATGGTAGGACTCCTTATTGGTCAGGCGCTGGTTACCGATCAGCGCATAAGGCGTCTTGGTTTCCGACCAAGACAACAAACTCGGCTATGATACCACGGCGCCGCGTGTCCCACAAAAGGTTCACGGTCTTTTCGGAACGACACGAATCTGACCCATCGAAACACATCTCCACCGTTCCTTCAACTGGGAAAATGCCGTCCCCGGGGCCTGAGAAGGGCCCCGGGGACGTTCGACTGACTGCGGGAACGGCCTTTCCGCTCAATGTGTTCGGCTGAGATCGGAAATCAACCAAACTGAACTAGGTTAAGTTGACATGGTTAAAAACGAGGGGCGACGCTTTTGCGTCACCCCTCGTCCCGGCCGGTTGCTTTAGTTGTACACACGGTAGTTACACTTGAACTGGGTTATGTGTCCATAGTTGGAGCGGTACCAACCCGACGTATAGCTGATTGCCTCTGCGCCTAGATAGTCGTAGCCCTTGTTGTAGCGAAGCTGACGGTAGGTCGTGTCGTACTCTGCTACGTAAAACGTGTCTCCAGAGAAGGCTTTGTACCGGTCCTTAACCGTCGAAGCCATGTACGCGGGTTCGACATCGCCTTTCTCCCCGTTGAGCGCATAGACGGGTGCCGCGATTCCGCATAAAGCCGTTGCCACGAGGATGGCGTAGACAGCCATGCGCGACGCATTGGACTTCAGCTGTTCAAATAGTTTCATGTCATTCACCTCGCTCGTATGTATCGAGGTATTCCTGCTTGAGCGTCTGCGAGGACGACTTGATCTTTTCCACGAGCGTGCCGGCCTCGATGAAGTAGAACGAGTCGGTGAGGTCTGCCAGGTCGTCGAGCAGATGGCTTGAGATGAGCACGCTGCGTCCCCGCTCCACCTCGCTGCGCATCGCGTCGCAGGAGGTTTTCCGCTTTCCCGGATCGAGGCCGTTCAGCGGTTCATCGAGGATGAGGTACGGGCAATCGGTCGATATCGCCATGGCAAGCTTTACCTGCTGCTTCATTCCTGTCGAGAGTTTACGGGTCGGCTTGTCGAGATATGAGGAGATTCCGAGGGAGTCGCAGAGCGAGTCGATGTCGGTGGCCGATTTCCACGCCTCCCTAACGAAAGCAAGGTGCTCGAGGGCTGATAGCGTGGGGTAAAGATCCGTGTCGCCTGAAGAGCTCAGGTAGACGAGTTCTGCAAATTCGGCTGATCGACGTTGGCAGATTCCGTCTGCCGCCAGGCTTCCCGAGCGGATGCGGGTGGGAAATTGGCCCGACAGCGCTTCAAGAAGGGTGGTTTTCCCCGAGCCGTTGGGAGCAATGAGGCCCGCCGCCGTTCCCGGGCTCAAGAAAAGCGATCCGATTGAAAGTATCGTCGTGCTTCCGTATCCCACGCTCACGTCCAGAAGCTCGAGCCCATGGTGCTTTTTCGCGGGTCCAGACTGTTTGGGCGAACGTGTCGCAACGGCGCCGACCGCAAAAAAGACCGCGACGTATGCCAGGGCCACGGCAAGCATCGATGCACCGCTTGAACCGGAGCCAATGAATTCTGTCGGGAAGCATCCTACGTAACCCGTTGCCTCGATAGGCGAGAACACGGCCAGCGGCAGGAGCCCGAGCGCGGCGTTATGCCCCAGTGCCGAATCGGACAGTAACGGGAATGCCGGGGCCGCGACAAGCAGCGCGGAGGCAAGGGGGCCCGCGAGGACGCGCCTCGTTGCGGTCGATGGGACGGCGGAGCAAACAGATATCAAGGTTCCGCCCGCAAGCAGCGCGAGAAGCAGGGTCGTGAAGACGTCTCCCGCGGTCGTGGTGGCAAGCGCGCCGTCATGGAAGAAGGCGATCGGGTACCCAATTTGCCCGAAGCCGTTTAGGGCCAAGGCGCAAATGCCCCCGGGTGCGAGGCCGGCGAGGAGCATCGCGGTCCCCGCGGCGATTATCGAAAACACGATCTGGATAAGGCGCCGGAATTTGGGCACGGGCGCCTTTGCCGCCAGGGTCGCAGGCCTTGTGGCGCCGAGCACGAGTATCGACGAGAGAAGGAAGGGGATGAAGGGAAGGAAAGACGGCGCCGTGGCAATGGCGTAAGGCAGGAAGGAAAGGAATGGCAGGTCGTTTGCGGAGGCCGGGATATCCGTGATGCCGGAGCTGCTCAGGGCACGGCAATATGCGAGCGCCGCGTCATTGGTCTCTCGGTCTCCCACGATGGACCCGGATTGGAAGCCTTCGCCCATGAGCGCGTAGTAGCTCTCGGCAGAATCGAGAAAGGCGGCGTCGGTTTGAGCGGCAAGGGCGGCGTTCGCGTATCTTGCAAGCTCCGCGTCATTTTGCTGCTCTGGAGATAGGTCTGTGCCGCTGGCCTGGGGCGCGCGCGTATTGAATGCGTCGACAAAGCTCTGCATGCCCTGTTTCATAAAGAAGGGCCCGTAGATGGGTGAATTGAACGCAATGGGGACGGAAAAGGCTGCAGCGAGAACGAGCGTACAAATCCATACGGCCTTGTCTCTTAGGATTAGTTTGAGAAGAAGTCGACAGTACATTTAGAAGCACCTACGTTCCTCAAAGAATTGTTAGATTAAAAGTAACAGACCGGATGAAGATACGTGCGACGGGGGCGAGGCGAATGGCTGAGCGGTATCGATATGCGGGTTCAACGGTATCACATTGGCCACATAGATTTTTAACTTGCATTTCTACCCGCCCTTTTCGTAGAGTCGCCGATACGTGCTTAGCGCACCCTCGGCGCGTCCGGCAGGCTTTGCGAAATGGGATCCAGGAGACTTCGGCGCAGCATCATCTTGCGGAATGCTTCTAATGAGCCTCCCATCCTTCAAAAACAGAATCTCATCGCACAGCCTATCGACCGAATCCAAGATGTGGGATGACATGATGATGCACGTACCAGAATCGGCCAGCTTCCTGAGAATCTCGGAATGCAAGTCCACCCTGCTGGGGTCGAGCGCGTTCATGGGCTCATCTAATAGAAGGTACCGCGCGCCCGTCGCATACGCAATCGCCAGGGTAAGCTGCTGCTTCATGCCCTGGCTCAGAGTGCGGATCCTCATCTTCGCGAACTCGCCTATCTGCGTTTGTTCCACTATCTCTTCGATATCGCGAGCATGCGGCCACATATCGCAAACCATCTTGAGGTGATCTTCCGCACGCAATCCGGAATACAGCAGCGTCCCCTCACCAGGTGCATAGAAGATCATAGAACGGACCTCTCTCGCACCCGTACCCTGCACCTCATCCAGAACGATGCTCCCGTCCACGCGAGGACCCGGCAAACCTGCCATCGCACGCAGCAACGTCGTCTTTCCATGCCCGTTCGGAGCGACGAGACCGTAGACCGTACCCGGGGCAAACTCAGCGTTCACCGAATCTGCGAGCACCTTCTTTCCATAAGAGATCGTCAGCGTTTGAAGGTCAATCATCGAGATCATCCCCTTTCGATCTTTGGAACACTCAGGCGCACCATCAACGGAGATACGGCGCCCAAGACCACCAGCAGAGCGCCCGATGCGCCGACGACCTCTCCAAAAGGCATCGCGTTCGTCCCTCGCCCAAGGAACCCAATCGTCCCCACCTGGGAAGCGGGATCAAACGAGGCGAATGGAGCCAGCAGCGCGACGCCCATGCCCACGCTTTCAACATGAGCGCTCAACGAACCCAACACCAAGAGAACCACGCAAACCATTCCGGTGACAACGGGGTTGCGGCTAATCGCTGCTGTCAACGCAGCGACGACGGAAATCACGCCGTATGCCATGACCAGCAACGGAATACTGCACAACACCGCCTCCCCCACCATGGACGTTGTCGAAGCTCCCGCCCGAATGAGAGCGACGGGATACTCCGAACCACCCGCACCGTTCTTAATCAAGGACACAACCGCAGCGGGAACCATCGACACCAAAAGCAGCGCCAAGCCAAGCAGGAGAGACAGCGCAACAGCCGTCAGAAAACGCACATGCGCTGTTGCGGGGACTTGGAAAACCAGAAGGGAACGGCACCGCAGGTGGGTGCACGCAAGCGATGTGACAACCACGGGCAACAGCCAAAACAAGGAAGGAAGCGCTGCCTGGAGATAGGAAAGGAGGATTAATGGGGGCATCTTCGTACTTAACTCGTAAACCTTGGGGTCCGGCAAGCTCGCGATCGACTCGAGCAGAAGGGCGCGCGCCTCCACACGAGAAGGAGTCTCCGGCTCGATTCCGATCGATTGCAGGAGGGTCGCATCTGCCGCGCCCAGCTCGCCTCGAGCGCGCTCGTACGTCGCAAGGCTTCGAAACCCCTCCGCAGGCGTGGGCGCGTACACGAAACCCGAAAGAGCATCTCGCATGCCTTCCAGGGCCGCTTTGCCCTCGACGTCCATATTCGCAGCGTCCTGCTCTAGATACCGATCTATTGAACGGAGCTCCCCGTCCCTATACCGAACAGCGGAAACGTCACCAGCTTCAGGAAACACCTCGACCAGAGCCGGGGCCAGCATCGCCGTCGACATTGCAATCGCGCATACGGCGAGGGCAGGAGAATGCAGGAGCAGCTTCCCCATCGTTCTTACGTATGCAACGGCGGAGGCACAAGCGCTCGAACGGGCTGTCGTTCTCGATGCGGTGAAGGAACCTCTCTCAAGACAAATCGGGGACATCGGGCGCGCGCAGCCGCTCTTTCCAGCAACGCAAAGCAGGCTAATTGCCAGCACCTCGATCCCGATTGCGCATACGAGGGTAATCGCGCCACGCTCGAAGCAAAGTCCAGGCAGATTCACTATCTGCGTTGTCGGGTACGGGCTATAGGCGCCGACGGTCAACTCAGTGTTCGCATACGTAAGGGGATTCAACAGGGCGAACTCACGTAAAGCGATGGATCTTCCGTAATACCCGGGAACCATCGTCACCCCCATCAGGGCACATACGAACACGATTCCAAGCGTAGGGTTATTGGCAATCTTCACGGCAAGGTGAACGACGAGCGAGATGAACGCCGCCACCAAGAATTGCAAGATGGCCGTCTGTGCGAACACCAGCCAAGCCGGTTTGATAACCGGAGTCGCATATTGAACGTAGCCTATCGGATAGAACAGCGAGCCCGGGCCATTCTTCACAAGTGCGGCGATTATCCCTGGAAGATTGACGGCGAAGACGGCAAGCATCGCAAAAACACTCGCCCATACGCTCGATGCAACAAGCCTGCCCAGCTCACCCATCGGTGCCTGGATGATGAGCTTTTCGCGTTTGTTAAGACGCGCGGCAAGGAACGAGACGGCAACGGCCGTTGCGGCCCATAGCAAGTACTCCTTCGATCCGTCATAAAAGGAGTACGCTCCATCCGACACCTGCAGAAACGGAAGCAGAGGAGAGAGCGGCGCCAAGACAAGACGCCCCGCGGCAAGAGGGTACAGAAGCGCGGGCATGCTTGATGAAGAGGTATAGACGCCCTCCTCCCCCGCATTCACAAGCGCATCCGCATAGGATGCTGACAATTCCTGCTCAACACGGGTTATTCCCGACTCGAGGTATTCAACCCGTCCGTCGATGCCAGCCGCGCTCCTGAAGACGGGCAAAGCACAAAGAACCATCAACGCAACAACGACAACACAGAGCGACCTGGAGGAGAGAAGCGACCTAAAGATTGCCTTCGAGATCTTGAGCATATTCATCGCCAACCTTAACCCCATCCACCTGGAACAGCGGGGCTGAACAAAATGCTCGGCCCCGCCTCGCATCTAGTGATTGCAGCATGCTGTGATTACTTGTCAGCAAAGTCAATTTAACATAAACTGTTAAAAAGTAACCTGAGTTTTTTAAATTCTTCGGAGGTTATTATGAGTTCCGACAATCGCACTCCCCGGCTTCATTCCTTCCGCATCGCATGTGCGATAGCCTCTGCGACCCTTTGCGCCACCGCCATCGCACAAGTGGCGTTCTCCTTAAAGCCAGCAATCGAAGTGCTCGACAACCCTGTAATTGCAGACTCCCCCGCGTATCCAGCCCTTGCGATCTCGACATTGGTCCCTGCCGTCATCGGTATCGCTACGACCATCCTCAGCGCCGTTCTCGTGTGGACGATCAAGAGCGGAGACCCCTTCAAGAAAGGGTCTGCGACATGCTTGAAGGTGCTCGGCATTCTCTTCGTTGTTCAAGCTGCCACCAGCCTCTACGCCGGCTCACTCAAAACCTCCGTTTCGATGTTTGGCGGCGAGGGGGCCGTCGGCGCCCAAGAGATCGCTTCATCATTCGATTGGACCTCTCTGGTTCTCGGCATCGTCCTGTTCATGCTTTCCCAGCTCTTCTTGTACGCCCGAGAGCTGTACCTCGACTCCGACGAGATTGCGTAAGGAAACGCCATGCCCGTAATTGTTCGCCTCGACAAGATCATGGCCGAGCGAAAGATTTCCTCGAACGAACTTGCCGAAAGGATTGGAACCACGCCCGTGAACCTGTCCCGTATTAAAAAAGGGCATATTCGCGGCATTCGCTTCAACACACTCGAGCAGCTATGCCTCGCCCTTCGTTGCCAACCCGGAGACCTTCTCGAAGTCATGAGCGAAGAGGATGCCCGAAAGGAGTTCGGACTCGATTGGTCCGCCGAGGATTAGAGGGCGGTCGTACTCGCCCTGCACACGGGGATGCGAATCGGCGAGGTCTGCGGCCTTCGGTGGTGCGATGTGGATTTCGAGACGGGCCTGATCTCGATCAGACACTCGGTGGCATACGCGAAGGGGATGGGTTCGTTCATCAAGGACGCCATGGCGACGCTCAACGTCTACGCCGACATCGAGCCCATCTCCAAAATCCATAACATGCTGCGCGCCACGCCGTGCCTTTGGCGCGGGCACCTCGGGCCGAGGGTCGATCCGGGTCCCATGTTCCAACAGAGGATCCAGGAGTCCATCGAGACGCTCCAGGCGTTCGGCTACGGCATCACCGAGCCGGACGACCGAAATATCGCCATACGCGACGTGAAGACGAACAGTTGGCTCTAGCTCACCGAGTACGCGGCAGTGCTGGGCCCATCCCAACTGAGGTCACGGTGGTCCGGTAGGGGGCGCCGCCCGCGGCATGCGCCGCGGAGCGGTATCCCCTACCGAAGGGCGGGGATGCCCTCCGCTTCCAGTTCGGAATCAGCCGTCGGAGGCGTTCGGCTGACTGCGGGAACGGCCTGTCCGCTCAATGTGTTCGGCTGAGATCGGAAATCAACCCAACACGAGCCGGACACGCGCCAGACGGCTCTTCCCCGTACGGCCTTCCCCCTTACGCTCATGTTGCAGGCATGTAACGCCGCAGCGAGCGCGCCTTTTTTGCGCCAGACAGGTACAATGATGAACACTGTACCGTAGCGGAGCGCCCCGCGCGCGCCGCAATCACGCGAAAGGGTTTCCCATGGCCGAGATCTCGTCCTCCCGTATCGTCATCACCGTCCTTGGCAAGAACCGCCCCGGCATCGTCGCGGGCGTCACCCGCGTCCTGGGCGAGGCCAACGTCGACATCCGCGACATCACGCAGTCCATTATCGAGGACATCTTCACCATGACCATGCTGGCCGATACCGCCGAGTCCAAGCTCGACTTCGCTGAGCTGCAGAAGGCCCTGGCCGAGGCCGGCGAGCTTTCGGGCGTCAACGTGTCCATCCAGCGCGAGGACGTCTTTAACTTTATGTACCGCCTGTAGCGAACAAGCCGCTCGGGGCAGCTTGACGTCATATCGTCCAAGCGCGCGGCCCCAAAGCGGACCGGAGAGGAGCGCGCATGGCCTACGACGCCAAGAAAATCTACTACCGCTTCGACGATCACCTGAGCCGCCTGGTTCTGGATTACGAGGCGAGCCGTCAGATTTCGCCCGAAAGCGAAAACCTCTACCACGGCCTGCCGACCGCCCCGTACGACGAGGGCCTGTTCGTAGAGCATAACGTCAAGCGCGGCCTGCGCAATGCCGATGGCTCGGGCGTGGTCGCGGGCCTTACCCGCATCTCGGACGTGCATGGCTACAACAAGGTCGACGGCAAAGTCGTGCCCGATCAGGGCAAGCTCACGCTTCGCGGCTACAGCATCGAGGACCTGGTCAACAACGCCCAGGCCGAGAATCGCTATGGCTACGAAGAGGTCGCCTACCTGCTCATCACGGGCTCGCTGCCCAACAAAGAGGAGCTCGACGGTTTTTGCGGACGTCTGGGCGCTTTTAGGCACCTGAGCGATGAGTACGTCAAAGAGTTCCCCATGACCACGGTGTCGTCGAGCATCATGAATGTGCTTCAGCGCGTCGTGCTGCTGCTCTACGCCTTCGACGCCGAGCCCGACGCCATTACGCCCGAGCACGAAATCGACGTCGCCATCTCCATGCTCGCCCGTCTCCCCCGCATCGCCGCCTTCGCGCATATGGCCTCGGTCGCCAAGCGCCGCGGCTCCGAGGTTCATGTACCGCACCCCACACCCGGTCTCTCCACCGCCGAGACCATCCTGCAGGTGTTGCGCGGCGGCATGGCATTCACCCGCGACGAAGCCATGCTGCTCGACGTGATGCTCATGCTGCATGCCGAACACGGAGGCGGCAACAACTCCACGTTTGCCTGCCGCGTGCTGTCCTCCTCGGCCACCGACCCGTATTCCGCCTACGCCGCGGCTATCGGCTCACTCAAGGGCCCGCGCCACGGTGGCGCCAACGCCAAGGTTGTCTCCATGCACGAGGACATCCGCGCGCATGTCTCCAATTGGGAGGACGAGGACGAGGTCGCAGCCTACCTGGGCAAGATCCTCGACAAGCAGGCCTTCGACGGCACGGGTCTCATCTACGGTATGGGCCACGCCGTCTACACGCTGAGCGACCCGCGTGCCGAGGTGTGCCGTCGTTACGCGCGCACGCTTGCCGCCAAGAAGGACCTGGGCGAGGAGTTCGCGCTCATCGAGCGCATCGAGCACCTGGCACCGCAGGTGATGCGCGACCACGGCATGACCAAGCCCATCTGCGCCAACATCGACCTGTACACGGGCTTTATCTACAAGATGCTCGGCGTGCCCGAGACGCTCTTTACGCCGCTATTCGCCGTCGCCCGCATGGCCGGCTGGTCGGCGCACCGCATGGAAGAGCTCTTCTGCGCGCACCGTATCATCCGCCCCGCCTATCGTCCGGTGATCGAGCCGCTGGAGTACAAGCCGCTCGCCGACCGCTAGGACGCGGACCGTTATAGAACTCGAGCGTGGTCAGGGACCCAAGCCCTCGGCCACGCTTTTTATGCCAGTAGAAAGGATCGCAACGAATGATTGTGTTTTCCGATATGGATGGGACGCTGCTGACGAGCGATAAGCAGATGAGCGATGCCACCTGGGCAATGCTCGACGAGCTCGCACGTCGTGGCATCGAGTTTGTTCCCTGCACGGGACGTCCACTGTCGGGCATCTTTGAGCCCATTCTCGCCCATCCCGCCGTGCACTACGCGGTCTGTGCCAACGGCGCCAGCGTCTGGCAGCTCGACGAGGATACGCCCACCGACGCCTCGCGCGCCACGTGCATCTTGAGCCGTCCGCTCGACCGTGGCATTGCCCACCGTATCCATCGCATTGCCGCCGGCCACGATGTGACCTTCGATATCTTCGCGGATGGGCAGTGCTTCCTCCCCCGCTCGCTATACGGGCGTCTGGATGAGTTCTGTGGCGGCGACCCCCACATCGCGGCTTCGCTCAAGCGCACACGAACACCGATCGACATGGATATCGACAGCAAGATCGACGAGGTCGAGACGCTCGAACGCATCGCCATGTACTGGCACGACCCGGCCGATCGCGACGCCATCGCAGCAGAGCTCGACACGCTCGGAGGCATTGAGGTCACGCGTTCGTACGCCATGAATATCGAGGTCATGGGTGAGGGCGCCACCAAGGGGACGGCCCTCACGTGGTTATGCGAGCACCTGGGCGAGCGTCTCGCCAACGCCTGGGCGTTCGGCGACAACATCAACGACATCCCCATGCTACAGGCAGCGGGCCACGGCATGGCCATGATCAACGCCGAGTCCGAAGACCGCGAGGCCGCCGACGCCATCACCGAATACGACAACGACCATGACGGCGTCGCCCGCACCATCATGGCCGCCCTCGCCTAGTCATTGGGGACGTTCTTAAACGACTAGTCACTGGGGACACTCTTCGCAAAAAGCTGCAAGGACTGTCCCCCACTGCCGGCAGAAAAAGAACGTCCCCATCTGCCGGATTAGGAGAAACTCTCCAGCACACGGCGGAGCTCACGCTGAACGGCATGGTCGCGGTTGCAGCCTACGACGCGATCGGCAACCGCTTTGAGCGCGGGACGCGCGTTTTCCATCGCGCAGCCCGTGCCGACAAAGCGAATGATCTCGTAGTCGTTCATCGAGTCGCCAAACGCCATGACCTCGTCGCGTTCGACGCCATAGTGCTCCATGAGCTGCTCGATTCCCGAGGCTTTCGACACACCGGGCTGCATGGCATCGATCCATGCGTTTCCAGAAGGCGCAAAGGTAAAGAGCTGGCCAAGCTCGCGCTGCAGTACGTAGGCACTGTCCATAACGGCACAGTCATCGCAAAAGATACTCGCCTTGATGATATTTACGCTGGGATCGGGCAGCTCCCAAATGCGCTCGGCATTGGGAAGGTCCTTATCGACCTCACGCACGAACTTGCACTCGTCATCGAGCAGGAAGGACTTGGTTCGGTCAAAGAGCGCAAGATGCAGATTGGGAAACGTCCTGACGGCTTGGGCGAGCCTTCGAATCGCCAGGTGGGAATACACCTCACGGTCCACCATCTTACCGTCGGCGTAGACTTGGGCGCCGTTAGCGGCGACAAAGTCCATCTTGTCGCGAACGGGCGCAAAGAACTCGCACAGGCGATCGTAGCGACGACCTGACGATGCAGCGAAATGCACACCATGCTCGTGTAGCGCCAGAATCAGTTCGTAGGTCTCGGGAGGCACCTGGCCGTTTTCGTCAAGCAGTGTGCCGTCCATATCGGATGCAATCAGTTTAAACATAGAAAAGCTCCCTTCGGGCTTGTTGGAATCAAACGCGTATCCGATTCCAACGTACCCAAAGGGAGCTCAAATAAGACTCCGCGGGCGTAAACGTTACAAGGACCTGGCAAATAGCTCACACATGCCAGAGGTCCTACGGTCGCGGCGTCAGGCAGCGCGCCAAAGAGTGTCCCCGATGACTAGTCGTTTAAGAACGTCCCCGATGACTAGTCGGCGTAGGTGAAGGTTGTGACGTCGAACATGCCCTCGGGGCGGATGCGGAGCGTCGGGATGACCGGCAGGGGCAGGAAGATGATGCCCATGATGGGGTCGAGCGGCGGCTCAATACCCATGGCGCGCGCCTTGACCATAAAGTCGTCGTGCTGCGCAGCAACGTCCTCGGCCGTGCCTTCGCTCATAAGGCCACCGAGCGCCAGCGGAATACGCGCCACGACCTCGCCGTTGCGCACCAGCACGTGGCCGCCCTGGCCCACGGCCTCGACGGCAGCCATCATATCAGCCGCGCTGTCGCCCACCACGCACACGTTGTGCGAGTCGTGGCCGATCGTCGAGGCGATGGCACCGCCCGTGATGGTAAAGCCGCGCACCCAGCCGCGACCGATATGCTTGCCGACCAGGCCCAGGCCAGCGGGGCCGTCGCCATCGGCGCCCTCGGCCTGCAGCGACACGCCGCGGCCGTGGCGCTCGATCAGCATAATGCGGCGCAGGCCCTCGGCACTCTCGGGGCGAGCCATACCCGTGATGGCCTTGCCCGGCACCACGTCGATCACGGCCTCGCCCGGCTTAAAGGCATAGTCGAACACGTCGAGCGATAGCTTCGGCAGTTTAACGGAAGCGCGCAGCTCATCGGCAAGGGCCGCAACCTCGGCCATCTCGGGTGCAATCTCGCCCACAAAGGTGCCGTCCTGCGCCACCAGAGCACCGGCGGCATATACGCGATGCGGAGCCGTGGCAAACGTCAGGTCATTGAGTACCAGCAGGTCGGCACGCTTGCCCGGGGCAATCGCACCGCGCAGCTCGTGCGGGTCGCGGCAGCCGTGATCCAGGCCAAACGCCTCGGCCGTGGAGAGGGACGCCATGGAGATAGCGACCACGGGGTCGATACCGGCCTCAATCGCCACGCGGCAGGCATTGTCGATCATGCCGGTCACAAGCGCATCGGAAGGGGCACGGTCGTCAGTCGCAAAGCAGCAGCGACGGGCGCGAGCGGGATTCTCCAGCAGCATCGGCGACAGGTTGGCCAAGTCATGGCTGCACGTACCCTCGCGGAGCATCACGTACATGCCACGAGACAGCTTGTCGAGTGCCTCCTCGGGAATCGTCGACTCGTGGTCGGCGATAATGCCCGCTGCGGCATAGGCGTTGAGGTCCTTACCGGCAACGAGCGGCGCGTGGCCGTCAACCTGCTTGGACGGCGTCTGGTTGGCAGCATCGATGCGAGCACAGGTCTCGGGGTCGGCCATAAAGACGCCCGGCAAGTTCATCATTTCGCCCAGACCAAAGACATCGCCCGGATGTTCGGCAAAAAACGCCTGCATATCGGCAGCAGAAATAACGGCACCGGCCTGCTCGTCGGGCAGCGCGGGCACGCACGAAGGCATCATATACTTGATGGAGATGGGTGCGCGGCGGCCGTCCTCGATCATAAAGCGCAAGCCGTCGAGACCGGCAACATTGGCAATCTCGTGGCTGTCGGCAATGGCGGTGGTAGTACCGCGCGTCGCGGCCATGCGAGCGTACTCGGCGGGACGGATGTTCGAAGACTCGATATGCAGATGCCCGTCAATAAAACCGGGAGCGAGATAGCGACCCTGGCAGTCGATGACCTCAGTTGCCTCGTAGGTGCCAGCAGCATCGTCGCGACCATCGTAGAGCACGCCGACGATCACACCGTCCTTGACGGCAACGCTGCCGGGCGCCACACGCTGGCCATACACGTCGACGATCTGCGCATTGGTAAACAGCGTGTCGACGGGCACGCGCCCCTCGGCAGCATCGATCACAGACCTCATGACCTCAACGGACATACATACTCCTTTAACCGTAGAAAACAGCTGCGGAGCGGACAGGCCTTCACCGCAGCAAGCCAATAGCCATTGTATGCCCAAAAGAAAGTCCCGCTAACGCCCCTTCCGCTTAACGGCACCGCCAAATGACCCCTCCGTCCCCAAGGGATCGTCGTAACCAAAAAAGGCCGCAGTCGGGATTCCCGGCTGCGGCCTTATTGCACTTGTGAGGTCAACTCGCTCGTTAGACCAACTTGAAGCCCTTGCGCTTGCCTACGGAGAGGGTGTCGCCCAGCTTGAGGGCGCTGGGATCGATGTTATAGCTCTTGGGAGCCACGGCCTTGCCGTTGATCTTGACGCCGCCGCCGTCGATATCACGACGAGCCTGGCCGGCGCTCGCCGAAAGACCCAGGTCCTTGAGCAGACCGGCGAGGTAGATCTGGCCCTCGTCGTTAACAGTCAGCTCAACGTGCTTCTCGGGGAAGTCGGCGAGCTGGCCCTCCTTGAACACGCGGTCGAACTCGGCCTGAGCCTCGTCGCCGGCACCGGCGCCGTGGTAGGTGTCGCACAGGTCGCGGCCCAGAGCGCGCTTGAGCTCGTAGGGGTCGGCAGAACCATCGGCCAGGGCAGCGTCGATCTTGTCGACCTCGGCCGGGGTGAGCGAGCTGGCCAGACGATAGTACTTGCCGATCATCTCGTCGGGGATGGACATGGTCTTGCCGAACATGTCCTTGGGCGCGTCGGTCAGGCCGATGTAGTTGCCATAGGACTTGGACATCTTGCGTACGCCGTCGGTGCCCTCGAGCAGCGGCATGGTGAGCGCGATCTGGGGCTCCATGCCCATCTTCTCCATGAGCTCACGGCCGGCGAGCAGGTTGAAGAGCTGATCGGTGCCGCCCATCTCCACGTCGGCCTTGATCTGCACGGAGTCGAAAGCCTGCATCACGGGATACAGGAACTCATGCAGGGCGATCGGCGTCTGAGACTGGTAGCGCTTGGTAAAGTCATCGCGCTCAAGAATGCGGGCGACGGTGAACTTGGAGCACACCTGCAGCAGACCGGCCAGATCCATCGAAAGGATCCAGTCGCCGTTGTGCACGATGGTGGTCTTCTCGGGATCCAGGATCTTCATGGCCTGGCTCACATAGGTCTCGGCATTGGCCTCGATCTGCTCCTGCGAAAGCTGCGGACGGGTGGAATTCTTGCCCGAAGGGTCGCCGATCAGTGCGGTGCCGTTGCCGATGATGAGGGTGACGTTGTGGCCCAGGTCCTGGAACTGACGCATCTTGCGCAGGGGCACGGCGTGGCCCAGGTGCAGGTCGGGGCTGGTGGGGTCGACGCCGAGCTTGATGTTGAGGGGCTCGCCCTTCTCAAGCTTCTTGCGAAGGTCGGCCTCGGGGACGATTTGGGCAGCACCCGAGGTGATGATACGCATTTGCTCGTCAACAGACAGCATTGGGTATCCTCCTTTTGCTATAGCACCCTCGCCGAAAACGGCGGTGCTGGAAGTCCATAAACTCTCATATGATAACAAACTGACGCGACGCGGCACCTACGACAGGAAAATCCTCGTCCTGCCGCATGCGTCAATGGCAACTGGCAGGCGCGTGCCGTCGCGCTCGACCAAATATCGTGTTTGCCGACGACGCAAGCAGTCGCGGCAACGAACCTGTCCCGTCGCATCGGTGGCGCAGACGCCCTCGGCGGTCAGCAGGCAGTGCTCGCACACCATAAGCTCGGGACGGTCGGCGTCGACCGGACCCAAGACGCCGGGTTCAGCAGCCAGCTCGGCAATACGCTCCGCATCATTGCCGAGCAACTCGGCCGGCAAGTACACCCGCCCCGCACCGAATCCGCGCAGCCAGGTAAGCGTGGCCCGACTCGCGCAGAACACCGGCGCCGCCACGTCAAACGTCACGCCCAGCTCGCGAGCGATCGCCACCTGCCCCAGGTTGCGGCAGACGATGCGCCCGGCACGCTGCATCAGTGAGCGGGTCCAGTCAGCGTCACTCGCGCGGCACACCTCGTCAAGCACCACAACGGCGTCGGACAAATCGAGTTCTCCGCGCGGGTCGGCATCCATCAGCTGCCAAGCAAAAACCATGCGAGTGGGAACCGCGCACTCCACCAACTCCGTCGATGCACCGCCATCCACCGCAACGCCCTCAAAGGGCAGCACTTCAACGGCACGCTCAACGGGCGCAATCGCATCCGCCTCGGCCCGCATGCGCTCCAACACCGCCGCCGTCTGATCCAACACGCCGGCGCTGCGAATCAGGTACACCTCGCAGCCCGCGTCCACCTTACGCTTGCAATGCACGACGATGCGCTTCCCCGCTGCTGCATCCACCGGGCAGGGCACCTGCGGCCAGCGCTTGGGCGCATCGGGACGCGCGTCGACACCCGGATAGAACCGAATCTCGAGCGTGTCACCCGCCGCCACGGCGGCGTCGAGCTCAACGGTCACCTCTTCGTGGCCCACAGCGACCAAACGCCCCACGCGCACGCCCTGGTTAATTGCGCGTTCAAAACTCATAAGCTCCGCACCCGAGCGGCCTCGCAAATACGCGTCGGTAAACCCGCGGTTAAACGACCTTCCCAGCTCGCGCTCAAGCTCTTCCACGGCATCGGGGTCCCACGCGCCGTCGCACAGCATATCGAGTGCCCGGCGCCACACCCGCACCACGTTGAATACGTAATCGGGGTTCTTCATGCGCCCCTCGATCTTGAGCGACGCCACGCCGGCATCTACAAGCTCGGGCAGATGCGCAATACCCAGATAGTCGCGCGGACACAGCAGGCGATCTCCCTCGACGGCGGCAACACTCTGCCCAGCCTCGTCCACCAAGTCATAGGATAGACGGCACGGCTGCGTGCAATCACCGCGCATCGCAGAGCGGCCACGTCGAAGGGCAGAGAACTCGCACGCCCCCGAATAGCCGATGCAAATCGCACCGTGGCAGAATACCTCGATGGGCACACCCGTGGCACATAGCGCCGCAATCTCGTCGACCGTCAGCTCGCGTGCCGTCGTCACGCGCTCGACCCCCAGCTCATCGGCGGCAAGCCGCACGGCGCCTTCGCTATGAACGCCCGCCTGCGTAGACAGGTGAATCTCGACCCCGGGAATCGCCGCGCGCAGCGCGCAGGCCAACCCGGCATCGGCGACAATCAGAGCATCGGCGCCCAGCTCCAGTGCATGAGCTCCCAACACCACCGCGTCGGATAACTCATCGTCAAACACGAACACGTTGAGCGTTACGTACACACGCACGCCATGGGCATGCGCCACGGCGCAGCCGCGCGCAAACTCGTTATCCGTAAAGCCATGGGCGCTCACACGGGCGTTAAAGCCGCCCAACCCCGCATAGATGGCATCGGCACCCGCGGCGATGGCCGCAAGCATCTGGTCGAGCCCGCCCGCCGGCGCCAGCAACTCGGGCAGCGCCGCACCGGCAGCATCCAATCCAGTCTCGTATTGTCCGCTCGGCCCCATCGTCCGAATCGCCATCGACAAACTCCTTACCAAGGTATGCATTCACTCTGAAAAATGCCGTCTTCCAGCATACACGAGGCATCGCGCGCCCCGTTTGGTTTATCGTGTAATAACTTATGTCCATCCTGCCCCGACGGCACATCCACCGTCCGGCACGACATACCTGGAGGTCAATATATGGGTCCTCGCCAACGACAGGGACGCAGCCGTTCAAAGACGCATGCCCTGCCCATAATCCTGCTCTCGTTTTTGGGCTTTCTGCTGATTGCGGGCGTGGCATTTGGCATCGGCATGGTCGGCAACGTCAACCGCTGGCTGTCCGATCTGCCCGACTACACCGACGCCAACGCGTATCTGGTGAGCGAGCCCACCGAGATCGTCGACTGCAACGGCAACAAGATCGCAAGCTTCTACACGCAAAACCGCAAGTCCATCACCAAGGACGAGGTCTCCCCCTACGTGCTGCAGGGCACCGTTGACGTCGAGGACGAGCGCTTCTACGAGCACGGCGGTATCGACCTGTGGGGTATCGCGCGTGCTGCGGTGGCAACCCTCGGCGGCGGGCACGAAGGCGCCTCGACTATCACCCAGCAGCTGGTGCGCAACACCATCCTGCAGGAGGAGCAGTTCGACTCGACCATCGAGCGTAAGGTGCGCGAGGCCTACATCGCCGTAAAGATGGAGGACATGTACTCCAAAGACGAGATCCTCATGATGTACCTCAACACCATCTATTACGGCCACGGCGCCTACGGCATCGAGGCCGCAGCCGAGACCTACCTGTCCAAGAGCGCCGCCGACCTTACCCTGAGCGAAGCCGCACTGTTGATCGGCCTTCCCAACTCGCCTTCGCAGTACGACCCCACGGTCAATCCCGATCTGGCACTGTCTCGCCGCAACAAGGTCCTCGACAACATGTTGCGCCTGGGCCACATTACGCAGGAGGAGCACGATGCCGCACAGGCCGAGCCCATCACCCTCAACGTGACCGAGATTTCGGGCAGCGGCGTCGACGTATACTCGCAGCCCTACTTTGTCGCCTATGTTAAGCAGCTGCTGGAGCAGGAGTTCTCGACCGACGTGCTCTTTAAGGGCGGTCTGACCGTCAAGACCACCATCGACCCCACGATGCAGCAGGTGGCAGAGAATGCCGTCCGCCAGCAGCTCGACACGCTCTCACTCGACGGCCTGGATATGGGCATGGTCGTCGTCGACCCCAAGACCGGCTACATCAAGTGCATGGTGGGCGGCTACGACTACAACGCCGACGAGAACCACGTAAACCATGCCACGGCCAAGCGTCCCGTCGGCTCCACCTTTAAGGCCTTTACGCTGGCAACCGCCATCCAAAACGGCATGAACCCCAACGTCACCCTCAACTGCAATTCGCCGCTCAAGGCTAAGGGCACCACGACCGAGGTCCAAAACTACGCCAACCATAGCTATGGCAACATCACGCTTAAGCAGGCAACGGCATACTCCTCCAACACCGGCTACATCCAGGTGGCGGAAGCCGTCGGCAACAGCAAGATCATCTCACTCGTCAAAAAGCTCGGCATCGATCCCGCCAAGGACAACATCGAGGACGTTCCCGTCATGACGCTCGGCACCGGCTCGATCTCGCCGCTCGAGATGGCCGCCGCCTACGCGACGTTTGCCAACGGCGGCTACTATCGCCAGCCGATCGCCATCACCGAGATTGACTCTCGTACCGGTTCGGTGCTGTACCAGCACACGGACAATCCCTCACAGGTGCTTACCGAGGGCGAGGCCGCCGCGGTCACCGATGTTCTGTCCGGCGTCATGCAGGGCGGCGGTACGGGTGCTGCTGGCGCCCTGAGCGTCAACCAGCCCTATGCCGGCAAAACGGGCACCACCGACAACACCACCAACCTGTGGTTCTGCGGCTATACCCCGCAGCTGGCGTGCGCCCTGTGGACCGGCTATTCCGCGGGCGAGATCCCCATCCAAAAATACGGCACGGACCTGCTGGGCGACAGCACCAACCTGCCTGTCTTTAAGCGGTTTATGAACACCGTTCTGACCGGTACCGAACGCGAGGAGTTTGCGACCGGAACGGCGCCCACCTACAAGAACAACAGCGTCTGGAAGTTCTACGGCACCAACAACACCAAGAAGACGGAGAACGACGACAAGGACGAGAACGAGGACGAAGAGGAAACCACCACAACGACCACCACGACGACCACGACCACCGAGACCACGGGCGGCGACACCACCGGCGGCACCGGAACGACCGGTGGCTCGACGGGCGGCTCCACTGGTGGTTCGACCGGCGGCGATGGCGGCACGCCTACGCCCACGCCTACGCCCACTCCCGACCCCTCGCCCACGCCTGACGATACTGTTGGCTAGAAATTCATCCGGCCATTAGCAACAAGGCCCCCGAGCAGCTTATTAAAGTGCTCGGGGGCCTTTTAATTTAAAGTGACCTGGTGGACGGTCTTTATACCGGCAAACAAAAAAGGGGGGTACCGACCAACGTCGATACCCCTTACAAGCCACCATGTCACGCGCACAGTGCCGAGCGCACGACCCGCACGCCTACTTGCGAGAATTGCTCAGCTTATTGATCAGCGCCTCAAGACGCTCGCCGTCCTCGGCCGTCTGGGCAATAACCAAAATCGTATCGTTGCCGGCAAGCGAGCCAAGCACATCGGGCAGCTCTGCCGCATCAACGGCGGCGGCGATGCCGGAAGCCGTGCCAGGCTGAGCCTTGATCATAACCAGATTATCGGTACGCAGAACGCCCGTTACAAGCTCGGAAACCATACGCTGCAGGTGCAGGTCCTCTGCCAGAACATAGATGCCCTCAGGGAGCTTACGCAGCCCCATGTCGGCAATATCGCGAGAGACAGTCGCCTGCGTGCAATCAAAGCCCATAGCGCGGAGCTCATCGACCAGCACGCGCTGCGTTCGGACGTCCTTATTGCGCACAATATCTCTAATGGCATCCTGGCGCCCATTGCGTTTTTTAGCCATACAAACCCTCTCTCCAAAAGATGGCGGAGACAATCAATCAGTGATTGAATAGTTTAACGCTATTTGAAGGCTTTTGTGTATAAGAACGCATTTCGAAACAATTCTATGCAAGTTTGTTTCGAAATGAGCCGTTTAGGCGGTTTTTGCGCCCGTCCGGTTAAGAAAAGCTGCCAGATGCGTACACATCACGCAGCGCGCGGGCTTGGCGCTGGCGATCGGCCCAAACAACAGACCGAGCCCCCGATGGTTATCCTTGAGCGCGGCGACCATCTGACGGGTTCGAGGCGCATCGAGCATATCACGCATGCGGGCGGAACGCTCGATTGACGACACCCCATGCGGGCTCAGACACAAATTCTCGATGCAGGCGACCAGTCCGGCAAAGTAGAACTTTTGGCTTGCCAGCTTGAGCCGACCACCGCTGTCTGCTTCCGAGAGTGAGTCCGCAAGCTCGTCGAGCGCTCGAGTGTCATCGGATACCTTGGCATACATGGTGGGATCAAAGGCATCTGTAAGTTTAGGTGCCGCCGTGTGGAAACAAGCATCGCCGCAGCCGGACACGCATCGTGTCTGCGAAAGCGCGCATGCCATAAACCCAACTGTGCGAAACACCTTGTCGCACAAAAGGCATGCCTCAAACAGCGAGCGGCTGTACATCACACCAGAGGTCTGAACGACTAGGCCGCCTAAAATCAACTGAGGCAGCCCGGCCACCATCGAAGATTTGCTATCAATGGAAATATGAGCAGCATCCAAGACGCGCGAATGGCGCTCTCGATGTGCATCATAGCGGTCGAGCGACACCGTGGGGAGCACTATGTCTGCCGTAGTATCGCACGCGATATTGACCATCTTGGAAAGGGACTGCGGAGCAAACCACTCATCGGCGTTCATAGCGATGATTTGAGAGCCGCGCGAGGCAGCAAAACCGGCACGAAGACAAGCGCCGCGCTTCGCGTCCTCGACGTCAATCAAATCAATATGGATGTCCCTGTCGGCAGCAACTTGAAGCGAATGGCGCACACCGGGCGCAGCATCGCGGCAGACAACGACAATCTGCAAATCGTAGAGGTCTTGGTTCTGGATACTCTCGAGCGCACGCATCGCATAGCTGGGCGAACCTTCTACCACAAGGATCACCGAAAGTCGCGGATGCGAGCCACGTCGAACCAAGTTATCCGTCCTCTCGACAGCAGTGAATCAAACTGTCGTTCATGGTACACCCCGGCAATAAAAGCAATGAGACACCGGTTGTATTGCACGCCAAGAACAGATGTTGCACACGCGCAGCCCACAGATGACAGGTGCCGACGCACGACGCGCCGAGCCCTCCCCTAGTCGAGCACGACAAGCTCGGCGGGATCGTAATCCACGCCCATAAACGTAAGGCCGCAGGCAGGAGCCGTGGGGCCCGCAGCGGTACGGTCGCAAGCATCGATGACCTCGCGCATCCACTCGGGTTCACGGCGATGCATGCCAATCTCGACAAGCGTGCCCACGATCGTGCGGACCATCGAATGCAGAAACGCATTGCCCTCGATGGTAAACGTCAGGATGTCCTCGCCAAACGCAACCTCATGGCCAAACTCGGCACGCATCACGCAGCGGTGCGTGGGCTTGCCCACGGCAGACGCCACCTTGCAAAAGCTCTTGAAGTCCTGCTCGCCCAGCAGCGCGGGACAGGCCGCAGACATCGCCTCAACATCCAATGGGTAGCGATGCCACCACACCGCACCGCGCGAAAGCACAGGGCGCGCGTCGCGATCGGCAATACGGTACGTATACGTACGGGAACGCGCATCAAAGCGTGCAGAAAAGCCTTTACGGGCCTTGTAGACCTCGTTTATGGCGATATCTTTGGGCAGGAGGGCATCCATGGCCCTCAGCCACCTACGGCGCGTCAAAGCCAACTCAGCGTCCGTTACGGGCACGCTGATAAACTGTGCCACCGCATGCACGCCGGCATCGGTACGTCCCGCACACGTCAGGTCGATCGGACGGCGCAGGAGCGTCTCAATAGCTCGACGTAGCTCACCCGCAACCGTCGTCTGTCCCGGCTGCTCGGCAAATCCGCTATACGACGAGCCATCATAGGCCACGCGAAATACGAGTGTGGCGTCAAGCTCGGAAATCGAATTGAAATCAGACGGCGCAGTCATGGGCGCTCCCAACAAACAAGCAACGGTATCGCGACAAAAAAAGAGGGGTACGCGAACGTACCCCTCGAATATAGCCTATGCAGACGGATTGTCTACTCAGCGGTCTCCTCAGCAGGAGCCTCCTCGACAGCCTCGACCTTCTTGGGAGCAGCGGCCTTCTTGGGGGCCGGAGCAGCCTTCTTAGCCTTAGGCGTGCAAGGCTCGGTGACGAGCTCCATGATAACGATGGGAGCGTTGTCGCCCTTGCGGTTACCGAGCTTCATGATGCGGGTGTAACCGCCGTTGCGGTCCTGCCACATGCCCTGAGCAGCCTTGTCGAAGATCTCGGCAACGAGCTGCTTATCGCCGAGCTTGGCGATAGCCAGACGACGAGAGTGCAGGTCGCCCTTCTTGGCCCAGGTGATGATCGGATCGACGACCGAACGCAGCGCCTTAGCGCGGGTCTCGGTGGTCTTGATGCGGTCGTTCTCGAAGAGGGCCTTAGCAAGGCTCTTCTTCATGGCCTTGGTGTGGCTCGCATCGGTGCCGAGCTTCAGGCCCTTCTTAACGTTATGACGCATGGTCTAGTTTCTCCTCAAATATGCGAAGCATTAAGCCTTCAGGCTCAGGCCCATGGACTCAAGCTTGTCCTTCACTTCCTCGATCGACTTAACACCGAAGTTACGGATGTTGAGCAGATCGTTCTCCGAGAACTCAACGAGCTGACGGACAGAGTGAATGCTGGCGCGCTTAAGGCAGTTGTAAGAACGGACGGAAAGGTCCAGATCCTCGATCTGCTTGTCCAGCTCAGCGTTGTCGTTGGTGACCTCGGGAGCGAAGATCGAAGCCTCCTCCTCGACCTCGGGGGTCTCGGCAAGGTTCATAAAGGCAGCCATATGCTGGTTAATGATATTGGCAGCCTGGACCACGGCGTCGCGCGGGGCGATGGAGCCGTTGGTCTCGATCTCGAGGACAAGGCGGTCGTAGTCGGTGTGCTGACCGACACGGCAAGCCTCAACGAGCTTGGCGCAACGGGAAACCGGCGAGTACAGCGAGTCGACGTGGATCACACCGATGGGATCGTTGTCGCGTTTGTTGGCCTCGCCAGAAACATAGCCGCGGCCATAGCCGATGCGCATGCTCATGGTGAGATGGCCACCCTCGGTGAGCGTAGCGATGTGCTGCTCGGGGTTGACCAGCTCAAACTCGGACGGAATAAAGAAGTCCGCACCGGTGACCTCGCAGGGGCCGTCAACCGAAATGGTGGCGGTCGCCTCGTCGGTCGTGCCGAGAGCCCTGAAGACAAGACCCTTGACATTCAGGACGATGTCGGTGACATCCTCGACCATGTTAGGGATGGTCATGAACTCGTGCTGCGCGCCATCGATCTGAATAGCCTCGACGGCGGCACCCTCGAGCGAGGACAGAAGAACGCGACGAAGGGAGTTACCCAGCGTATCGCCGTAGCCACGCTCGAGCGGCTCGACGGAGACACGAGCAGACGTCTCGTTGATCTCTTCGACCTGAACCTGAGGCCTAATGAATTCTGACATGTATTACCTCCAGCCTCAGCAGCCCGGATGGACTACTTAGAGTAGAGCTCGACGATGAGCTGCTCGTTGATATCACCGCTGATCTGCTCACGCGTCGGCAGAGCGAGCACGTTACCAGACAGCTTCTCGATATCGACCTCGAGCCAGCCAGGGACCTCAAAGCGCTCGGAGGAAATCAGGGCCTCCTTGATGGGGAGGAGGTCACGGAACTTCTCGCCGACAGCGACGACGTCGCCGGCCTTGACGCGGTAGGACGGGATGTCCACGCGCTTGCCGTTCACGGTGAAGTGACCGTGACGGACGGACTGACGAGCCTCTTTGCGGGTGCGGGCGAAGCCAAGACGGAAGACGACGTTGTCGAGGCGAGACTCAAGAATGATCATGAGGTTCTCACCGGTGACGCCGTTCATCTTACGGGCCTTGTTGAAGTAACCGTGGAACTGCTTCTCCAGAACGCCATAGATGAACTTGACCTTCTGCTTCTCGCGCAGCTGCATGCCGTACTCAGATTCCTTGCGACGGCGCTTGGGCTGACGGATAGATTCCTTCTTGCTGCTGTAACCGAGCTCAGCGGGATCGATCCCGAGCTGACGGCAGCGCTTAAGAACAGGAGTCCTGTCGATTGCCATATTGATACGATCCTTTCAGTTACACGCGGCGACGCTTCT
The DNA here is from genome assembly GCA_900554325.1 of uncultured Collinsella sp. GTDB lineage: Bacteria > Actinomycetota > Coriobacteriia > Coriobacteriales > Coriobacteriaceae > Collinsella. The sequence continues at coordinate 46,478 of USHA01000004.1, forward strand.
TGGGGCGGCAGCCGTTGTGCGGAATGGGGGTCTTGTCCTGGATGCTCGAGACCTCGAGGCCAGCAGCCTGGAGGGAGCGGATGGCGGTCTCACGACCGGAGCCGGGGCCCTTGACGAAGACGGAAACCTTCTTCATACCGTGCTCCATGGCCTGCTTGGCAGCAGCCTCGGCAGCCATCTGGGCAGCGAACGGCGTGGACTTACGGGAGCCCTTGAAGCCCACCTGGCCAGCCGACTTCCAGGAAATGACGTTGCCCTGGGGATCGGTGATCGAAACGATCGTGTTGTTGAACGTAGAACGAATGTGAGCCTGGCCCACGGAAATGTTCTTACGGTCCGCGCGCTTCAGACGGGCAGCGCGAACGTTCTTCTTAGCAGTAGCCATCTATCTAGCGCTCCTTATTTCTTCTTCTTAGCACCGATCTGACGCTTCGGGCCCTTGCGGGTACGAGCGTTAGTGTGGGTGCGCTGGCCGCGGACCGGGAGGCCCTTGCGGTGACGAAGGCCGCGGTTGCAGCCGATGTCCATAAGGCGCTTGACGTTCTGGTTGCGCTCACGGCGGAGGTCGCCCTCAACCATGATCTGGTTCTTATCGATATAATCGCGGATGGCGTTAACCTCATCCTCGGTGAGGTCCTTAACGCGCGTATCCACGTTAACGTTGCACTCGACGCAAATCTTCGTCGCAGTGGTGCGGCCGATGCCGTAAATGTAGGTCAGACCGATCTCAACGCGCTTCTCACGCGGGAGGTCGACACCATTAATACGGGCCAACGTAGTCTCCTCTCTTAACCCTGACGCTGCTTATGACGGGGGTTCTCGCAAATGACGAGGACCTTGCCATGGCGCCTAATGATTTTGCACTTATCGCACATCTTCTTGACCGAAGGACGTACCTTCATCGTTCTTCCTTTCGGTAGCGCTCAAACTACTTCCCTACTATCTACTCGCCCAGCCGCAGGCGTTTAAAACTATGGCTGGTCTTCACACACAATCCGACCGTAGGTTGAGCTAAGCCTGCAGTCGGAAATGGAGTGCGTGTATGCGTGCCGCTATTTGTAGCGATAGGTGATGCGGCCGCGGGTCAGGTCGTACGGGGAAAGCTCCACGACAACCCTGTCACCGGGGAGAATACGGATGTAATTCATTCGGATCTTGCCAGAAATGTTGCACAGAACCGAATGACCGTTCTCGAGCTCGACCTTAAACATGGCGTTGGGCAACGGTTCCTTTACCGTACCCTCGAGCTCAATTGCGTCTTCCTTCTTCACAAGCAATCATCTTTCTCTAGAAAACGACAGCGATTGAGTATTCTACAACACGTATGCACGCATCGTAATAACTTCGTAATGGCTCCACAACTAAGTGGAACTTGTTACATTTCTCCGCCTTGGAGCGAACACCAAGCACCTTGGGCATCCGTGGTCAGAATCACCGGACCGTCATTGGTAATGGCGACGGTGTTCTCGTAGTGCGCGGCGGGCAGGTGGTCGTTGGTCGTAACAATCCAACCGTCGGAGCCCGTGCTCACATGGTTGGAACCCATCGTAACCATCGGCTCGATGGCAATGACCATGCCGGCCTGGAGGCGAACGCCCCTCCCCTTCTTTCCATAGTTAGGAACGTTGGGGTCCTCGTGCATCACGCGGCCAATGCCATGGCCTACATAATCACGAAGCACACCGTAACCGTGAGACTCGGCGAGGGACTGAACGGCATAACCGACGTCCCCGATATGGTTACCGGGAACAGCCTGCTCGATGGCAGCCTTAAGGCAATCGCGCGTGACCTCGCACAAAGCCTTGGCTTCGGGCGTGGGGGTGCCGACGAAAAACGTCCAAGCGTTATCGCCGACCCAACCGTCGACAACGGCTCCCGTATCGATGGAGATGATATCGCCATCGCGCAGGATCATGTCGGGGTTGGGAATACCGTGGACCACGGCATCGTTGATCGATGCGCAAATGGTCCCCGGGAACCCGCCGTAACCCTTAAAGGCCGGGGTGCCGCCATGCATGCGGATAATCTGCTCCGCGAGCTGATCGAGCTCAAAGGTGGAAACGCCGGGGCGCACCATGGCTCCAACGTGGCGGAGCGCCATCTTAGATAGCGCTCCTGCCTTCTTCATCTGCTCGATTTGCGTTGCAGACTTAATCTTGATCATAGACCGAGAGCCTCTTTGACATCCCCGTACACGGTCTCGCGAGCCTGGTCACCGTTGACCGACTTGAGCAGACCCTGGCCACGATAGTAGTCGACGAGCGGGCTCGTGGACTTCTCGTAGACGTCGAGACGGTTCTTGATGGTCTCGGGCTTGTCGTCGTCGCGCTGATACATCTCGCCGCCACACTTGGGGCAGGTAGCATCGGCAGCGGTGCCGGTGTAACCGCATGCGCGGCAGGTGCGACGCGAAGACAGACGATCGATAATGACCTCGGGGGCCACATCGACCAGAAGGGCGCAGTCGATCTCGCGACCCATGGCGGAGAGCTCGGAATCGAGCGTCACAGCCTGGGCGGTGTTGCGCGGGAAGCCGTCGAGGATGAAGCCCTGCTGGGCGTCATCGGCGGCAAGGCGCTCCTTGACAAGGTCGATCACGAGCTGGTCGGGAACGAGCTCGCCAGCGTCCATGTACTTCTTAGCCTGAATACCAAGCTCGGTGCCACCCTTGACGGCAGCACGCAGCAGGTCGCCCGTGGAAATATGGGCGACGCAAAACTCGGCGACGAGCTCCTGTGCGACGGTGCCCTTACCGGCACCCGGAGCTCCGAGCAATACGAGGTTCATGAGCAATCCTCCTCTAGCCTATTTAAAGAATCCATCGTAATCATACATCTTGATCTGGCCTTCGAGCTTATCGACCGTGTCGAGCACGACGCCGACCATGATGAGGATGGACGTGCCGCCAAATGCCTGGATCAGCTGGTTACCCGTGAAGGAGAAGATGATCGAAGGCACGATGGCGATGAGCGCCAAAAAGACAGCGCTGGGAAGCGTGATCTTGTTGAGCGCGTTCTTGATGTAGGCCGCGGTAGCCCTACCCGGACGCACGCCCGGAATAAAGCCGCCCTGCTTCTTAAGGTTGTCGGCCGTGTCATCGGGGTTGAACACCATGGAGGTGTAGAAGTACGCGAAGAACACGATGAGGACAACGTTAAGCACCCAGTTGAGCCAGCCGCGCGAAAGCGCAGAGGCAACTGCCTGGATCCAGCCGATGCCGGGGAAGAACACGGCAATCTGAGCCGGGAAGTACAGCAGCGCCGAAGCGAAGATGATCGGCACGACACCCGCGGTGTTGACCTTGATGGGCAGGTAGGTGGTCTGGCCACCCATCATGCGACGGCCCACGACGCGCTTAGCGTAGGAGACCGGAATGCGGCGCTGGCCGCGCTCAAGGAAAACAATCAACGGGATAACCAGCAGGATGATGGCGCAGATAATCACCATGGTGATGATGCCACCGGCATTGCCCTCGGTGCTGGAGAAGATAGCCTGCGGCAGACCGGCCATGATGTTCGCAAAGATAATCAGCGACATGCCATTGCCGATACCGCGCTGGGTGATGAGCTCACCAATCCACATGATCAGCATGGCGCCCGCGGTGAGCGTGCCGACAATCATGAGGTCGAAGATGATCTCGGGAGCGCCGGCACCATTAAAGCTGATGCCGAAGCTCTTAAAGAGGAAGAGGTAACCCACGGAGTTGAGGATTGCCAGAGCCAGGGTGAGGTAACGCGAATACTGCGTAATCTTGGTCTGACCGACCTCGCCCTCGCGGGCAAGCTCATGCAGGGAAGGCACAACGGCCTGGAGCATCTGGAGGATGATCGAGCTGGTGATGTAAGGCATGATGCCCAGCGAAAACACCGACACATAGCTCAACGCGCCGCCAGAGAAAAGATTCAGGAGGGCCATAGCACCTGCGGCGACCGAATTGTTATCGGTCGAGAAAAGGCCCAGCATCCCCTGGAAGGGAATGCCGGGCACAGGAACGTGCGCACCAATGCGGTACACGACGAGCATAGCTATGGTAAAAAGAATCTTTTCGCGCAATTCTTTGATGCGGAAAGCATTCTTAAGACCATTTAGCACGGCAGCTCGACCTTTCCGCCGGCGGCCTCGATCTTGGCCTGCGCAGAAGCGCTGACCTTGTCGACCTTGACCGTGAACTTCTTGGTGAGCTCACCATTGCCGAGCACCTTGACGGGCTCGAACTCGCTCTTGGTGATGCGAGCGGCCTTAAGAGCGGCACCGTCGATCACAGCGCCGTCCTCGAACTTACGCTCAAGACGCTCAACGTTAACAGCGGTGTACTCGATACGACGGGGGTTGCGGAAGCCCGGAAGCTTGGGCAGGCGCATAGCCAGCGGAGTCTGGCCACCCTCGAAGCCGGCACCCTTGGTGCCGCCAGAGCGGGAACCCTGGCCCTTCTGGCCGCGGCCAGAAGTGGTGCCGTGACCCGAAGAATTGCCACGGCCGACGCGCTTGCGGTTCTTGGTGGAACCGGGCGCGGGAGTAAGATCGTGAAGCTGCATTTGCTACTCCTCTACAATCTCGACAAGGTGCTTGACCTTGAAGATCATGCCGCGGACGGACTCGTTGTCAGCAATCTCGCGAACCTCGCGGATCCTGTGGAGACCGAGGGCACGGACAGTACGGACCTGGTCCTGCTTGCAACCGTTGGTGCTGCGGACCTGCTTGATCTTGATGGTGTCAGCCATGCTTAGTTCTCCTTACCGACGAACATCTCGGAGACCGTCAGGCCACGGCGAGCCGCGACGTCCTCAGGGCTGGAGAGCTCCTTGAGGCCCTCGACGGCAGCCTTGATGATGTTGAGGCCGTTGTCGGTACCGAGGGACTTGGACAGGACGTTCTTGATGCCAGCAAGCTCAAAGAGGGGACGCACAGCGCCGCCGGCGATAACGCCGGTACCCTCGACAGCGGGCTTGATGATGATGCGGCCGGCACCAAAGTGGCCGAGAACCTCGTGCGGGATGGTGCCCTGCTCGGTCACCGGCACGTGGAACATGTTCTTCTTGGCATCGAGAGATGCCTTGGAGATGGCCATGGGCACCTCAGCGGACTTGCCCATGCCAACGCCGACGTTGCCCTTGCCGTCGCCAACGACGACGAGAGCGACGAGGCTCATGCGACGACCACCCTTGACGGTCTTCGACACGCGGTTGATGTAAACGACGCGCTCCTCGAACTCGGAGGCCTCGCGCTGCTGCTTCTGATTACGAGCCATGTGCTACATACCTCCTAGAACTCGAGACCGGCGGCACGAGCACCGTCGGCGAGGGCCTTGACGCGGCCATGGTAGATACGGCCACCGCGATCGAAGGCGACCTTGGTGATGCCGGCCTCGATGGCGCGCTTGCCAACGAGCTGACCGACCTTCTCCGCAGCCTCCTTGTTCGAGGTGTGGGTGCCCTTGAACTCGGCCTCGAGGGTCGAGGCAGAGACGAGCGTCAGGCTGGAGCCCTTGCTGTCGTCGATGATCTGGGCATAGATGTTGGCGTTAGTACGGGTCACGCGAAGACGCGGACGCTCGGAGGTACCCGAGACCTTGCCGCGAACACGACGCTGACGACGCTTGAGGCCTTCCAGCTTCGCCTTATGCTTGTTCATACGTAAACTCCTAAAAAGGTTGATCTTGCCAGCACCTGACGGGGTGCTGGTCTTATGCGAGTGAGTCGGTTACGACTACTTGGCGGCCTTACCCAGCTTGCGGCGGATGTGCTCGCCAACGTAGTGGATACCCTTGCCCTTGTAAGGCTCGGGAGGACGATGGCCGCGGATCTCAGCGGCGATCTGACCGACCTGCTGCTTGTTGATACCCTTGACGTTCACGTGGGTGTTGTCGGGAACCTCGAAGGTGATGCCCTCGGGAGCCTCGACGATCACGGGGTGCGAGAAGCCCAGGGAGAACTCGAGGTTCTTGCCCTTCTGCTGCACGCGGTAACCGACGCCGGCGAGCTCGAGCTTCTTCTCGAAGCCCTCGGAAACGCCAACAACCATGTTGTGGATGAGGGCGCGGGTGAGGCCGTGGCGGGCACGGGTCTCACGCTCGTCGTCGGGACGGGAAACGGTGAGGACGTTGTCCTCGACGTTGATAGCGAGCTTCTCAAAGACATCGAGCTCGAGCTGGCCCTTGGGGCCCTTGACGACAACGTTGTTGCCGTTGACTGCCACTTCGACTCCGGCGGGAATCTGGACAGGCTTATTACCGATACGAGACACGGTGATCTCCTTTCCTTCTACCTACCGAGCGAATTACCAGACGTAAGCGATGATCTCGCCGCCGACGTTGTGCTTGCGAGCATCGCGGTCGGTCATGACGCCATGGCTGGTGGAAATAATGGCGGTACCAAGGCCACCGCGGACGCGGGGCATGTCGGCAACGCCGGTGTACTTACGCAGGCCCGGCTTGGAAATGCGGCGGATGCCGTTGATGACCTTAGCCTTCTTGGGACCATACTTAAGCGTGATGTGCAGAGTCTTCTGGGGAACGGTGTCCTCGACATCGTAGCCCTCGATGTAGCCCTCCTCGTGCAGAACACGAGCGATCTCGACGAGCTTCTTGCTGCTCGGCATGGAGACCGTGGCCTTGTTCACAGAGTTAGCGTTACGGATGCGCGTAAGCATATCTGCGATCGGGTCTGTAAGGTTCATACAGATTCTCCTTCGTTCTTGATGAACACGTGCTCTTGGTTCTTCACCGCCCTTAACGGCAAAGCCTTTTTAGCGCGTTTTCCCTGTTCCAAACGGATGCTTGAAACGCTGGTAGTGACTTACCAGCTGGCCTTCTTAACGCCGGGAAGCTCGCCCTTGAGTGCAAGCTCACGGAAGCAGACACGGCACAGGCCGAACTTGCGGTACACAGAGTGCGGACGGCCGCAGCGCTGGCAGCGCGTGTACTCACGAGTAGAGAACTTCTGCTTGCGATTGCACTTGACGATCATCGATGTCTTAGCCACTTATATCCTCCTCACATAGAGTATTGTTCGCCCCAAGCGCCGCCCCCTTGTGGGAACGGCGCTTATAGGGCAGGTGAACCTATTTCTTGAACGGGAAACCGAAGGCGTCCAGAAGGGCCTTGGCCTCCTC
>USHA01000005.1 GCA_900554325.1 uncultured Collinsella sp.
CACAAAGCCCGCCACGTCGCCCACGACGCCGCCGCCGAGTGCCACGATCACGTCGGAGCGCGAAAGCTCGTGCTCGGCCACAAACTCCAAAATGGCAACATAGGTTTCGGCGCGCTTATGCGCCTCGCCGGCCTCGAAGGTGCAGATGCTCACCTCGTAGCCTGATGCCTCCAGACTCTGCTTAACGGGCATCTGGTAGAGCGGGCCCACGTTGGTGTCCGTCACGATGACGGCCTTGGTGCCGCCGGCAGTGGCGCGCACGAGCGGTCCCGCCTGCTCCAGCAAAAACGTGCCAACATGCACCTGGTAGGGGCGTGCGGTGTCGATATCGATGGTAATCGCCATAAGCTTCGGTCCTTTCGACCTGGCGTGATAGGTGGTCTAGTGGGAGGCCTCGTCGTCGAGTGCGCGCTTAATGCGGTCGCCCTCGGCAAGGAGATTCTCCAGATAGCGCTGGTCGCGGTCCTTGAGCGCACGGCTGTAGGCGCCGAGCGAGTCGATCAGGTGGTCGATCTCGAAGGCGAGCGCATCGGCGTCGTCGATCATGAGCTCGGACCACATTTGCGGGTTGAGGTGCGCCACGCGGGTGAGATCGCGGTAGCTACCGGCCGAAAAGCCGTGGTGGACCTGGGCGGTCGGGCTCTTTACGTAGGCGTTGGACACCACGTGCGCAAGCTGGCTCGTGAAGGCGATGACGCGGTCGTGCTCGGCGGCGCTGGTCACGCTGAACTTGCCAAAGCCCAAGGGGCGCACCATCTCGCGCACCTGGCCCAAGAGCTCCAGCTTAAGGGCATCGTCTACCGCGGGCGGAACGAGCACCAGGGGAGCGCCCTGGAACAGGTCGGCGCGGGAGTGCGCGTAGCCCGAGAACTGGGTGCCCGCCATGGGGTGCGCGCCCACAAAGTAAAAGCCGTTCTCGCGGGCAAGCTCAAAGGCGCGCTCGCACACGATGCCCTTGACGCCCACGGTGTCGATCACCACGGGACCCATGATGGCGTCGGTGTCGGTGGCGTCGGCGAGCGCCTGGGCGTGCGCCTCGAGCCACTCGATGCATGCCTCGGGATAGCAGGCAAGGACGATGATGTCGCATTCGCCGAGTGTCTTGTCGTTGAGCTCTCTGGCGACAGTGCCCATGCTGGCGGCCGTCATGACATCGTCATCGGGGTCCCAGGCCAGCACGCGGACGCCCGCCTGCGCATAGCCGCGGGCAAAACTGCCGCCGATGAGGCCAAGGCCGACGATGCCGGCACACTTGGGGCCGCCCTGGTTAACGCGCGCGTTTCTCACCGTACCCATGGGCTACTCCATGGTCTCTTGGCAGACGACCTCGCGGATGGCTCGGATGCGGCGCATGGTGTCGTCGAACTGATCGGGGGTGAGGGCCTGGGCGCCGTCGGACCAGGCGCGGCTCGGCTCGTCGTGGACCTCAATTTCCAGGCCGTTGGCACCGCAGGCGGTCGCGGCGAGCGCCATGGGCTCGACGTAGCGGGTGTAGCCGGTGGCGTGGCTGGGGTCGGCGACGACGGGCAGGTGCGACAGGTGGTGCAGCACCGGCACGGCGTTAAGGTCGAATGTGTTGCGGGTGCGGGTCTCGAAAGTGCGGATACCGCGCTCGCACAGGATGACGTTGTCGTTGCCCTCGCTCATGATGTACTCGGCCGCCATAAGCAGCTCGTCGATCGTGCCGGACATGCCGCGCTTGAGCAGAATCGGGGTTTGGGTCTTGCCGACCTCCTTGAGCAGGGGGAAGTTCTGGGCGTTGCGGGCGCCGATCTGCATGACGTCAATCTTCTTGTCCAAGAAGACCTGCACGTCGCGTGGGTCCATGATCTCGGTGATGATCGGCATGTCGAGCTCGGCAGACGCCTCGCACAGCAGGTCGAGGCCGGCGGGGCCCATGCCCTGGTAGGCGTAGGGGGAGGTGCGGGGCTTGTAGGCACCGCCGCGCAGCATCGTGGCGCCGGCGGCCTTTACGCGGCGTGCGATGCGGATGAGGTTCTCGCCCTCGACGGAGCAGGGGCCGGCGATGACTTGGAACTGGTCGCCGCCGATCTTGACGCCGTGGCCGCAGTCGATGACGGAGTCCTCGGGGTGGAACTTGCGATTTGCGCGCTTGAACGGCTCGGAGACGCGCTGCACGCGCTCGACGACATCCATGGACTCGAGCAGGAACGGGTCGATCTTGGTCGTATCGCCCACCAGGCCGATGATCGTCTCGTTCTCGCCGCGCGAGACATCGGTCTTCAGGCCCTTTTTCTCAATCCAGCTGACGATATGGCTTACGGCCTCGTCGCTGGCGCTCTGCTTTAAAATTGCAATCATGGTGTGCCTCTCACCTCGATGGATAACTTTTGCAAAAACGGCCCGCATCGCGAGCCGTGTATATGGTTCATGTGAGTTTATACTATCTGACTCGCTTTTGCCTTCTAAAGTGGGCCGTTGCGCCTCGTCTTCCTCGGAATTGCAAAGCTTTTTCTTTTATTTTGATAGCCCGTGGTGCACTTGGGTATAATGCTAAACGTTGGCCCTATTAGCTCAGGGGATTAGAGCGTCTGCCTCCGGAGCAGAAGGCCGTTGGTTCGAATCCAACATGGGGCACCATCGAACGTAAGACCGTCCGAACCTCGCATGGTCCGGGCGGTTTTTCTTATACCGACGCGACGTGATGGGACGTGGTATGGCAGCAACGGATATCGAGCGCGGACTCTCGACCGCCGAGGTCGAGGAGCGCATCGCCGCCGGTAAGATCAACCGCAACATGGAGCTCAAGACCAAGTCGGTCAAAGAGCTCATCATCGAGAACCTCTGCACGCTGTTCAATTTGATCAACGTGATCTTGGCGTTCCTGGTCATTTTGACCGGTTCGTTTAAGAATCTGACGTTTCTGTTCGTGGTGTTCCTCAATACCGCTATTGGCGTCATCCAGTCCATGCGTTCCAAGAAGATGGTCGATAAGCTCACACTGCTGACCTCCAAGAAGGCCATCGCGGTGCGTGACGGCGCCGAGGTGGAGCTCGACCTGGACCAGTTCGTGCTCGACGACATCATCCGCCTGGGGCGCGGCGACCAGATTCCCGCTGATGCCGTGGTGGTTTCAGGCGAGGCTCTCGTGAACGAGAGCTTGCTGACGGGCGAGAGCGACCTTATCAAGAAACAGCCCGGTTCCGAGCTCATGAGCGGCAGCTTTATCGACTCGGGCCTGCTGCGCGCCCGCGTGATCCATGTCGGCGCCGACAACTACGTGGCTAAGATCAATAACGAGGCCAAATACGTCAAAAAGGTCAATTCCGAGATCATGAACGCGCTTAACGCCATCGTGCGCTTTGCGAGCATCATCATGATCCCGCTCGGTTTGGCGTTGTTTGCCTCAAGTGTGAGCGAGCTGTGGGATGCCGCGGGAACCCCGGGCGATAGCGCGCTTTCGTGGTGCTTCTCCGAGCTGTTGGCTGGTCATGTGCCTTCGTCGGCGCTGCTGTCCACGGTGGGCGCCCTGCTGGGCATGATCCCGCAAGGCCTGGTGCTGCTGACCTCGTCGGTGCTCGCCATCGCCACGGTGCGCTTGGCCCGCCGCAAGGTGCTGGCGCAGCAGCTCTACTGCATCGAGACGCTCGCGCGCGTCGACGTGCTGTGCCTGGACAAGACGGGTACCATTACCTCGGGTCGTATGGAGGTCGAGGGCACCTACCCGCTGCCTGTTGAGGGTGTTGGCTTTGGCGTGGACTCGGACGAGGCGGCTGTTCCCGTCGATACCACAGTGCTCGATTTTGCGCTGGCTAACGTGGCGCGTGCGACTTCGGCCGATGCCAACGAGACCTGCCAGGCGCTGCTCAACTATTATGCTGATCGCCCGGTCGAGGTGTCTGAGCCGCTGTCGGTCATTCCGTTCTCGTCCTCCAAAAAGTGGAGCGGCGCGTCGTTTGCGCAGGGCTCCTATGTGATGGGTGCGGCGCAGTTTGTGCTCTCTGATCGTGTGTTTTCGCAGGTCGAGAACCGTGTCGCCGAGCTTGCCGATACCTGCCGCGTGCTCGTGGTGGCGCGCGTGGACGGCTTTACGCCCGATGGCGATATGGTGGGCGAGGCCGAGCCCGTGGGCTTTGTGACCATCCGCGACGAGATTCGTACCTCGGCGGCCGAGACCATCGGCTACTTTAACGAGCAGGGCGTGACCCTCAACGTGATCAGTGGCGACGACCCGCGTACGGTGTCGTCGATCGCGCGCGTGGTGGGCGTGCCGGGGGCGGACGCTTATGTGGACGCCACGACGCTCGATACACCGGCCAAGCTTGATGCCGCGGTGGACCGCTACCATGTCTTTGGTCGTGTGACCCCGCAGCAGAAGCGCGAGCTCGTGCAGGCGCTCAAGCGCCGCGAGCACACCGTGGCCATGACGGGCGACGGCGTCAACGACGTGCTGGCGCTCAAGGAGGCCGACTGCTCCGTGGCCATGGCGGCCGGCTCCGATGCCGCGCGTAACGTGGCCGAGATCGTACTCGTCGACAACGACTTTGCCTCGATGCCCGCCGCGGTGGCCGAGGGCCGTCGCTCCATCAACAACCTGCAGCGCTCGGCGTCGCTGTTCCTGACCAAGACGCTGTTCTCGATGGGCCTGGCGGCGCTGTGCATCGCGCTGCCGCCGTACCCCTTCGAGCCCATCCAGATGACGCTCATCAACTTCTTTTGCATCGGCGCGCCGGGCTTTGTGTTGGGCTTGGAGCCCAACAATGCTCGCGTGAAGGGTGCGTTTTTGACGAACGTACTCAAGCGGGCACTGCCGGCGTCGATTGCGGTCATTTTGGCTGCGGCGCTCGATATCTTTGTGGCGCGCGTGTTTGGCTTTAGCCAGCTCACGCTGTCTACGATGTGCCTGCTTACGTCGTGCGCGACGAGCGTCAGCCTAATCTGGCGCATCTCGCAGCCTCTCACGCCCTTACGTGTGGTGCTCTTTGTGTTTGTAGTCGCCGGCATCCTGGTGGGCGTTATCGGATTCCCGGAGCTGCTGTCTATTGCCAACCTGTCGATGGGCCAGATGGTTATCTTGGCTGTTATCGTGGTCTTTACCTGCTCGGTGTTCTTTAAGCTCGCCACGATGATGGATTCGCTCAAGCCGCGTCGTCGTCATGCCGCAACTGGTTTTGGCCGTGGTGTGCGCGTCCACCTGGGTCGCGGTGGCGGCAAGGTGAGCTCGACGGGCTCGACGGCCGAGCGTTTTGCCAAGCGCGTCGCCGCCGACATGGCGCAGCGCCGCGAAGATCGCACCGCTCGCGAGGCCGAGGCCCGCGCACTCGAGGGCGTGGCCCAGGCCCAGCCCAAGAAAAAGAAGAGTGCCGGAGCCAAGCGCTCTCGCGTGACCAAGTCCGCCCAAGGCATCAAGGTCTCGATGCCAAGCAAAAAGAAGAAGTAGCTACGCGCCCTGGCGATGTTGAATTGGTGCCTTGTTCCTGTGGGGCCGTGGCGATGTTATGCTCTAACCCCGATTGTTTGAATTGCTCCGAAAAGAGGATGCCGTGATCTGCCCGCATTGCCTTAAGACCATCGAGGACGGCGCCTCGTTCTGCCCCTACTGCAACGCCTATGTCGGCCCGGGCGACGGTCCCGAGCACACCGAGTTTGTGTTCTGCGAGGGCTGTGGCGCGCGTCTTTCCCCGCATGATCGCACGTGTCCCAAATGTGGACGCCCCGCTCCGGGCATCCTTTCCGAGGACGCTGCCGCATCCGACCTGGCGGCGGGCCGTACCGCCGGTTTTCCGCGCCCAACGCAAGAGCAGATCGATACCGAGGTGCCCCATGCGCCGGCCTCTGCCGCTGCGGTGCTTTCGGACGCCGCCGACCCCAATGAGACCTGCGTGCTGCCGGCTTTCGATAAGGATTTCGGTATCCCCAAGGTCGATATTTCCACGCCCGTTTCCCTGCATGACGATGCTCAAAAACCCAAGCGCAAGGTGCACCCCGACGAGGACGCCTATCACAAGCACAAGCGTCATATCCCCAAGCCGCTCATCGTCATCGCGGTTCTTGCCGTCGTGTGCGGTGGCGCCTATTGGTTTGTGACGGCCGACCCCATGGGTGTTATGCCCGGTTTCTATGACCAGTTTGGACAGGCTGCGCAGACCACCTTCCCCACGCGTCAAAAGGGCGAGGCGACTGAGGACGATACCAAGCAAGACGATTCTGCCGAGGTGGTCCAGGAAGAAACCGTGCTGACCGATGATCGGCTCTATACCAGGCTCGACGGTCTGTATCAGACCATCGTGTCCTACGGTGACGAGGACCAGATCGGCGAGGTCATCGATTCCTTTAACAACGGTTATCTCCGAACGCCGCTGTCCACCCGTCAGGAGCTGTCGCAGAGTGCCTACGCCCTGCGCGACCAGATCAAAAAGACGCAAGATGAGCTCAACAACCTTAAGTATCAGGACGATACGGTCTATGCGGACGACATCGCCCACTTAAAGCAGCTTGCCGAGTGGATGTACGAGCGTGTCGACGTGATCTGCCAGAGCTGGGATATCTCGCTGGCCATTCCTGATGGTGAGTCGATGAGTTCCCACCAAAGCGAGATCCTGGCGCCCATCGCGCAGAGCGGCAACAGCGCGCTGAACCAGTACGACGCCAATGTGGGCTCCTGGAAGCCGCAGCAGCGTTCCTAAAATTAGTTCGCCATAGTCGGCATAACCTACGTGCGCAATTGATGTAAGCGTATGCTTATTGCTACAATTCGTACAAATATGCTTTAAACGCACGAGGAAGGAACCACATGTTTGGTTTTAAGAAAGAGCTCTACACGCCCGAGTATCAGCTTGCCGGCGACGAGTGCGCCGTTATCGAGACGTCGAAGGGTACCATCAAGGTCAAGTTTGACGGTGAGGGCGCTCCCATTCATGTCGCGAACTTCTGCGAGCTTTCCACGATGGGTTTCTATGATGGCCTTAAGTTCCATCGCTATGTGCCCGGCTTTGTCATTCAGGGCGGCGACCCCAATACCCGCGATATGTCCGGCGCCGACGTCGCTGCCGGTCTTGAGGGCCCTGACGGCATGCCCGGTACCGGTGGTCCCGGCTACTGCATCAAGGGCGAGTTTGCCACCAATCCGCGCAACAGCCATGTCGATGGTGCCCTTGCCATGGCACGCTCCATGGACCCCGATTCCGCGGGTTCGCAGTTCTACTTCTGCCTGGGTGCCCAGCATAACCTCGATTCCGGTTACACCGTCTTTGGTACCACGGTCGAGGGTCTCGATGTGATTTCGCAGCTGCGTGCCGGCGACGAGATCGTCCATGTCGAGATCGTTCACGAGTAAAGGGGACTTTCTTGAATAGCCAGCTGATCCAACAGGGCCGCGCCGCTTACCGCGCGGGTGATTTTTCCGCTGCAGCCCAGATGCTTGGGGCGGCAAAAACTCCCGATGAGATTATGGGCGAGGCCGATCACCTTCGTGGCAACGCCTTGATGCACTTGGGCATGTATGCCGAGGCCGCCGAGGCCTACGCCGCTGCCCTCAATGACGGCACCTACGGCAAGCGCGGCGCGCTGCTCACCAACCGCGGCAAGGCACTCGCCGCCGTGGGCGACTACACGACGGCCGCCCAGGCGTTCTCTGCTGCTACGCAGGATGCTTCCTATGCCACGCCGTTCAAGGCCTATCTGGGCCTGGGTAACGCGCTGTTCCAGTCGGGCGACTATGCCAACGCGGGTACTGCCTTCCGTCAGGCTGCCATCGACGGCGCCAATCCGGCTCCTGCCGCCGCACTGGGCGAGCTTGGTCGTTGCTTCATTAAGCTCGGCCGTCCGGCGGATGCCGTGGAGACCTACCGCACGGCTATCGACTTTGCCGGCCCCCGCGACGACACGCGTGCGCTCAACGCCGGCATGGGTCAGGCGCTTTCTGCCGCCGGCCGTCCCTCCGACGCACTCGACGCCTTTAACGCCGCTACTGCCGATGGCATCTACCAGCTCACTTCCGAGCAGGCCGATGAGCTTGCCCGCGTGCATGATTCGCTTGCCGCGCTGTCTGCCCAGACGGCTATGGCCACGGCTCCGGCGCCCGCGATGGACGCTCCTGCCGTCGATCCGCTCGATCCTACGGGCGCGACCGGTCAGTTTATGCCCGATCCCTCGGACACCGGCTTCTTTACGCTGTCCGAGTCCGAGATGGTCCAGCAGGACCGTCAGGATCGTAAGCAGGCCAAGGTCCGTCGTCGCCATCGCCACACGGGTCTCAAAGTCTTCATCGTGCTGCTTCTGCTCATTTTGATTGCTGCGGGCGGTCTGGGCTTTGCCTACACGCGCGGCTTTGGCTTCCCCTCGCAGGAGTCGGTTATCACCGATCTGTTCCAGGCTGCCGGCGACGGTGACACCGCAAAGGCCGAGTCTTGCCTGGCCTCGAGCCTGTCCGAGGACGCCAAGTCGATGATCATCTCCTCGATTCCGCAGGGCGCCACCGTGTCCGTCGAGGGCATGGATCAGTCCATGACCGAGACGACCGCCAAGGTCAAGGCTTCGCTGTCCAAGGGCGGCGAGCAGGAGTACACCGTCAAATTCGTGCGCTCCGACAATCATATCGGCTGGGCCGTTTCCTCGCTCGATATGGATTTCTCGGCTGCTGACAACCAGTAGTGACCTTATGGGATTTAGCTTTGCCCGGCGCTTCACCGCAAGTGAGGTGCCGGGCTTGCGCTAGTATCATGAGCTAGTAGTTTTCCAGCAATCATCCAACACATCAGGAGTTGCGTTGTTTTCTTTGATGGATATGTTCTTCGGTAGCTATGCGGGCGATCTTGCCATCGACCTCGGCACCGCAAATACGCTTGTCTCCGTGCGCGGCAAGGGCATCGTCATTCGCGAGCCCTCTGTCGTCGCCATCGATAAGAACGACGAGCGCATCCTGGCGGTCGGTATCGAGGCAAAGCGCATGCTCGGCCGTACGCCCGGCAACATCGTGGCCGTTCGTCCCCTGAAGGACGGCGTCATCGCCGACTTCGATGTTACCGAGGCTATGCTTCGCTATTTTATCGACAAGGCGTCCGAGAAGCGCTATCCGTGGACCCCGCGTCCGCGCGTTGTCGTCTGCGTTCCCTCCGGCGTCACGTCGGTCGAGAAGCGTGCTGTCTTTGAGGCCACGATCCAGGCTGGCGCTCGCCAGGCCTACCTGATCGAGGAGCCCATGGCTGCCGCTATCGGCGCCGATCTGCCCGTCGAGGAACCCACCGGCTCCATGGTCATCGACATCGGTGGCGGTACCACCGAGGTTGCCGTTATCGCTATGGGTGGCATCGTCGTCTCGCAGTCCATCCGTATTGCCGGCGACGAGTTCGATCAGGCCATCCTCACGCACGTTCGTGATGCCTACAACTTGGCCATCGGCGAGCGTACGGCAGAGGACATCAAGATCAAGGTCGGCTCCGCCGTGCCGCTCAAGGACGAGCTCGACGTCGAGGTCAACGGCCGCGACGTGATCACCGGTCTGCCCAAGACCGTGCGCATCGAGAGCGAGGAGATTCGTCGCGCGCTCAACAAGCCGCTCGACGAGATGGCCAAGGCCGTCAAGGACGCACTCGACGCTACGCCTCCCGATCTTGCCTCGGACCTTATGTACTACGGTATTTTGCTGACTGGTGGCGGCGCGCTGCTGCGCGGTCTCGACGTGCGCCTGCGCGATGAGACCGGTGTTTCGGTCAACGTCAGCCCCACGGCGCTCGATAACGTCGTTAACGGCTGTGCCCGCGTGCTCGAGGCCAATGCGTTTGATGGCGGCTTCGTCCAGACCAATGCTTAATTTCCAAAAGGTGGATTCCATTTGGCACGATCTTCGGGTTTCTCCACAAATCTGAATACCAAGCGACAATCAACGGGTATGCGCCCGTTGATTGTTTTCAGCCTGATTTCGGTGTTGCTGCTCACGTTTTACATCCGCGAGGGCGAGGCAGGACCGATTCATGCCGTGCGTTCGGGCGTGACGACGATTACCTCGCCGGTGCGCTTTGTGGGTTCGGCTGTGGCGGCTCCTTTCAATGCCATCGGCAACGTGTTCTCTAACCTTACAGCGTCGCAGGACACGCTTGACGAGCTTAAGAAGCAAAACGAGGAGCTGACCTCTAAGGTTGCTGAGCTCTCCGAGGCTCAAAAGACCGCCGAGCGTCTGGAGGGGCTGGTCGGCCTGCAGTCGACCTACAACCTCAAATCGACCGCTGCTCGTATCGTTGGTGCCTCGGGCGATGCCTGGACCTCGACCGTAACCATCGACAAGGGCTCTGCCGACGGCCTTACCATCAACATGCCCGTGACGAGTTCTGCCGGTGTTATCGGTCAGATTATCGAGGTATCGGCCAAGACCTCTACCGTGCGCCTTATTGGCGACGAGAACTCGGGTGTGTCCGCCATGGTACAGGACACGCGCGCCCAGGGCATGCTGCAGGGTCAGGCTGACGGCACGCTGCGTCTTGAGTACGTGAGCGTCGACTCCGATGTTAAGGTTGGCGATATCATCGTGACCTCGGGCATCGGTGGCGTGTTCCCCAAGGGCCTTCCGCTTGGCACCGTCTCGTCGGTTGAGAAATCGGCAAACGACGTGTACTACACCATTGTGGTGCGCGCCCAGACGACGGCCGAGAACAACGAGGAAGTGCTGGTCATCACCTCGCTGACCGACGAACAGTCGGCCTCGGATGAAGACGTGAGCACGGCCAACAGCACACCGCAGGGAACGTCGCGCGATGCTGCGACCAAGACGAAGGACGAGAGCTCGGATGACAGTTCCGACACGTCCGAGACGACCGATTCCGGCTCGAGCGAATAGGGGGCATGTCCATGGATCTACACGAGCAGGGGATGAGCTCCCGTACGTTTGTGATCGCCGCCATCGTGTGCGTGCTGCTGCAGGCAGGCCTGGCACCGCAGATCTCCATTGCGGGCGGTCGCGTCAACTTCATGATTATCCTGGTGTGCCTAAGCGTGTTCTCGGGCGACCCGACCCGTGCCGTCGTGTGCGGTTTTTGCAGCGGCTTGTTTTATGACCTGTCCGCTGCCGTGCCGGTGGGCGTTATGTCACTCCTGCTGACCGTGGGTTCTTTTGCCCTGGTGCACAGCGCCGTCGGTCAGACGGGCGGTACCCCGAGTGCGCGCGGCGTCACTGTGGGCGCCTTCGCGCTCGTCATTAATGTGATCTACAGCATCATCTTGCTGTTTATGGGTTTGGAGACGAGCTTTGTCGTGGCGATCTTCGGCCATGCGCTGCCGTCCTCGATCCTGACGGGTCTGGTTGCCATTCCGTTTTTGATGTCCGGTGTCGTGCCGCAGTCCGGCTATGGATTCTCCGCGCGTGGCGGACGCCAGACGGGCATGCGCTTTAAGCCCAAGACCCGTAAGCTCAAATAGGGGAGGCCCGTAGATGTCTTCCCAGTTGACGGTTATTATCGCCGGTATCGTGCTGGTTGTGGCCATCGTGGTCGCGCTGGTCATCATGCGTCGTGGCGATTCCCGTTTTACCTACGATACGCAGCATGGAACGGCCCCGCGCGCCACCGAGGGCGAGGGCAATACCGCGGCGACCGCCTTCAAGGGCCGCTTTTCCATCCTCACCACGGGTGTGGGCGCGATGTTTGCGGCGCTTGCCGTCAAGCTGTGGGGCATGCAGATGGTCTCGTCGGACTATTACGAGAAGCAGGCTAATAGCAATCAGACTCGCACCGTTACCACACCCGCTGTGCGCGGTCGCATCCTCGACCGCAATGGCGTGGCGCTTGTTCAGAACCGTCCCTCACTTGCTGTCGTGGCCTACCGCGACCTTGCCGAGGATGAGGTTCTGGTTCGCCATCTTGCCAACGTGCTTGGAATGCCTTACGTGGCGGTCCTTCGCAATATTCAGGACAATACAGAGGGCGCCCAGAGCCTGCATACCATCGCGACGGACGTCCGTCGCTCCACGGTTGCCTATATTCAGGAGCATGCCGGCGAGTTCCCGGGCGTCAAGATTGCCGAGCGTACCGAGCGCCAGTATCCATATGGCGAGACGGCATGCCATATCTTGGGCTATACCGGCACCATTACCTCCGAGCAGCTCGAGGCCCAGAATAAGAAAACCTCTGGCGATGATGATGCTTCCGCTGGCAAGATTACGTACCAGTCGGGCGATATCGTGGGCCAGGCGGGCGTTGAGAGCTACTACGAAAACCTGCTGCAGGGTATTCGTGGTGAGCAGACCGTCAAGGTCGATGCCTCGGGCAATGTGACCGGTCAGGCCGGCGCCGTGCCCGCGAAGGCCGGCTCCGACATTAAGCTCACGCTCGACCTTAAGATCCAACAGGCCTGTGAGACGGCACTGGCGAGCGCTATCGAGCTTGCCAAGACCACTGGCTACAGCAATGCCGGCAACGGCGCTGTGGTGTGTCTCGATCCCAACAATGGCGAGATCCTGGGCATGGCGAGCGAGCCCAAGTTCGATCCGTCCGTCTTTATCGGCGGCGTCTCAAATGACGTGTGGACCGAGCTCAATGATGACAAGGGTTCGCACCCGCTGCTCAACCGCGCCATTAGCGGACAGTACATGTCGGCCTCGACCATCAAGCCGCTCTCGGCACTAGCCGGTCTTGAGTTTGGAACCTACACGTCGGGGCAGACGACCAACTGCACGGGCTATTGGACGGGTCTGGGCAAGTCGTGGGGCAAGTACTGCTGGCTGCATTCCGGCCACGGCACCATGACGCTGCAGTCGGGTATCGCCAACTCGTGCGACCCCGTCTTCTACGACATGGGCAAGGCGTTCTTTTATGACGAGAAACATTCCGAGGGCCTGCAGGAGGTCTTTCGTCGCTGGGGTCTAGGCAAGACCTGCGGTATCGATCTGCCGAGTGAGGGCGCGGGCCGTATTCCCGATGCCGAGTGGAAAGAGTCGTACTTCACCGACGCCTCTGCCGAGGACCGCATGTGGAATGCCGGTGATATGACTAACATTGCCATCGGCCAGGGCGACATCCTGGTGACGCCCCTGCAGATGGCGTGCGCCTATATGGGTCTTGCCAACGGCGGCAAACAGTACGTGCCCCACGTGTTTTTGTCTGCCGTGTCGCGCGATGGCGACGGCGATGCCTATAAGTACAACGGCAAGGGCAAGAAGAAGCGCCTGGAGGCCAAGATCAACAGTGATTCGGATTTGGCTCTTGTTCGCAACGGCATGCACGACGTGATTTACACGGCATCGACGTCCCTGGCGGCTCACTTTGGCACCCTGACGCCGCAGGTATACGGCAAGTCGGGCACGGGCGAGAAAAGCGGCGAGGACGAATACGCTTGGTTCTGCGCCTATGCACCGGCCGATGACCCCAAGTATGTTATCGCTACTGTCCTGGAGCAGGGCGGCGGCGGCTCAGATACCGCGATGCATGTCGTGCGCGACGTGCTCGGCGTGATTTATGACGAGCCCGATACCTCTTCGGCCTCGGGCGATTCTTCGGTTCGATAGGAGGTTGCGATGGATTTTTCTCCGGCGGATCTGTTCCGTTCAACCAAGACCGGCTCTCGCAGCAGCCTGGACCGCGTCAACAAGCAACTTTCGGCCTCGCGCGGCACGTTTCGCCAAAAGGTGCATATCGGTGTGCTCGTGGCTACTGTGGCGCTCGTCGCCTACGGTGCCATCATTATCTGGTCGGCTTCGCAGTTTAAGGCCGATGCCTCGTTCTCACGCCATCTGCTGGGAATTGGCATCGGAGCGGTGCTGGCGGTGCTCGTCTGGCGAACCGACCTGCGCGGTATTTCCAATTTCTCGACGGCGTTGCTCGTCATCGACCTGATCGTGATTTTCTCGCCCAAGATTCCGGGTCTGTCCTATACGGGCGGTCTGGGCATGACGGGCTGGATCAAGATTCCCGGTATCGGCTTGACGTTCCAGCCGGTTGAGCTTGCCAAGCTCATCACCATCTTCTTTATTGCTACGCTTGGCTCGCAGTATAACGGTCGCATCGATACCGTTCGCGACTACGTCAAGCTCTGCGGCATGCTGTCCATTCCGTTTTTGGCCGTCGTTGTCATGGGCGACCTGGGCTCGGGCCTGGTCGTGCTGGTTTCGGGCGCCATCGTCATTTTTATGAGCGGTGCACGCCGCGAATGGGTGCTGTCGACCCTGGCCCTGCTCGTGGGCTTGGTGGCCCTCGTCCTGGCGCTCGATTCGGTCTTTGATTCGTTGCTCGGCCACGATGTGCTCATCAAGCAGTACCAGATGAACCGTTTGACGGTCTTTATCGACCCCGATAATGCCGATTCGGACGATGCCTACAACCTGCAGCAGTCGCTTATCGCCGTTGGCTCGGGCGGCTTCTTTGGTAAGGGTTTGGGCCATGCGACGCAGTCGGCCGGCGGCTTTCTGCCTGAGTTCCACACCGACTTCGTCTTCGCCTTTCTGTCCGAGACCTTTGGCTTTTGCGGTTCCTTTTTGCTCCTGTGCCTCTACGTGCTGCTGATCTTTTCGACGATTCGCGTCGCCTTTAAGTGCGAGTCGCTGTTTTTGCGTCTTTCGTGTGTGGGCATCGTTGGCATGTGGGCGTTTCAGACTTTCGAAAACATCGGCATGTGCATCGGCATGATGCCGATTACCGGTATTCCGCTTCCGTTTATTAGCTTCGGTTCGTCTTCGATGATGATTCAGCTGCTGACGGTGGGTATCGTACAATCCATATGGCGGCATCGTTCGGGCGCCGCGTAACCGCTGGAGGGGTTTGCTATGAAAATTCCCGTAGATAAGCTGACCCGCGCTTTTAAGATGGGCGCGTCCGTTAAGAAGGATTCCGATACGCCGGTGCGCGTCTCGGTCTATCTGGATTCGTCCGCCTCGCGCTTTCTGGCCGAGACGGTGCGTGACGCCTTTGTGCCGCAGACGACCTCGGGCATTGTGCGCGTCGAGCGTCTGGGGGAGGAGCGAATTGCCCCAAAGACCGATACCGATGTGGTACTGGTGCTCTCGTGTGGCTCCGACCGCTTGGAGAGTGCCGTGCAGGAGCTCGTGATCGCCGGCGCGCCCGTGTGCGTGCTTGCCGAGTCTGCTGTGGAGGTGCCGTTTATCGAGGAGTCCACGCCCATGCTCGGCGTGGTAGCGGCAACCGATAAGACGTATCTGCTCGAGACGCTTGCCCGCTGGATTCTCGATCGCACCGATAAGGAAACGGCTTTTGCGGCGAACTTTGCCTTCATGCGCATCGCGGCGGCCAATCGTATCATCACCTCGTGTGCGCTCACCAATATGGCGACCGGTGCGCTGGCGTTTTTGCCGGGCGCCGATTATCCCGTTATGGCGCTGGCGCAGGTGGGCATGCTCTTTGAACTCGCTGCCGTCTTTGGACGCGGCATTAAGCCTGAGCGCGGCTACGAGGTCGCGGGCGTGCTTGCCGGCGGTCTTGTGATCCGCGCGGTCACCCGCGCGCTCGTCAAGCAGACGCCGCATATTGGGTTTGCCGTCAAGGCGCTCACTGCTGCCGCGGGCACCTATGGCATGGGCCGTGCGCTCGTTTCGCTCTACGAGCGCGATGTCGACTACAGCCGTGCCAACGAGGTGGTCGCTGCCACGTTCTCCCGCGTTCGCGATCTGGTGACCACGGTCGCGGGCGCTACCCGTCCTATGGCGTCCTATCAGGACGCATCAGATCTCGCTGCTTAGGGGTTTTCCGTTGCGCGTTGCATACCAAGACTGTTTTCATTTAATTGAGCCGTTGCTCGCCAAGGTCGAGAAGCCGAGCCGCTATATCGATCACGAGTGGGGCACGCTTTCCAAGGCCGATGCCGACTACCGTTGCTGCCTGATCTACCCGGATGTGTACGAGGTCGGTCTGCCCAACCAGGGCATCGCCATCCTCTACAACATCCTTAACCAGGCCGAGGGCATCTCCTGCGAGCGTGGGTATGTGCCGTGGCCCGATATGGGTGACGCTATGCGCGAGGCAGGTATTCCGCTGCTCTCGCTCGAGGGTGCAGCGCCGGTCGCTTCGTTTGATATCGTCGGTCTGCATGTGCCGCACGAGATGGCGGTGACGAACTTCCTCGAGGCACTCGACCTCGCTGGCATTCCGCTGTTAGCGGCCGACCGAGGTGAAGACGACCCCATCATCATCGCCGGCGGCCCCTCGGTGTACAACCCCGAGCCGTACGCGGCCTTCTTCGATGCCATCCTCATCGGTGAGGGCGAGGAATCGCTGCTCGAGACCTGCCAGCTGCATCGCCGCCTGCGTGACGAAGAGGTCCCGCGCGCGCAGATTGTCGAGCAGCTCGCATCCATTGCCGGCAACTACGTGCCGTCGCTCTATGAGGTTCGTCACGACGAGCCCTGCTCGCCGCATGGCTACACCGTGCCGCGTGAAGGCAAGGATGCGCCGACCGTGGTCTACAAGCGCGTTGTCGAGGATTTCGGCGCCACGAATCCGCTGTCGCAGTCGTGCGTGCCTTATGCGCAGCTGGTTCACGACCGCCTGTCTATCGAGATCCTGCGCGGCTGCGCCCGCGGCTGTCGTTTTTGTCAGGCCGGCATGACGTATCGCCCGGTGCGCGAGCGCTCGGCCGACCAGATCGTCTCGTCGGTGATTCAGGGTCTGGAAAAGACTGGCTATGACGAGGTGTCGCTGACCTCGCTCTCCACGACCGACCACTCCTGCATTCGCGACGTGCTCGGCAGACTCAACCGTCGCCTGGAGGATACGGGTATTCGCGTGTCTATTCCGTCGCAGCGCCTGGATTCGTTTGGCGTGGATATGGCCGAGTCGGTTGCTGGCGAAAAGAAGGGCGGCCTGACGTTCGCGCCCGAGGCCGGCAGCCAGCGCATGCGCGACATCATTAACAAGAACGTGACCGAGGAGGACCTGGACCGTGCGGCCAAGGCGGCCTTCGAGGCCGGCTGGAACCGCATGAAGCTCTACTTTATGATGGGCCTTCCCGGCGAGCGCGACGAGGACATCGTGGCCATCGCCAATCTGGCCGATCACGTGCTGGAGCTCGGTCGTTCCGTGGTGCCCAAGGCTCGTCGCGGCTCGATCTCGGTGTCGATCTCGGTTTCGGTCTTTATCCCCAAGGCTGCCACGCCGTTCCAGTGGTGCCCGCAGCTCGACTACGACGACGTCAAGCGTCGCCAGAAGTTGCTTATCACGAGCGTTCGCAACCGTGCCGTCCGCGTGCATTACCACGATGCCGAGACCTCGCTCATTGAGGCCGCGCTGTCCCGCGCCGGTCGTGACATGACGCCCGTCATCATCGATGCTTGGCGTGCGGGCTCTCGCTTTGACGCCTGGGTAGAGCATTTCTCGCTCGATAACTGGAAGGAGGCTGCTGCCAAAAACGGCATCGACCTCAATGAGCTCGTGCACCTGCCCTACGAGTTGGACTGGCGCCTGCCGTGGGAGCATGTGAGCCCCGGCTGCACGCGCGGCTTCCTCGAACGCGAGTACCGTCGCTCGCTCGAGGGCGTCACGACTCCCGACTGCACCCGCACGTCGTGCACCGGCTGCGGAATCTGCCCCACGCTCCACGCCAAGAATGTATTGATGGGTGATCGCGCATGAGTGAGCGCCTGACCGACAACCCCTCGCTCTTTAGGCTTCGTGTTCGCTATGGCAAGCGCGATCGCCTTAAGTACCTGGGCCATCTCGAAGTAATCCATACCATTGAGCGCATCGTGCGCCGTGCGGGACTTCCCTATGCCGTCACGCAGGGCTTCTCTCCGCACATGCGCGTGGGCTTCTCTTCGGCGCTGCCGGTGGGTACGTCGTCGACCTGCGAGTGGTATGACCTGTTTATGACCGAGTTTGTGGCGCTCGACGAGGCGTTTGGGCGCCTGGCTGCGGTGTCTCCGGCCGATCTGGCGCCCATCGAGGCGGCGTACATCGACGTGCGCACGCCGGCGTTGACGGCGCAGCTCACGCGCCTGTCGTATCGCATCGACCTGCACTTGGATCCCGAGGCGCCCGTAAGCGCCGACGAGGTGCGTCGTGCGATCGACACGCTGCGCGCGGGCCACGGCATCGACTACGCGCGCGGCAAAAAGAGCAAGCGCTTGGATTTGGATCACACGCTCGTGGGCTATGAGCTCACGGCGGGGGAGCGCCCGGACCATTTGGTGCTCATGCTCGACACCCATGCCGACAACGAGGGCTCCATGCGTCCGGAAATTTTGCTTTCTGCTGCTGATGTTTTGTTGCAGGGCTTGACCCCGGGCGTGGATGCACCTATTGTTTCCACCGGTATGCAAGACCTCGTGACCATCTGCTCCTACGATGTCGAGCGTCAGAATCAAGCATGCGAGGACGACGAGGGCCGACTCGTCAGCCCCATACCTGTGCGAACTTGTGGATTTGCTCCACATACTCGTTGACGGGGGTATTTTCGCCTGCTACTATATTCGGCTGTTGCACTAACTGATGCATGAAGGGCAAGTAAACATGTACGCAATCGTTAACACGGGCGGCAAGCAGTACAAGGTCGCCACCGACGATGTCATCACCGTCGAGAAGATCGAGGGCAATGAGGGCGACAAGGTCACCCTGCCGGTTATCTTCCTCAACGATGGTAAGAAGATCGTCACCGATCCCGACAAGCTGGCCAAGGCCAAGGTTACCGCTCAGATCGTTGAGCAGTTCAAGGGCGAGAAGCAGCTGGTCTTCAAGTTCCACAAGCGCAAGCGCTATCGTCGTCTGAAGGGTCACCGTCAGCAGCTCACCAAGCTGAAGATCGTGAAGGTTCAGGCTACCTCCCGCGCCAAGAAGGCTGTCAAGGCAGAGGCTGAGGCTGTTGCCGAGGCTCCCGTCGCCGAGTAGATTACACTCGTAACGAAAGAGTAGGTATACACAATGGCACACAAAAAAGGACTCGGTTCCTCCCGTAATGGCCGTGACTCCCGCGGTCAGCGCCTTGGCACGAAGCGCTATGCCGGCCAGACGGTAACCACGGGCACGATTCTCGTCCGTCAGCACGGCACGCACATCCACCCGGGTGAGAACGTTGGCCGTGGTAAGGACGACACGCTGTTCGCGCTGGTCGACGGTACCGTTGAGTTCCACAAGGGTATCAAGCACAGGGTCAGCGTACGCCCGCTCGCGAACGCGTAATTCACCCTTCATAGAGCACATATGTGGGAGGCACTTGAGTTTTAGGATTCAAGGGTCTCCCTCTTTTTTGTAGGAGGCGATTCTGTTGTCACAGTTCACCGATATCAGCCGCATTAACGTGTGCGGCGGCGACGGCGGAGCCGGATGCATGTCGTTTAGGCGCGAGGCATTTGTCCCCAAGGGCGGCCCCGATGGCGGCGACGGCGGTCGTGGCGGCAATGTCGTCATCCAGGCCGATGCTCAGCTGTCTTCGCTGATCGATTACCGCTTTAAGCATCACTTTCGCGCCGAGCGCGGCACGCACGGGCAGGGTGCCCGTCGTAACGGCAAGAGCGGCGAGGACCTGATTCTCAAGGTCCCTATGGGTACCGTGGTGCGCGAGCTCGACCCCGAGACGCAGACCCCGATGTTCGAGATTGCCGATCTGGTGCATGATGGCGAGCGCGTTGTCGTGGCCCCTGGTGGCGCCGGTGGTCTCGGCAATACGCACTTTGTGACGTCGGTGCGCCGCGCGCCCGCGTTCGCCCAGCTGGGCGAGCCGGCCGAGGAGCACTGGATTGAGCTCGAGATGAAGCTCATGGCCGATGCCGCGCTTGTGGGCTTTCCCTCGGTGGGTAAGTCATCGCTCATTGCGCGCATGAGTGCCGCCCGCCCCAAGATTGCTGACTACCCGTTTACCACGCTCGTGCCGAACCTCGGCATGGTGCGTGCCGGTGAATATTCTTACGTCGTTGCCGACGTCCCCGGTCTCATCGAGGGCGCGAGCGAGGGCCGTGGCCTGGGTCACCAGTTCCTGCGCCACATTGAGCGTACGGCACTCATCATGCACGTCGTCGATATGACGGGTGGTTTTGAGGATCGCGATCCGGTCGAGGACTATCGCATCATCAACCGCGAGCTCGAGCAGTATGGCGCCGAGCTTTCGGAGCGTCCGCAGATCGTCGTTGCCAACAAGTGTGATGCGCCGGGCACGGCCGACAAGATTGCCGACCTTAAGCGTGCGGCGCTCGACGATGGCCATATGTTCTTTGCCGTGTCTGCTGTTACGGGCGCCGGCCTCAACACGCTGATGCTTGCCGTGGGCGAGCAGGTGGCTAAGCTTCGCGCCGAGCTGGCGGTCTCTGACGAGCCGGTCGATCTGCGCGACGAGGAGTGGGAGCGTCGCCGCCTGCAGCGCGAGAAGCGTTTCCGCATTGTCCAGGAAGAGCCCGGTGCCTTCCGCGTGGTCGGTCGTGCCATCGAGCGCATGGTCATCCAGACCGACTGGGAAAACGAGGAAGCCGTCATTTACCTGCAGCATAAGTTTGCGCGTATGGGTGTTGACGACGCGCTCGAGAAGGCCGGTTGCCGTGCGGGCGACGAGGTCCGCATTTGCCAGCGCGCTTTTGACTTTGAGGGCGCCGAGGACTTCTCGGAGTACGAGGACGAGCTCGAGGATGCAGACGTTGAGGTTATTGACGTAGCGGCCGAGGGTGCGGACGTGGCTGATGCCACCGAGGGCTCCGAAGGCACTACCGAAGTCGACGTTGTTGAGACCCCGGAGGGCGAGTAGGCCATGTCGCTGCGAGGTGGAATCGGATTGCCCGAGCTGCCCATCAAGGATGGGCATGAGTTTCGGCTTGGCATTATGGGCGGCACCTTTGACCCGATTCATTACGGGCACTTGGTTACCGCCGAGCAGGCTCGCGAATCGCTCGACTTGGACGCTGTGCTTTTTATGCCGGCCGGCTCTCCCGCCTTTAAGCTTGACAAACCGGTGACGCCTGCTGAGGACCGTTATGCCATGACGGTCCTCGCCACTGCTGCGAACCCGGCCTTTTTGGCAAGCCGCTTCGAGATAGATCGTGCCGGTGTCACCTATACAGCCGATACGCTACATGCCCTTCGCGAGTTTTACCCGCCACAGGTGAAGCTTTACTTTATTACGGGTGCCGATGCGATTATCGATATTGTGACCTGGCACAATGCTGATGAGATTGCCGAACTGGCAACCTTTATTGCTGCGACACGACCCGGCTTTGACATCGATACGGCCCGGGCGCGAATTAAGGAATCGGGGCTGCCATTCGACGTGCGTTATATTCAGATTCCGGCGCTGGCGATCAGCTCGACGAACATTCGTAAGCGAGTTGCCCGCGGCATGAGCGTGCGCTATCTTACGAGCGAATCTGTGCTCGGCTATATCCGTAAACGCGGTCTGTATGCCGATCTTGGGCAAGACGATTTTGATTGATGGGGGAGAACGTTGTCGGTAGAAGATCAGTTTGAGGGCGATGAGCGTGCGCTCTTGACGCGTATCCACGAGTTGCTCGATGTGCGCATGAAGGATAAGCGTAAGCGCTACGTGCATTCGCTCGGGGTTGCCGAGACGGCGTTGCACCTAGCCGAGGTGTACGGTGTCGACCGCTTTGATGCCGCTGCCGCCGGCCTGATCCATGACTGGGACAAGGTGCTCTCCGACGACGAGCTGGTCACGCGCGCTCTGCATTACGGCATTAAGATTGCCGGCTCTCCGTCTGCCGCGACGCCGCTTTTGCATGGCCCGGTTGCCGCCTATGAGCTTCCGCAGCTTTTTCCCGATCTGTCTCCGGCAGTCTTTCAGGCTGTCGACCGTCACACCGTGGGCGCTTGCGACATGACGCCGCTCGATATGGTGGTCTTTGTTGCCGATGCCATCGAACCCAACCGCCACGGTGACTATGCCCATGCGCTGCGCAAGATGGTGGGGAAGTCCTCGCTCGACGAGTTGTTCTTCTCCTGTTTTGCGCAGGGTCTGGTCTATGTGATCCAGTCCGGGCGTTATCTTTATCCCACGGCTATTACGATTTACAACCATTACGCCCAGCTGCGCTAGCTTGGGCTGTCTAGAAAGAGGTATTCCATGGCCGATGAGACCATGACCGACGAGCAGATTCTTAAGGCTGTGGAGCACAAGAGTTTCGTTGCCACGTCCGACCGTACTGCCGCCTCGCTGTCCGCGAGCGGTGTCGCCGCCGAGGATGTCGCCCGCGCTGCCGCACAAGCCGCCTACGACAAGAAGGGCGAGGACGTTCAGGTGCTCGACCTGACCGAGCTCTCCGACGTGTGCGACTACTTTGTCCTTGCTACCGGCACCAACAACCGCCAGGTTGATTCGATCGTCGATGAAATTGAGGAGAAGGTCGCCGAGGCTTGCGGCGAGCATCCGTTCTCCATCGAGGGCCGCGAGCAGAAGACTTGGATGCTCATGGACTACGGTTCGGTTGTCGTCCACGTCTTCACTCCCGAAGCCCGCGACTTCTACCGCCTCGAAAAGCTCTGGGGCGACGCTCCCCAACTTCCCCTCGACCTCCTCTAGGGTTTTATTTGGGCCGGTGCTTTTTTAGCTACCCTCTACCGTTCGCCGGGCAGTTGCGGCTTTCCGCAGCTGCCCGGCTTTCTTTTGCTCAAAAGTAGTTAATTTGGGAGGGGGCTTTTTTAGCTACTACATACCGTTCGCCGAACGATGTGATTTGTCGCCCGCATCATGGTTTTTTCGCCTTCAGCTCGGGTAACGTATTTGTTATCTGCAAAGGAGGAGATGCGTATGACTCGGACCGCGCGAGAGATCTCTGTGTATGGCTTTTACCATGTCGTCCAAAAGGGCTGTGGCGATCAGCTTATATTTGAGGATACTGAAGACCGGCTGTATTTAATTCGGCTGCTTGGTTCTAAATGTCGCAAGTTCGATGTCGATATTATTGCTTGGTGTCTTATGGACAACCATATCCATTTGCTACTGGATGACGAGCATGTCCATCTAAGCGATTGCATGCATTCGATTACGACGGCATATGCCATGTACTTCAATGCCAAGACGGGGCGGAAGGGTCCGGTTTTCCAAGACCGATTTAAGAGCGTGCCGATTCTCGATGATGACCAGTTGCTTAATTGCGTGAGATACATTCACGACAATCCCGCGAAGGCGCGGATTGGAACTGCTTCACTGTATCGATGGAGCAGCTTTAGTGAGTATATGGGCCATCCTTGCATCTGTAAGACTGATTGCGTGCTCAACTTGCTTGGCGACTCTCAAAGATTCTTTGCTTTTAGTACTTCTGGCGAACCTAATCGTTATTGCTTCCGTGATGGCGCTCATGTGAGTGACGCGGATGCGCTGGAGTTTGCGCAGGCGCTACTTAAGCCGTACGAGCCTCATCACCTTAAATCTTTGCCTAAAACCGTGCGCGATAACTACATTCGCGCGCTTAAGAGCGAGGGCTTTTCGATAAAGCAAATCGTGCGTCTCACGGGCATTGGCCATTGCACTATTCAAAAGGTCAAAGTCGAAAAGTAGCCAATTTGGGACGGGGCTATTTTGACCACTTTTGGATGTGCTGGCTTGGGGTAGCTAATTTGGGACGGGGTTAAAAAGACTGCTTTTGTCCGTGTAAAAGCAGGCAGTTTTCATCATGCGCAAAAGTAGTCTTTTTAGCCCCGTCCCAAATTAGCTACCCCGTCTGTCAATCAGTCAAATCGTTCGCGCTATCAGCTGGGTAGCTAAAAGAGCCCCGTCCCAAAAAGACTACTTTTGTCCAAAAGCAATTAATTGTTGAAGCGGGATTGGCGGCCGAAGGATAGGGCGGTGTCGCCGAATTTGTCTCGGACGGCGTCGATGGCGACTGAGAGGTCGCGACGGTCGCTGGATTGGGCTCCGCGGTCGTCGACTTCGCAGAACAGGTCGGTCTGGATGCCGCCCTGATGGTCGAAGTCGCTCATGCCGATGCCCGCCAGGCGCACGTGCATGCCTTCTTGCCAGATATTGTCGAGCAGTTCGAGCGCCACTGCCACAAAGATGTTCTCGTCGTCGGTGGGGTGGGGAAGCCTGCGCTGTGCCGTGCGTCCGCTGCCATATGAGTATTTAAGTTTGAGCGTCACCGTGGCGCCCGTCAGCCCCTGGCGGCGCAGACGACGCCCGACCGACTCTCCCAGCAGCGCAATCGCTGCTTCGATATCCCCTCGCTCGGTCAAATCCTTCGCAAAGGTGCGCTCGTTGCTCACCGATTTAACCTCGCGTTCCTCGTCCAGGCTCGTGACCTCAGAAACCTCGAGCCCCAACGCACGCTGCCGCATACGCTCGCCATTCACGCCAAAGATCGCAGCCAGTGTGGACTCGGGCGCGCGCGAAAGCTCGCCGAGGGTGTAGATGCGCATGCGGCGCAGTCGCTCCTCGGCCGAGCGCCCGATGCCACTCATGGCAGATACCGGCAGCGCGGCCAAAAAGCGCTGCTCGGTTCCGGGGCGCACGATGGTCAGCCCAAACGGCTTATCCCGCTCGCTTGCGATTTTTGCGACCGTCTTGTTGCAGCCAACGCCAATGGAGCAGGTCACTCCCAGCCCTGTCACGCGGTCGCTTATACGCCGCGCAACCAGCAGCGGGTCTTCGGGCGCAAAGCGACCCGGTGTGATATCGATAAAGGCTTCGTCGATGGATACGCGCTCGACGCGCGGGGTCTCGTCGGCGAGAATCGCCATGACCTGCGCGCTCACCTCGCGGTAGCGATCAAAGTGTCCGTGCGTCCAAATGGCCTGCGGGCACAGGCGCCGCGCCTCGGCCGAGGCCATGGCAGAATGCACGCCAAAGCGACGTGCCTCGTAGGAGCAGGTCGATACGACACCACGCGAATCGGCGTCTCCGCCCACAATGAGCGGCTTGCCGCGCCACTCGGGATGATCGAGCATCTCCACGCTCGCAAAAAATGCATCGAGGTCCATCAGGCCCACCGCCGGACCCGTCCAGGGCGGCGGCGTGACGCCCGCAGCATCCTCATAACCGTATGTATGTTCGCGTCTTTCCATGTCATGAGTATACCGCGCAGCTCATGTGGGGTGCGTGGATGTGCTTGCAAATCGCGAATTCTTGTCTAAGATATGGATTTGCCCTCGACTACACCGAAGAAGTTGGTCTCACGGACTTCACCTGCCCGCGTCGATGGCGTATTATGTTCAACTGTTTGTTTGTAGTTGCAGCCTAAAGCTGCTTGGTTGGAGGAGTTTCCTTTGGCAGTCAAGATTCGCCTTGCTCGTCACGGCGCTAAGAAGCGTCCGTACTACCGTGTCGTCGTCGCCGATTCCCGCGCCCCGCGTGACGGTCGTATCATCGAGGAGGTTGGCCGCTACAACCCGATGACCGCCCCCAAGACCATCAACCTCGACCTCGAGAAGATCGCCGACTGGCAGTCCAAGGGCGCTCAGCTCACCGACGCCGTCGCCGCTCTGGTCAAGGCCGCCAACGAGGGCGAGAAGACCGAGACCGTCGTCAAGAAGTCCAAGAAGCAGCTCGCCAAAGAGGCCGAGGCCGCTAAGGCTGCCGCCGAGGCCGCTGAGGGCGCCGAGGAGTAAATCGTGCCTGAGGTTGACGCTGCACAGCTCGAGGGTGAGGCAATGCTCTCAGATCGCATCGCCGATCTCGTCGAATATCTCGTTGTTCAGATCGTCGACGACCCGGATTCCGTGAGCCTTGAGGTCATCGATGGTGACGACGCCTCCACGATTGAGGTCTCGGTTGCCGAGGATGACGTCGCTAAGGTCATCGGCCGTCGTGGCCGTACCATCAAGGCCATTCGCACGCTCGCCCGTGCACTGGCCGCTCGCCTCGACACTGCTGTCGAGGTAGAGGTTCTGGGCTAGGACCTTGAGGTCCCAGTACAAAAACATCGCCCGTGTGGTCAAACCGCACGGAAGGAAGGGGGAGGTCCTCGCGCAGCCGCTGCGGGGGCTTCCTTCTGTATTGGAGCCGGGTATGCGTGTCGCCTTGACGCCGCCGGCGCTCAAGCGCGACCGTTTTTGCACGGTCGTATCCGTCACCGATACGGGCGATGGCGATCTGGTCTTGTTTGAGGGCATAGACGACTTGACGGCCGCCGAGCGCATCACCGGATGCTATGTGCTGGCCAATCGTGACGACTTTGAGCTCGATTCGCTCGACGCCGCCTATACCGACCTCATGGGTCGCGAGGTGGTCGACGAGCGCTTTGGGTCGCTCGGCACGATTGTCGAGATCATGTCGACGCCCGCCAACGATGTTTGGGTTGTCGAGGGCGATCGGTACGGCGAGGTGCTGATTCCCGTGATCGAGCAGGTTGTGCTCGATCTTCCCGACACAGGAACAATTTCCGTCCACGTTATGGACGGCTTGATCGATATGGACAAGTAGGGAGGACAGCATGCTGATTGAGACCCTTTCGGTCTTTCCCGAGATGTTTGAGCCCGTCATGTCCACGTCGATTTTGGGCCGCGCCCGCAAGGCCGGCCTTTTTGATTTTAAGGCGTATAACCTGCGCGACTGGACGCACGACCGCCACCGCACCGTCGATGACGAGCCGTATGGCGGCGGGCAGGGCATGCTCATGAAGGTTGAGCCCATTGCCGAGGCAATTGAGGCTATTAGCTCCGAGGGTCCCAAGCCCACCGTGGTGTTCTTCACCCCCTGCGGCGAGCCCTTTACGCAGCATGTGGCCGAGCGCCTGCTCAAAAGCGAGCGCCTGCTGTTTGTGTGCAGCCGTTACGAGGGCGTCGACGAGCGTGCATATGCGTATGCCGATGAGCGTCTGTCGATCGGCGACTACGTGCTCACGGGCGGCGAGCTGCCCGCTATGGTCGTGGCCGATGCCGTCGTACGGCTCATTCCCGGAGCCTTGGGCGACGAGATGAGCAACGTGGACGAGTCCTTCTCGACCGCCGAGGACGGTGGTCTGCTCGAGTACGCGCAGTACACCCGTCCCGCCGAGTTCAATGGCGAGAGCGTGCCTCCAGTGCTCGTGAGCGGCGACCACGCCAAGGTCGATGCCTGGCGCCGCAAGAATGCCATCGAGCGTACCTGTCGTTGGCGTCCCGATCTTATCGAGACGGCACGTCTTACGCCCAATGAGCGCGCGTACGCGCAGGAGATCCTGGACGCTTCGTTTTCGCAGAGCGAGGAGTGAGAATGGTTCCATCGCAGCATTCCGTGCTAAAGGGTGCGTTTGAGTGGGTCGTGGTTGTCGCAATCGCGCTGGTCGCCACCTTCTTGATTCGCTCGTTTGTGGTCGAACCCTTTGTTGTGCCTACCGGTTCCATGGAGTCCACGATCGAGATCGGAGACCAGATTCTGGCGCAGAAGGTGACGCTCGAACTCGGACAGCCCGTCAAGCAAGGCGATATCGTGGTGTTCCACAACCCCGATGCCACGTCCGAGCATGACGTGCTGGTAAAGCGCGTTATTGCCACGGCCGGCCAGACGGTCGACCTGCAGGACGGCAAGGTCGTCGTCGATGGCCAGGCGCTCGACGAGGACTATACGACTGGCATGAGCTGGCCGCTTTCGGTCCAAGCCCCCGGCGCTCAGGTGAGCTATCCCTACACCGTCCCTGACGACTGCGTGTGGGTGATGGGCGACAACCGCGAGAACTCTGCTGACTCACGCTACTTTGGCCCGGTCGACCGCTCCAACTTGATTGCCGTGGCGCTTGTGCGCTACTGGCCGCTCAACCGTATCGGCGCTATCGACTAAAAACCGCTATAGTACAGTACCTAACCGTGTAATCGTTTCGACGAGGGGATATTAGAGGCATGAACGCTTCATCGCTTTCCTTCCAAGACATCATCCTGCGCCTCCAGCAGTACTGGGGCGAGCAGGGCTGCGTCATTATGCAGCCCTATGACTCCGAGGTCGGTGCCGGTACCTTCCATACCGCGACCACGCTGCGCTCGCTCGGTCCCGCCGAGTGGCGCACCTGCTATGCGCAGCCCTGCCGCCGTCCCGCCGACGGCCGCTACGGCGAGAACCCCAACCGCATGCAGCACTACTATCAGTTCCAGGTGCTCATCAAGCCGTCGCCGGTCAACGCTCAGGAGCTCTACCTGGGTTCGCTGGCTGCCATTGGCCTGGACCCCAACGACCATGACGTCCGTTTTGTCGAGGACGACTGGGAGAGCCCGACCCTGGGCGCCTGGGGCCTTGGCTGGGAGGTCTGGCTCAACGGCATGGAGGTTACGCAGTTCACGTACTTCCAGCAGGTGGGCGGCATCGAGGTCGACCCCGTGCCCGTCGAGATCACCTACGGCCTGGAGCGCATCGCCATGTACGCCCAGGGCGTCAACTCCGTCTATGACCTGGTGTGGAGCTATCTGCCCGACGGCACGCCTATGACTTATGGCGACGTGTTCCTGGAGAACGAGCGCGAGTTTAGTGCCTACAACTTTGAGGTCGCCAACGTCGAGATGATGCGTCAGAAGTTTGATGACTACGAGGCCGAGTGCCACTCCTGCCTTGAGCGCAAGCTGCCGCTGCCCGCTTACGACTGCGTCATGAAGTGCAGTCATGCCTTCAACCTGCTCGATGCCCGCGGCGCGCTGTCCGCGGTCGAGCGTGCCAACTACATCCTGCGCGTCCGCGCCGTCGCCAAGGCGTGCTGCGAGGCCTATATGGCCGAGGTCGCCGGAGTCAACGAGAATGCCGACCAGGAAGGCGAGGTGGCGTAAGCCATGGCAGACGCTAAGGATTTCCTGTTTGAAATCGGTACGGAGGAAATGCCCTCCGCACCGCTGAACAATGCCGTCAAGCAGCTTGGCACCATGATCGCCAAGGGTCTCGACGAGGCCGGTCTGGCCCATGGCGAGGTCCGCGTGATCTCGAGCCCGCGTCGCCTGGCTGCGCTCGTGGCCAACGTCGCCACCGCGACCGATGAGGTCCATGAGGTCAAGCGCGGCCCTGCGGCAAACATTGCCTTTGATGCCGACGGCAATGCCACCAAGGCCGCCCAGGGGTTTGCCCGCAAGTGCGGTGTGGCTGCCGAGGACCTGGTCCGTCGCGAGGACACCGACGGTCGCGAGTATGTGTTCGCCGAGAAGAACATTCCCTCCGCACCGGCTACGCCGATCCTGACGGCCCTGTGCGAGAAGACTATCGCTGGCCTGCAGTGGCCCAACTATCGCAGCCAGCGTTGGGGCCACGAGCACGCTACGTTTGTTCGTCCGGTCCGTTGGATCTGCTGCCTTCTGGGCGAAGACGTCGTGCCCGTGTCGTTTGCCGATGTGACGAGTGGCAACACCACGCGTGGTCATCGCGTACTTGGCCCCGGTGACCATGTGGTCGCCAGCCCCGCCGTCTACGAGCAGGTGCTCGAGGACGCCGGTGTGCTTTCTGCCGAGCGTCGTCGTAAGGCCATCCTTGCCGGTATCGCCGAGGTCGAGGCTGCTCGCCCCGGTTGCCATGTCGACACGCCCAAGAAGGTTTTTGAGGAGGTCATCAACCTCTGCGAGTGGCCGACGGTGCTCGTCGGTACCTTCGATGAGGAGTTCCTCAAGGTCCCGCATGAGATCATCTGCGAGTCCATGCTCACCAACCAGCGCTACTTCCCGATCTATGACGGCGAGGGCAAGCTGACGCGTGAGTTCGTGGTCGTTTCCAACAGCAAGCCCGAGAACGCCGAGCGCGTGATCGACGGTAACGAGCGCGTCGTGCGCGCCCGTCTGGACGACGCAAAGTTCTTCTACGAGGAGGACCTGAAGATCTCCCTCGACGAGTTCCGTGAGCGCCTGGCCAAGGTTGCCTTCCAGGAGAAGCTCGGTAGCGTGCTCGCCAAGTCCGAGCGTATTGAGCAGCTCGCGCTCGCTATTGCCCGCGAGGCTCACCTGGGTGCCCACCTGGCCGCCGATGCCGGCCGCGCCGCTCACCTGTGCAAGGCCGACCTGGTGTCCAACGCCGTCGTCGAGTTCACGAGCCAGCAGGGCGTGATGGGCGGTTACTACGCCATCGCGATGGGGGAGAACGACGAGGTCGCCCACGCCATTCGCGATCACTATCGTCCCCGCTTTGCCGGTGACGAGCTCCCCGAGGGCACCGCTGGCTGCATCGTGGCCTGCGCCGACAAGCTCGATACCATTGCCGGCATCTTTGCCATCGGCGAGCCCCCGACCGGCTCTTCCGACCCGTACGCGCTGCGTCGTGCCGCCATCGGCATCATCAACATCCTTCGCGACCGTCTGCCGATCGACCCCACGTCGCTCATCGACTTTGCGCTCGAGCTCTATAGCGAGCAGGGCATTGAGTTCGACGCCGCCGAGGTCGCCCAGCAGGTTCGCGACTTCTTCCACGGCCGTTTGGTGAGCATGGCCCGCGACGAGAAGATCCCGGCCGACACCGTTGCCGCCGTTTCCGCTGTGCACATTATTGCCCCGTCGGTCTTCTTCGCCCGCTGCGCCGCCCTCGATGAGGCCCGCAAGAACGACGCCGAGACCTTCGACAACCTGGCGACCGCTTACGCCCGCGCGGCGCATATCTCCAAGTCCGAACTGGGCGCGGAGTACGATCGCGCTCTGATGGGCGAGGTCGAGCTTGCGCTTGCCGACGCCTCCGAGGCCGCTCAGACCGCCGTCGATGCCGCGCTTGCTACCGAGGATTATCCTGCCGCATTCGCTGCCCTCGCCGCCCTGCGTGCCCCCATCGACCGTTTCTTCGACGAGGTTATGGTCATGGACAAGGACGAGCAGCTCCGCGATAATCGCCTTAAGCTGCTCAACCGCTTCGAGGCCGTTTTCTCCGGCATCGCCAACATCGGTGAGCTTGCCCGAAAAAAGTAAGCTATCCTGCGCATAAGCGCAAAAGGAGCCCCGCATGGATTGCCCGGTCACCGCTCGTCCCACCGTTATCGTTATCTCCGACTCGCTCGGTGATACCGCTTGTGAGGTGGTGCTTGCGGCGTCCGGGCAATTTGATGAAGGGGCTTTTCGTGTTTTACGTCTGCCTAAGGTGACCTCGGTGGAGCAGGTTAAGTCGTTTGTGGGTCCGCATGTCGATGCGGACCATCGCGATATCGCCGTATTCCACACAATTGTCGATCCGGCGCTTCGTGCTCGCGTGCTCGACTACTTGGGCATGCTGCACATTCGCTCGGTCGACCTGATCGGCCCGACGCTTGCCGTGCTGTCGTCGCTTATCGGCGTGCCGCCAAAAGGAGTGGCGGGTGTGATCCATAAGACCGATGACCGGTATTTCCACCGCATCGAGGCCATGGAGTACTTTGTCGAGCACGATGACGGACGTGGTTGCGACGATCTGTCGGGTGCCGATATCGTGCTGCTGGGCGTGTCGCGCACATCCAAGACGCCGCTGTCGATGTATTTGGCCTATCAGGGCTACAAGGTCGCCAACGTTCCGTTGGCGCACGGTATGGAGCCGCCCAAGTCGATTTACGAGGTAGACCCGATGCGGTTGTTTGGCCTGATTTCGACCGTCGACGTTATTTCTGAGATTCGCGATAGCCGCTTGGGCGACGACTATGCCCGTGCCGTCGCCGGCTCCTATGCCGAGCCCGAGAGCGTGCGAAGCGAGCTCGAGGAGGCTCGTGCTCTCATGAAGCGCCTGGGTTGCTTTGTAGTGCGTACCGACGGCAAGGCGATCGAGGAGAGCGCCTCCGAGATCATCGCTCACCTCGATGAGATTCAGGAAGCAAGGGCCCGCCGAGCCGCCCGCCGCGCCCAGCAGCAGTAACTACTGAGTAGCTAATTTGGGACGTGTCTCTATAGTATTGTCAAATCTCCTGGGACGAGCCCGCCCTCCTCGAGTCGCTCGGGAGGCTCGGCGTTGCAGAGACGGCGAGGCCGGACGGGGATTACCTCTTCGTGATGGAGGGGAACCCCGGCGCTGGAGGGCGACGGGGAGGCGCCTCGGGTGCAGCTACACAAGGGGGCCTGTCCACGAGGTCCACGTGCGGGAAGTCAATTAATTTACCGTTCAAAAAGGGGGCAATGTGGGAAAGGGCCAAGCCGACTATTGAAATGACGATAAAGACGAGGCATCCTGATGTATGTCGGAATATAGATAGGACAAAACGTATCATCTATATCGCTTCTATGAAACCCGATGCAAGTTCTTCTCAATCTCGAAATAGATTGAAGGCATTGAGAGGAACTTTATACTACAAAAATCGTAGGTCTGCCACCTAGACAGAAGAAGTGATTTTGTATGCGGAATCTTGCATTTTGAAAACCGGTGCCAACTATGAGGTGTGAGTCGGGCTCGGTAAAGCGCGGGGGAAATGAGATAGGCTGCGCGTCATCAGAGAGTGGCGCGCAGCCTATTGACCTGCTTTCGTATGACGGATGCTTTAGAGGATCCAGGGGCCAAGTGGGTTGCCATCTGCGGAGCAGTCTTGAATCGTTAGGATGGGATTTTGAAAGGGCTGTCTCTCCCTCCACGCCTTCAAGTGATAGGTGCAGACGCGGTCGTAGTGGATTTTTTTGTATGCGCGCGATATCTGTTTTACAGCCTCCTCTTTGCTGGAATATTTTCCTGGAGCATGTGCAACAGATGTGCATGCGATACCGTCGATCCAGCCAGATTGGGGTCCGAGGTTAAAGCTCGAGATTATTGTCAAGACGCCATTGAGGCCAGCTTGCAACAAATCGTTCTGTATTCGTTCAAATGCTGATTGATTGTTGGTTCCAAGGCCAATCATTCCAATTGCAGAGAGGTATCCGCTATCAGTGAGTTTATCTCCTGCACCTCGAATAACCTTGCTTGTGATGTTGAGGCCATCTGGGCCGCCATCGCCAACGAAGGGGTATGGTACGTCTTCTGGGATTGGGAGCAAAGGAGGATTCACCGTAATGAGTTCATAGCTGCAAGAGCTTTCGATATTGTTTAGTGCGTTGTAGAGACTTCCGGTTAGAACAGTTAAATCTTCGCTAATACCATTGACCAGTGCGTTTAGTTGGCAGATTTCTGAGGCGATTGGATTGATATCTATCGCCGTGACGTGCATTCCAGATTTTGCCAGTATGAGTGCCTGGATGCCTGGTCCAGAGCAGAGGTCTAAGGCATTCTTTCCGGGGGATGGGCTTAGCCGACGAGCGAGCCCAATTGAATCAGAGCCAAAATATAGTAAAGGCGAGGGTGATGGCGCATCGGCAAAAAGCCAGATGCCATGATATCGGATTAGAGATAAACCGGAAAGGGAGGCATTGCCATTGTGCTTGCTTAGCAGCCCGAGTGAGGCTATGGTTTCAACAGTGCCTTTCAGCAGACTTCTTTTTGCCACTTCTGAATCGAGATCAATCTCTCCACCTAGCATCAGGAAGGAGACGATCTCTTGATGCTCCCTGTCAAGTTGATCCCAGATGCGATGCGCGCATTCAAAAGGATCTATAGATATGTCAAGTGTGTCTAAAAAATCTGTTACTCCAAGAGTGTCCAATCTACGGAGTGGATTACTCGAGAGCGAATTTAAAGAGGGTAGCACTTCAATCATGTATATCAGACCCATTTCCGATAAAGGTAGTCTCGAATTTAGTCTCGACAATCAAGTCGGCTGCCAGTTTAGGAGCTAGCTTTGCAAGACAGGTCTGTGCCTCTTTCGAGAGGGCGATGTCTTCGCAAATCTCGCATTGAGAGAGGTAGCTTGAGCGCCCAAATGAAGAAAGGCCTCCGCTCGTGCGCAAGTGCTTCAGCAGCCCTCCTGGTCCTATGTATTGTATGTAATTAAGTAGGAGCAGCTGCAGTTCATTAATGTCATCCGTCAGATTGATTTTGCCAAGATCGAAAAGCCAAGTTCCCTCTGCATTTATTCCGCAGCAGGGTGCAAGATGGCAGTTTGGGGAAATAACGAAGTCTCGGCCGCAGTCGGAACAGTGTGACGCTAAGAGACGTGCCTGCGGTCGCGCATTTTGGTTGAGACTGAGATTTCGTGCGCGCCCAATTCGCGTGATGCCTGAATCCGTGATGAAGCGGGCTGGCGCGCTGGGAGGCTGGGTATTATCGTCGAACTGATGCAGGAGTGGAATGTCTTCATTAAGGTACTTGCACAGGTATGCCGGGCTGATTGTACTGTTGTTATCTCTGCAGACCGCAATGCCGAGAGTTTGAAAGCCCATTGTTTTTGCTGAGTTCCAAAGGTTGCGCACATTCTCGAGGGGTATATATTCCGCATGAAAGTCGTCGCAGCTGATATTGATTTCGTCAAGGCCACATGACTTCAATTCGTTGAGGAACGTTTCTGCGTCTCTTTCGCTTTTTGCCCACCACGCATTCGTTACAATTCGAGTAAAGAGTCCTAAAGAATTCGCATATGCGATGGCCTCGAGAAGGTCATCGCCAAGAAGGGTGCATTCTCCGCCCGTAAACACAACAACACCACTTCCGACGCATACTTCGGCGAAGCTATCGATGAATTGCCGCATTTGGGGAAGAGTAAGCCTGTCACTGTTGTTCGGAGTGCAGCTCATCAGACAATGATCACACACAGCGCCACATTTATATGTTGTTATAAATGTCAGCATTCGAGGTCTGCGGAACAGCACGTGCTGCGAGCTTTCGGAAATCATGCCGCGAGCAAACGGGCGTCGGTGATTACCAAGGTGCCTTCGTTCTCGGAGTAAGTAACTTCGAATTCGACGGAGCGATAATACCCGCGGGCGACCCCATTGGAAGCCCCTTCGGGGTTGATGGTATTGGAGCTGGAATTCTTGATTGCTGTTTTAAGCATGGCTGCTTGCCTCGCTGCACTCAAGCCCTCTTGATCAAATTTCCTGAAAACAGAAGTTTGTTTGTACGATTCCGATAGTTCAACAACATCAGGTTTGTTCATAAAAATAGCTGATCCATAGCCCATTGTGTTGACGTCGTACTTAAGGTTGGCGTTGTTTTGAGCATTCGCGTTTGCGTTTGCCATTCCGTTTGCGTTCAGAATGATGTTTGCGTTCGTTACTGCGTTTGCATTAAGTACAACGTTTACGAGAGGTATCGTTTGCGGCTCAGCTTCGTTGTCCTCGTCATAATATGCAAGTTGGATACGACGATATACTGCGCGTGCAACGGGGACACGCGCCTCCTTTTCGGTTGACTCCACCAGTTCGTACAGAGAGACTTTTCGATTTCCCGCTTTGATTTGGAGGTCTGTAATTCCATATTTCTGGAATACGGCACGAGGCTGAGCTTCGAAATCGCGTCTTGCGTCGGTAGATTGTTCCGCGTCCGCGACCAGTTTTTCAAGGATGCTAAGCTGGGACTGTATTGAGAGTTCGTTTAGGTGGTTCACATTGTCCATAGCGGTGACCTCCAATGTTGAATAGCTGTCTTGAAAGACTACGTCATGCTAGTGTCGGTATCGATTTGATACTACGAACAAATTAGAACTAAATGGATATAGTTTCCATACTAATCAAAACAAACTTGCATTCAAGTTTTTATTTATACTTGATTTAAGGCGGAGTGGAATGTGGGTGCGCAAGGAGACGCGGAATCGATGAGAGCCTCAAAAAAAATTACTGCAGTGTTATCATCTTTCGTCCTCTCTATTCTTCCATTTCTGATTCTATGGGCGGCTTGGTCAGTCCTCCCTGATACAATTCCCGCTCATTGGAGTGGGGGTGTGGTTGACCGATGGGGTAATAAGCTTGAATTGCTGGTTGTTCCGCTGTTTTCTCTGATTGGTTCTATTGCAATTTCTGTGTACCTTATTGTTTCCACGCGGCGAAGAGAGTTCGCGGATTTCTCTGCTCGAATGCGACGGGACTTTGTTGCGTGCTATATTTCTAGTCTTCTTTTATCGACAACCTGCTCAGTGATAATTGCCGTTTGGGTTCAGTTGATTCTTACGCAAAGCACTGCGGTTGATGGGGGGCTTGGACTATCGATCCTGTATTCCCTTCCCGGGCTATATGTGATCTTGTGCGCTTTGCCGCCTTTTGATGCGAGCGGCGAGAGCAAAAAGGCGGAGCGCTTGATAACAGTTCTTATTGGCGGCGCGGAGATTGTTCTTTGTGGAATAGTGCTTGAAGGTTCGGCTGCCTCTTATGCGATGATTGGACTGATGATTCTGTTCTGTGCGTTTGAGATTGTGTCACAGGCAAGGGATAGCCGGTCCTTATGAGTTGAATTACGCGCGTGCGGATATAAAGGTTGGCATGTTAAGCTGGTCGTTTTCTCGTTCTGGGACATTTGCAGTAGGATGAGTGGGACTAGGCGCGCTGCGGTGTGACGGTGGCGGTTGAGACTTGTATCGCTGCAAATCCGCTGATGCACATTTTGCTATTGGGCTTGAAGGTGGGACCGACAGGCCTTTGTTTGGGATGTTCTGGTCGTCCAACGCGTGTTGCACGGCTTTATATTGTTACGCTCGTTCGGCGCTCCGTTGGAGCATTTCCGGGTTTGTCGGCATCATGACTTGGCCAAGTGACACGCTTGCCGGGACGGTTGTACGCCGCGCCGGTTCCGTGTGCTCCTTCGTTGTTGGCCTGTCCAGCCGGGGGCGGATTCGGCCTCATGTTGTGGCGCACGGCCTTCAGGGGCTTCCCCTGGCGAGTTATGTTCGTCCGTATGGGTAAGGGTCGGGTTGAGCTGACAATCCCGTGTCGGAAGGGGCTTGGACCATGCGCGCGATGACAGAGATTGAGTGGCTGGACGGCCGTGTGACGAAGGTGCCGGAGCTCGCCCTGGGCGATGCGTTCGGCGAGAGCGTCCAGGCGGAGCTCGATTTCGGGTTCGACGATGTGTTGGAGGGCCTTTGGGTCGAGGTGCGCCATCATGAGCCGGATGAGGACTCGGACGGCGACCCGCGCGGGAGGGGCTGCGCACTGTACGCGGACTGCCGGTACAGCCTGGTCGAACCGTCGGACCTCGACCGTGTCTTCTGCATCCTTTACGAGGGGCAGCCGAGGGTCTGCCGCGTCGCGGGGGAGCTCGTGAACCTTTTGCGGGCCTGCGCGTTGTCCTGCCTCATGCTCGGATCTCCCTACCCGCCAGGCGCCCTCGAGGCCCTGGCCGCGTGCGCTCGATACCTCTGCGGTCCGGCTT
This sequence comes from uncultured Collinsella sp., assembly GCA_900554325.1. Lineage (GTDB taxonomy): Bacteria > Actinomycetota > Coriobacteriia > Coriobacteriales > Coriobacteriaceae > Collinsella. Next base: position 36,859 of record USHA01000005.1, read on the forward strand.
TCACATCCGACCTCGCCGCCCGTGCCCGCGCCGCGGGGGAGCTAGGGCCCCCGCGGCGGCGGTGAACGCGGCCGCTGCGTGGGAATTTGGGATGGGGGCGGGTTCCGAAACGCCTGCGGAGGGGAGAACCCCGTTGGGCGGGGACTATTCGTGATGCTTGATATCGCATTGCAGTATGGAAGCACGGATCATCTTCGCGATGGTCCGACCGGTTGATGGGCTAGGACGCGCATTCAGCAGGGAAGGGGATGGCTTTTAATGCCGCTTTTGGCTTATGCGTGCCGCGCTCCGCGTATGGCCATCCTGCGGTGCTAAAGCATTCTTGAAGTCTGTTAAGTGAATTCGTTTTAATCGCGCACGTGGCCGTTTGCCCATGTCGCATAACAGGATTCACTGTTGATTGCCCGTGTGATTACAGCGTGAGTTTCGGGGGGGGGGGGGGGGTGGCGTGAGCGGAGTCGCCGCGTTGTATAAGTCTGGCCGGCCCGACTGATGTGTCGATCTGTCGGGCCGGCCGAGAATGGTGAAGAGATCTCGCTGTTGAATGAACGAATGTTACAAGCAGCTCTTCAAGGCGCTTTGGGCGTTGGCTGGGGCTGCGCAGTCAATCGCATGCAGTGATAGGCGAGGCGATTGCTCGATGAGCCGGCGACTAGTTCTGTGCTGCACTCGTCCCGGTGCCGTCGTTGTCTGCCGAGTACCAGAATGCGTAGGCCGCAACGACGGCATCATAGACGGCTGCGACTACGTTATCCACGACGGCTGCAAAGTTGACCACAACGGGAACGGGGCCGGTTTTGGAATCCATCTTCTCTACTTCTGGGGTCTCATACATGGGAACATCTCCTTAGAATTGTGACAGGACGCTCAGGTCGCCTAGATCATCGTCGATCAGGTCGATATAGAGGTCGCCGTCCATATTGATGTCTGCAATCAACGATGAGATCTCTTCCATCTCGTCAATCGAGTGCATACGATTGGCCAACGCGGTAACAACGGGCTTATCCCAAACGGTTGCCATTCCGGCATCGTAGTATTCCTGAAGGCTGTGTTTGCGAACGTTTCCGATGATGAGAGGTATATAGGGGGATGCGACGATATCGCCATTGGCGTGGATGGCCACTTGGTCAAATTGCATTTGCAGTTGAGGGAATCTGACCAAGTGGTCGATGGGGTCGCCCCACTCAAGCATGAAATAGCCTCGATAGTCCGGATCGTATCGAAGGTCATTGATCGTGTTGACTAGCCGACGGTATTGATTATTCGAAGGGCGAATCGTGCGGTTTCTTCGGGCTCTACCGAGGAGCATGAGCGGCTGAACTCTAAGGTCAATTCGGTCAGTTCTACCCGACGATTTCAGCTTGTCTCGAAGCATCGTGCAAACTGGTTTGAAATCGTCGACATTGAACGATGTCGGACAAAAGGCAATTGAAAGGTGCAGTGAGGTTTCGTTCAGCGTGATATCGATGGCGTCGAGCACCCGGTCGTATAATCCCGAGAGTCCTCGCATATGTTCGTGAGAATCGCGTAGGCCATCGAGGCTAAACTGTATGCCGTTTAAACCGGCGCGTTCGAGCTCATGCAAAGTATTTGAGTTTGCGAGCAGACCGTTTGACACGAGGTTGCATTTGACGCCAGATGCGCTGAGCCGCCGCAAGGACTCGATGACAAGATCCTTTCGCAGGAGGGTCTCGCCTCCGCAGAAGCAGAAGCTAAAGGGGTGCATTTGACAAATCGAGTCGACGAGTTCGAGGACTTCGTTGTCGGATAATTCGTTCGCGACGACATCGTTTTCTCCACTGTTGTTGAAGCAGTGTAGACAACGAAGGTTGCATTTGTTTGTAATGTCGAGCGCAACGCTGTGGGGCGCTCCGATTATTGCCGGCATGCTCATTATTGCTTCTTATCGAGCGGGCGAACAAACAGCTTGACGTCGCCCGAGTCGAGCTCATTGGGCAGGGTGCCGACTAAGGAAAAGCCAAGGCGCTGGTCGGAATGGTCAAGTTGTTCGGCGATTGGGGTGGAATCAGGCGCGTCAATTCTGAGCGCGCGGTAGGCTTTGGGAGCGGAAGATCCGTAGTATTCCGCAAGGCGGTCGAGCACACCGGCAAGCAGCGTGGAGCTGCATGAGATAAATTTGATGATGACGCTGCGGCCGGCGGGATTAGTGGCCGGCTCGCATATTATCAATCCATTAATTTCTCCGGACTGGCTCGTGAGTAGAAAATAATCATGGGTAAAGGAAAAGAGCCTTTGGCGAAGAACCAGAAAGTTCTCCAATTCGGGCTCAACGTCGAACTCAGAGAAATAGATCCTATTGCCATTTTTGGACTGTTTTGCAGAGAGGGATTTTGCAGCCGCCTCTTCGATTTCAGCAAACCTGCTCGCGTCCGCGAGAATAAGCAGCTCGTCGGGATTCACCGATGTTAGGTAATCGGAGCCGAAAGGGTCGTTCATATATCTCCCTTCTTTCTTCCAAACGATAAGACAGTTTACGGTCAGGCTATGCAGGGTTTGGGCCAGGTCATGCGCTAGCGTCTCGCGCGGTTGATCTGGGTATTTTTCTTGGAACAGACGGAGAATTTTGGGCAAATCGCAGGTGCCGTCGCATAAGTCAAGAATCTCTTTAGCGACCCTGTTGAGGATCGTATAGATTTGTTTCCCATCTGAGCTTAGGACGCTCAGGCGGTTATTTGGTTCACTGCGAAGGTAGCTTGGGTCGAGGGGGATAGGGATGACTCCAGGCAATGATGAGATTTGCGCGCTCCAAACATTCACGGATTCCATTGATCTCCTTTGGTTGTGGCCTATCTTCCTCGAATAGCAACTCGTTCGATAAAACATCACAAATCGAAACGATATATAAAAGAATATATTTATATCGATATACAATATTAGGTTAAAAAAAGTTTTGATGTTTGTCGATAGGGCTGGTATTGAAGGAGTGGACTGGAGTGATGGCGATGTCGGACGTTGTGGTTTCAATGGTGGGGTCATGCCTGCTGCTGTTGTTCGGAATAATGATATATCGAGGCAAGCTCACGGGATTGCTTGCCGGAATGTCATTGCTATCGGGAGAGCGTTTAGAGGAGGCAAAGCGGACGGCCGAGTCTCTAGGCGCAAACCGAGTGGTGGGGGCGTCTATAGTTTTCTCCGCAATATGCCTTTTTCTCTCGTCCCTTTTTCCGGACAAAAGGGCTATTCTCGGTCTGATGGTGGCTGCTGTTATAATCGCCGCGCTTGCCTATGCAAATAGGGGGCTTATTCGTATGTATATAAAGGTGAAATGGAATCCTGGGCACCGCAACCCGAGATAATGTCTTGAGCAAGGATTAACAACAAGGGATATATGGGAGCGATTAAGCGGCGAGCAAATTCAGTTTTGGATAAAAGGCCGCTTGATGGGAGCTGGCATGTTTAAGAAGACGGTTCACGAGTTGTTTCGGTGTAAAGGGTCACGGCTTTTCGTGATTCTCATGCTGGTGAATTTTGCTCTCTCGTGCGTCATGCCCGCCTTAAACGGTGGGTTTGTAGACTTTCTCGTGACGAATAGGGATCCATCTCGCGTCGTGTGGTTTGCGGCCTTTGTTGCGGGCATAGGGATATCGGCCTCCTTCATGTCGTATGCGATGGGTGTGAACGTATCGCGCGTCATCTTGGAGATGACGACGAGACTGATGGGGACCACGTGTGAGTCGTTTGAACGGGGGCCCCTGGAAAAGGGGGAGCAGGCGGATCCATCCTATACAACGCAGAGGGTGTATGCGGATTCGAATGCGGTGTCATCGTTTGTCGTGAACAACTTCCTGACGATCGGGCTTAACATCGTTCTGGTTGTGTTGATATGCATCATCCTGTTTTCGATTAATCCGGTGTTCCTGGTGTTAAGTGCATGTTCGCTTGTTGCGTACTTCATTTTATTCAGGGCGTTGAAAAAGCCGTTGTACAACAGTTCGCTTGCGAACAAGGAGGGTTTGAGTAAGCTTTTCGCGTCCGTGAGCGGCGAGCTGTCGCAGTTGTTTGACATTAAGTGCGATGGCGCATATAACCAGAGCGCTCGGACGCTCAAAGGGGTATTCGAGGGGTACTACCCGATTTACATGAAAGCAAGTAGGGTCTCGAATCTGGCCACATCAAGCGACGGCCTGATCTCGTCTGTGTTTCGGGGGGCACTGCTCGTGATCTCCGGGATGGAAATATTGAGCGGAAGAATGAGCTTAGGCGAGTTCACAATGGTGAACTCGTATTACTCGATGGCGTTCGGATGCTTCAAGTATTTTTTGAATTATTTCAAATCGTATCAGGACGCAAGGGCCTCGTTCGACCGATTGGGGGCTCTGACGGAGGACGCCGAGGACCGCGGCACCCTCACGGTTGGGCACGTGGAGAGCATATCGTTGTCCAACATCGCGTACCGATACGCGGGAAAGCCCTACTTATACCGCGACCTCTCCGTGGAGGTGGAGGAAGGAAAAACCTATGCCATTACCGGGCCGAACGGATGCGGAAAAAGCACGTTTCTGAAGGTGCTCCTTGGACTATATTCTGCTGGGGGACATCGGGCTTTGGGGTCGGTGCCATATGAAGAGCTCGATATGGAGACGATCCGACGGGACCTGTTTGCGGTGTGCCCGCAAAAGCTCTTTATTCCGAACGAAACGGTGGAGAATTACCTTGAGAGGACGTCGATTCGGGGATCGAGCGAAAACCTCCGAGAGCTTGTGCCGAGTTTCTATCGAACCGTCGAATCGTTAAAAGGCAAGAATTGTAGAGACCTTTCTGGTGGAGAGTATCGAAAGCTAAGGATATTCGCAGCACTTCGCAGGCAGCCGGAAGTGCTTGTGTTCGATGAACCAACGAACGATTTAGATGAAGAAAGCCGTCGGGAGTTCACGGAGTATATTCATCGAAATCCCTTCGATCAGCTAATTCTTGTTGTAAGCCATGATCAGGATTTGATTTCAGCATGCGATAGGAAGCTGGATTTGGATTTCGATCCGAAAAATGGGCAATGCTGATGGGAAACGCTTAGAGTTCGGGCTTGCGCGTCATGGAGTTATCTTTCCTCTTATCGAAAATCGTTACAATATAAGAAAAACAGTAAGCAAGAAGAAATGGCTCGGGGAAGAGCTCGCTGCTGTCAGTGATATTGGGTCTATATCCAGATAACACGGAAGGGGCCGTCCTCTACAACGGGGTATCACAGCGTCGCATCGACCGATACGCATTGCGGCGGTGCCGAGTTGGCATTACGGAGCAAGAGCCCCCTATTGTTGGGGGGACGATCCTCGATAATCTTACGCTGCTTTCTGATGATTTCGAGGCCGACAAACTGAATCGGATGCTTGCCATATTGGGGTTAGACAAAATGATTGCCGCTGCGGAGAACGGGGCGGCAGCGATGCTTGGCAGCAAGAAAGGAGGGGTGTCCGGCGGGGAGAAGCAGAACATCGCAATTGTGCGGCAGATGTTGAAATCGCCGGACGTCATGTTGTTTCTTGAGTCAACTTCAGCGCTTGATGCGAAGAGCCGGAGCGCGCTAATTAAATTGCTTCATGAGGTTAAGAGAGACCATATTGTAATTGTTGTCACTCATGACGAAGAGATGCTTGCGGCTTGCGACGAGGTCATTCCGATGCCCGGATGCTTATCGGGACGTGGCGTTGAAGGCCCAGAAGATCGAAATGGCGTGGGTGTTGGGTAAGTCCCTACGCGTACGACGTTGGGTTTCTGATCTTCATCGTCCTGCAAAGAAGGCTTTGTAACACGTTTCCCCTGGGAGGCCCCTTTTGTCCGTAGTGGCAAAGAGGGGCTTTTTCGTTTCCCTCTTGCGGCGGAGGGGGACACCATGCGCCTATACAGGACGACCTGCGCGCTTTCGTCGGATGACGGGCTATGTGTCGAGATGGGGGTCTCGGGTGGAGGCCGCGTCGCGGTCGCGGTCGGCCAGCGACCATCGGTACGGCTCAATCGTATTACCAGAACTAGTAAGGAGCCGCCCTTTCGGACGACTCAAACTGTAATGGGGCTTTTTTAGCTACCCCGGCCGTTACTCCGCCAAAGCATTCGCGCTATCTGCCGGGGTGGCTAAAATAGCCCCGTCCCAAATTAGCTACTCTGACCAAAATCCCTGGGACAAATACTTCTGATAGATTTTGTCTTTCTTGGCTATTGTGTAGTTTAAGAGATTCCATTCCAATAATTACAGCTTTTTGCTAAAGCGTTTTAGCAGTTTATACCGCTTTTGACCTGCGACTACGTTGTACTGGTATCTTCATAAGGTAACCACCTTTACCTACCGTTTACCGCCAGTTTTAGCACGTTTACCAAACCGCGCAGCCTCTGCTCAAGCCCGCCCAAAACCCGCCGTATAGTTCCCTCACGGTCCGCATCCGGCGGGTCGATTCGTTACCACGGTCGTGTGTGCGAACACATAGAAGGGGAAGTATCGTGAGCGATTGCAAGAGGGTTTACCGTTTTGGAACCGACGCCCAGGGCACTTGTGTCACCGAGGGCGACAAGTCTATGAACTTTGTGCTTGGCGGCAAGGGCGCTAACCTTGCCGAGATGAGCCGTATCGGCCTGCCGGTCCCCGGTGGCTTTACCATTACCTGCCAGACCTGCGTTGAGTACTCCGGTGCCGGCAATGTTTGGCCTGCCGGCGCGCTTGACGAGATCGTTGCCGCCGAGGCCGACCTCGAAGCCCGCTGCGGCAAGAAGCTCGGAGATGCCAACGATCCGCTGCTCGTCTCGGTGCGCTCTGGCGCTCCGTTCTCCATGCCCGGCATGATGGACACGGTCCTCAATCTGGGCCTCAACGACGATTCCGTCCTGGGCCTCATCGCCCAGACGCAGAACCCGCGCTTTGCTTGGGACAGCTATCGCCGCTTTATCCAGATGTTCTCCAACGTCGTCATGGGCGTCGACGCCGACCTGTTCGAGAACGCCCTGACCCAGGCCCGCCTGGTTGCCGGCGTCCGCGTCGATTCCGAGCTTTCGGCCGAGGACCTGCAGGAGCTCGTCGAGACCTTCAAGGGCATCTTCTCCGCCAACGTCGAGGCCGCCCTGTACCCCGAGCTCGAGGTCGCCGATGGTAAGCCCGTCTTTCCGCACGATCCGGAGCTCCAGCTTCGCCTTGCCATCCAGGCCGTCTTTGGCAGCTGGATGAACGAGCGCGCCTGCATTTACCGCAAGCAGCACGGCATCTCCGACGAGCTCGGCACCGCCGTCAACGTCCAGGCCATGGCTTTTGGCAACAAGGGCGAGACCTCTGCGACCGGCGTCGCCTTCACCCGCAACCCGGCCGACGGCACCAAGGAGTTCTACGGCGACTTTCTGGTCAACGCCCAGGGCGAGGACGTCGTCGCCGGCATTCGCAACACCGAGCCCATCGCCGATCTCAAGACCACTCCGGGGCTTGAGTCCGCAGGCGCGGAGCTCGAGCGCGTGTTCCTGACGCTCGAGGATCACTATCGCGACATGTGCGACATCGAGTTCACCATCGAGCAGGGCAAGCTCTGGATGCTCCAGACCCGCGTGGGCAAGCGAACCGCCACCGCCGCCCTGTGCATCGCCATCGAGATGGTCGAGGAGGGCCTCATCACCCGCGAGGAGGCTGTGAGCCGCATCGACCCCGCGCAGCTCGACCAGCTCTTACATCCGCAGTTCGATTCCTCCAAGAAGTACGAGGCGCTCGCGACTGGCCTTAACGCCAGCCCCGGTGCCGCCGTGGGCGAGGTCGTGTTCTCGAGCGATGACGCCGTCGCGCGTTCTGCCGAAGGCCACAAGGTCATCTTGGTTCGTTGGGAGACCAACCCTGACGACCTGAAGGGCATGGTTGCCGCCGAGGGCATCCTGACGAGCCACGGTGGCAAGACGAGCCATGCCGCCGTTATCGCCCGCGGCATGGGTACGCCCTGCGTCTGCGGTGTCGAGCGCTTCCATATCGACGCGGCCGAGAAGGTCGTGCGCATCGAGGGCAGCGACCGCGTATTGCACGAGGGCGATGTCATCTCCATCGACGGCACCCAGGGCATCGTCGTCGACGGCGCCGTCGATCTGGTTTCGGCCGAGCTTACCGGCGACCTGGACACTATCCTGTCCTGGGCCGACGAGATTCGCCTGGACGAGACCGACGGTCATGCCAACCATGTGCGCGTCAACGCCGACAATCCCGAGGATGCCGAGCTTGCCCTCGAGTTTGGCGCCGAGGCTATTGGCCTGTGCCGCACCGAGCACATGTTCCTGGGCGATCGCAAGAACATCATCCAGAGCTTTATCCTGTCTGACGATGAGGCCGTGAAGCAGCAGGCCCTGTCCGACCTGCTTAAGGTTCAGACCGAGGACTTCCTGGCGATGTTCAAGACCATGTCTGGTCGCGATGTGGTCGTCCGCCTGCTCGATCCGCCGCTTCATGAGTTCTTGGATAATCCTCGCGAGCTCGAGGTCGCCATCACCAAGAAGGAGGCCGCCGGCGCTCCCGAGGAGGAGCTCACTGCCCTGCGCGCCCGCCTGCGTCGCATTGACGGCATGGTCGAGTCCAACCCGATGCTCGGCCTGCGCGGCGTGCGCCTGTCCGTCGTCTTTGGCGATCTGCCGCTCATGCAGGTCCGCGCCGTCGCCAGGGCTGCTGCCCGCCTTATCAAGGAAGGCGTCGATCCGCGCCCCGAGATCATGGTTCCGCTCGTTTCCATCACGGCCGAGCATGTCCAGACCCGCGAGGTTATCGAACGCGTGATCGCCGAGGTTTCTGACGAAGAGGGCGTCGAGCTCAATATTCCCGTGGGCACGATGCTCGAGCTGCCGCGCGCCTGCATGGTCGCTGACGAGATCGCCCATCACGCAGACTTCTTCTGCTTTGGCACCAACGACCTCACCCAGACGACCTTCGGTTTCTCGCGTGACGACGCCGAGGCTAAGTTCATCCCGCTGTACATGCATAAGAAGATCTTGAAGGACAATCCCTTCGAGACCATCGACTCGGCGGTGCTCGAGCTGGTGCGCATGGCTGTCGAGAAGGGCCGAGCCACCAACCCCGAAATGCACTTTGGTGTGTGCGGCGAGCACGGCGGCGACCCCAAGTCCATCAAGGGCCTGTTTAACGTGGCCGACGTGGACTACGTGTCCTGCTCGCCCTACCGCGTGCCCCTCGCACGCCTGGCTGCCGCCCAGGCCAAGCTCGAGGCGAAGCGCTCCGCCTAACGTTTTGGGTATAGACGCCTAGCGTAGCCCCCTTCATGCCGCCCGCCTCATTCGTGAGGCGGGCGGTTATCATGTGCGGGTTTTGTCTTTTTGTCTGCGTAAAAAATTGTTCTTGCAGCAGAAACCCGCGCGTGTATACTCGAATACGTTTGTTCAACTACGTGCCGGCCAAGGTGGTACGGCACCTCTAGAAGAGTAAGGAATTGCACATGGATTACATCCGCGCAATCGAGCGTCAGCAGATCCGCGAGGACATTCCTCAGGTTCGCGTCGCCGACAACGTCAAGGTTCACTACCGCATTAAGGAAGGCGACCGCGAGCGCATCCAGGTCTTCCAGGGCGACGTCATCCGCATGGCCGGCGCCGGTGCCCGCGAGACCTTCACCGTCCGCAAGATGTCCTTCGGTGTCGGTGTTGAGCGTACCTTCCCGCTTCACAGCCCCAAGATCGCCAAGCTCGAGGTCGTTCGTCATGGTCGCGTCCGTCGCGCCAAGCTGTATTACCTCCGCGACAAGGTGGGCAAGGCTGCTCGCATCCCCGAGAAGCGCTAAGAAGATCGCAGCGTCTGTCCACTCGTTTGGACACAAGGGTCACCTTCGGGTGGCCCTTCTTTTTATCTGATTTGCATGCAAGGAGGGCCTGGTATGGCCAACATGACGAGCTCGGTTTCGGCATCGCAGGTTGCCGGCGAGCTGGCGAGCGCCACGTTTGAGGAGATTCCCGCCCTCGTGGAGCATTATCGCGAGGATCCGCGCCAGCAGGTGATCAAGGCTTGCGAACGCGCCCTCAAACGCCATGCCAAAGAGCTTGCCGAGCGCGAGCGCGTCAATGACATGTATGAGCTTATGCATGAGCTTGGCGGCGATGGGGTGGTCGTTGGTGTCGACGAGGTGGGTCGCGGATCGGTGGCCGGTCCTTTGACGGTGTGCGCCGTCTGTCTTCCTATGGAGCCGCACGTTTGGGGTATCAACGATTCCAAAAAGCTCACGCCGGCGCGCCGAGAGTTGCTCTCAGTGAAGATTGCCGAGGTGGCGACGGCGATCGGTTTTTGCCATATTGCGCCGAAGGATATCGATGAGATGGGCATGGCCCGCGCCATTCGCGCTGCCGTTGCGGGCGCCGTGGCCGATACGGGACTTGAACCCGACTGCGTCCTCATGGATGGCAACCCCTTGGGCGCCGTTCCCAACGAGCGCGACGTGGTGAAGGGCGATGCCAAGATCGCCTGCATCGCCGCGGCGTCCATCATGGCCAAGGTCACGCGTGACGAGATGATGGTCGAGTACGACGCCGAGTACCCCGAGTATCATCTAGCCGAGTCGAAGGGCTACGCAAGCCCCGAGCACATCGAGGCGATTCGCAAACATGGACTTTGTCCGCTGCACCGCGTGAGCTTTTGCGGAAACTTTCTGCAGACTGAGCGCCTTTTCTAGGTCAATTGTGGAGACAGGGACCCCTGGCGTTTTATAAACCTGCTGGTAGCGGGCCGTGTGCAACGTGATTGTTGCGTACGGCCCGTTTTTTGTTGGCATTTGGTCAGCTTTTGGTTTGCTTCCGGTACTTACCCGCATGAAAGGTGCCCTCATCATCGGGGCAATGCAGTGTGCGGGAAAGGAGACCCCATGAGTGCCGCAAGCAAAAAGAGCAAGACGCAGCGGCTCAAGGAGCGTTGGGAAAACGGCGAGCTCGACTGCGGGGCGATGACGCCCGAGTTTATCAAGGGACTCAGTCCCCGCGAGCTGGGCATGCTGGGCGAGCTGATCACCATCGACTACTTTAACGAGCGCGGCTACACCTTGCTGGAACAGGGTTATCGTTGCACCGAGGGCGAGGCCGATCTGGTGCTGCTTGATGAGCTCGACGATGTCGTGGTGATGGCCGAGGTCAAGACCAGACGCGTCGCCCTGGATTGCACTACGCGGGTCTTTCCCGAGGAAGCCGTGGACGCCCAAAAGCAACGCCGCTACCGCCGCATCGCAAGTTGCTATCTCATGGAGCATTATCCGCTCAAGGCGATTCGCTTCGATGCCGTGGGTGTCACCATTCGCGGCGGGCATATCGCCGAGATCGAGCATCAGTACAACGCGTTCGATTGGCAGGTGTCGTGATGGCGTTCGAGACGTTTGCCGTTCACGCGGCCTGCATCCGCGGCGTCGAGGCGATTCACGTCACGGTCGAGGTCTCGCTTGCCGGCGGCGTTCCGGGCATTCAGATGCTCGGCATCCCGAGTATGGAGGTGATGGAGTCGCGTGGTCGCATTCGCTGTGCGATGCGCTCCGCCGGGTTCGAGATCCCACGCTCGGGCATTACCGTTAACCTGGCACCTGGCGATATTCGCAAGACCGGTAGCGGCTTTGATCTTCCCATCGCCATCGCGGTATTGGCGGCCGATGGTCAGATTCCCCGCGACAACCTCGATCGTTGTCTTATCGCCGGTGAGCTTGGCTTGGACGGTACGGTGCTTCCCGTCAAGGGCGAGGTGGCGTTTCAGTTATTGGCGCGTGATTTGGGGCTGTCTTTTATCGCCGGCAGATCAGACCAGCATGTGCCACTCGCGGGCGTGGATTGCGGATTCATAGATCATTTGTCTCAGCTTGCCCATGGCATGGGCGATGCCGCGCGGCATTATCTGGATTCCGAGGGTGTGGAGGCTACTTTTGAGCCCGAACTCGACTATGCCGACGTGCTGGGGCAGGAGGTTGCCAAACGCGGCATGGCACTGGCGGCAGCGGGTGAGCTCGGTTTGCTTATGATCGGGTCCCCGGGATCGGGCAAGACGATGCTTGCGCGCCGTATGACTGGCATTCTGCCTGAGCTTTCCGTTGAGGATCAGCAGGAGGCACTGTGCATCCATTCGGTTTTGGGCGAGAACATTGATGGCTTGTTGGCGGGGCACCGGCCCTTCCGCAGTCCCCATCACAGTATTTCGACCGCAGGCCTTATCGGCGGCGGGCGCCCGGTGCACCCGGGTGAGATTAGCCTTGCTCATGGCGGCGTGCTCTTTTTGGACGAGCTTGCCGAGTTTCCCACGGGTGTGCTGCAGACGCTGCGTCAGCCCATCGAACGCGGCTATGTGATGATCGTACGCGTCGACGGGGCCTTTACCTTCCCGTCGCGCTTTCAGCTGCTCGCTGCGAGCAATCCCTGCCCCTGCGGCTTTTTGGGCGACCGCGAGGTGCCGTGCCGCTGCTCGGCATCGATGGTCGAGCGCTATCGGGCAAAGCTGCGCGGTCCTTTGGCCGACCGTATCGACATGATGATCGATGTGACCCGTCCCGATCCCCAGGTGATTATCGAGGGCGCGGAGGGTATGTCGTCGGCCGAGTTACGTGACTACGTTGTGCGCGGTCGCGCTTTTCGCACCTGGCGCGAGTCTCGTATGGACGATGCGGATGCCGAGGCCGAGGATGACGAGACGCGGTCCATTGACGGCGTCGTTTCGACCTTTGAGCTCGATGATGCTGCCGAGAAATGCGTACTCGGTCTGTCCAAACGCACGCATCTCACAGGGCGTGGCATCGTGCGCCTGGTTCGCATTGCGCGCACGATCGCAGATGTCGCCGAGAGCGAGCAAGTGACGCAGGACCACGTGCTCGAGGCGGCGATGTACCAGGGAAGGAGGGACCAATGATGGCCGAGGGGACCTTCGAGCTGCATCCAGGTGACGCGTTGTATCCCGAGACCGTTTTGGAGCTTTCTGATGTACCTCAGACGCTCTATGTGCGCGGCAACCCCGAGGCGCTTTCGACGCCCGCGCTCTCCATCATCGGCGCGCGAAAGGCCTCGCCGTATGGTCTTGCCGTGGCAGAGCTTGCGGCAAAGGTGGCGGTCGAGGCGGGAGTGACGGTTGTTTCGGGCGGCGCGGTCGGTTGTGACCAGGCCTCGGGTTGGGCTGCGGTCAACGCCGGCGGCA